>CALLOB010000023.1 GCA_938005315.1 uncultured Phycisphaerae bacterium
TGCGGCTACGTGCTTCAGGTCACCGCGGATGCGGTCGGCCGTATGGAGCGGGAGGCGGGCTCCCTGACGGGCGTGGCGTTCACGTCATTGGGACGGACGCGTCCCGATGAGCGGTTCGTTGTGCGCGCGCCTGACGGGAGCGGTGGTTTCAGCCTGAACGTGGCCGATCTGGACCGGGCCTGGCGCAGCGGACCGGCGTGGTAGCGATTTCGGGGCAAGAGCGCCCGGATTTCCATGGCGAGAGGGTCTCCGCCATCGGCGGCCGACAGAGACATCGCCCGTTACGGCGCGGGCGAGAAAGGCGATCAGCGCCGGGAGGGGCGGCGTTCAGTCCTCCGGCAGCGGCCGGCCCCTGGTCTCGGGAGCGAACAGCACCACCACCAGCCCGACGAGGTAGATGAAGATCATCACGAACGAGCCGTAGCGGATGGCCCGCTCGGAGTCGTTGACCGCCGAGGCCAGCAGCGGCAGGCTGAGCGTCCCGGCCATGAACATCTCCTTGAGCCGGGCCTTGATGCTGGGGACGAGTCCGGCCAGGAACCGTCCGACGTTATAACAGAAGCCCACGCCCGTGGACCGCAGCCGCGTGGGGAACAGCTCGGGGAAGTAGATCGCGTAGCCGCCGAACGGTCCGAGGGTCACGAAACCCACCAGCGGGGCCAGAACGTAGGCCTCCGCGATGGTGTCGGCGAAGATGAAGGTGTAGCCGACCACCAGGAATGCCAGGGCGAAAAAGATCGCGAACGCCGGCCGGCGGCCCATCCGCAGCGACAGCACGGTGTAGGCCGAGATGCCGAAGAAGGCCCCCAGCTGCTGCAGGAAGAAGGCCGCGGAGACGAAGGCGTCCTTACGCTCCGGGGAGTAGTTCTTTGCGATCAGCCGGTTGAGCTCCGGCGTAAAGAAGGCCACGCCCCACAACCCGCCTACGCCCACGACGCCCAGCAGCAGGCCCACGATCGCCCGCCCGCGCCAGCGCGAATCCAGCAGCAGTCCGGCATACGAGGACTTCCTGGCGGTCACGCCCGCCGCCCGCTCGGCCAGCCACCGGGCCCGGGCCTCGCGCCACTTCTCGGGCTCCTTGAGCTTGAGGAAGACGAACACCGCCACGATGCCCGGCAGGGCCCCGACGACGAACAGCCACCGCCAGCCCAACGTGGGCAGGATCAGCGCCGCCAGTACCGCCGCGAGCATGTTGCCCACCGCCGACAGGGCCTGCAGCGTGCCCAGGGCCGCGGGCCGGGAACGATCCGGCATGGTTTCGGCCACCAGGGCCGCCCCGGCGGCGAACTCCCCGCCCACGCCCAGGGCGGTCAGGAAGCGCAGCACGTTGAACCAGGTTTCATCGTGGACCAGGCCGTTGAGGCCGGTAAAGATCGAGTAGGTCAGGATGGTCAGGGCCATGGTCTTGGCCCGCCCCAGCCAGTCGCCGATCCAGCCGAAGAACAGGCCACCGATCGCCCAGCCCATGACAAAGACCATCGTGGCGTTGTCGCCGGCCTGATCGGCGCGGGTCTTGGCCGCCTCGTACCCCAGAGCCCTCGCCAGAGCGTCATAGTCCACCGGCCCCTCGCCTGCCCCCAGCAGCCGCCCGGCCACCTCGGCGGGCACGACGTTACGCTTGACCAGTTCATCCAGGGCGGTCCTGTCCAGCGGCCCATCCGGCACGCCGGCGGTCTCCAGCACCTTTCGCCCGGCGGCGATGAACCCTGGACCGAGTTCCTCCATGCCCAGTACCGCGGCCACGTCCTTGCGGGTGACGGTTTCCCGCGGACGCCCGCCGGCCCCGGCCAGCAGCCCGGCACGCTGGGCGTCGGTCAGTACCCCCCGGGAGACCAGTTCCTGCAGGTCGGCGGCGGTGTAGCTCGGCCGGGCGTGCTCGCCGAGCTTCCTGAGCCCCGGCACGATCGGATCGACGTTCAAAACCTCCTTCATCGCCGGCCCGCGGCCGAGGTTGAAGAACTGCTGGTCCATGGTGTCGAACATCCAGCCCATGGACGCGATGATCAGCACCCACCACTGGTACCGGCTCAGGCCGGAGTACCAGGGCCGGCCGGCCTCGTCGGGCACGGAAGGGGCAGGATCGGCCATATCGGGTCACCTCACTGAACGGGCGAATCGGATCACACGCCTGCGACGGCCGGCGGGCTTGCCGGACCGAACTTTGTGGGGCTGCGACCCCGCCGGGCCGACCGGGTCGCGACCCCGCGGGACGCGGGCGGATGGTAACCCAATCGGGGCGGTGCGTCCACGCGGAATCGGGCGTCGCCCCCCCAACGCGGGTGCGTGACGGCTTGAGCGGGGCTGTTTACGACCCTCGGAGGGACGCGCTCCGTCGCGTCCCGGATTCGCCGTTCCGGAGGGACGCGCTCCGTCGCGTCCGCGGTCACGGGTTGTCTCGGATCCGTTATTCGCGGCGTCCATCATTTGCGGTCCGTCCATCATTCCCGGCCCCGACGGAGCGGGGCCCTCCAGGTTTTCGCGGCCCCGACGGAGCGGGGCCCTCCAGGGGGATGCGCCGTCACCAACCCGCGTCGTCTGGAAAGGCCTTGGCGTACCGGGTGCTGTGCCGCGGCTCGGCCATCATGTCGGCCACGGTGTCGCGCCAGCGGGCGTAATGGGCGGTCTCCTTGTGCCGGGCGGGGGCGTCCTGATCGCGGTAGACCTCCACCAGCACGAACCGCGTGGGGTCGTCGGCCTGCTGCAGAACGTCGAACCGGGCAATGCCCGCCTCCTGGACGCTCTGGCGGGCGTTTTCGATGGAGGCCTGTCGAAAAGCTTCGACGCAGTCGGGCTTTACGCGCACGTGGACCATGACGATGAGCATCGGTCTGTCTCCTGAAGGGCCTTCTGACGGTGCCGCGGGCCGAAATCCCGCCGGTGAGCAGCCCCCCGCCACGGCCGGCCACTCGCCCCCGGCCTCACGCCGGCCGGCAGGTTCAGCATAACACCATGCCCGGCAGGCCGACAGGTCGTGGGCCCGGCCTGGCCGACCGAAGCCACCGGAGTCACGGCGGCACCGGTCTCAGGCCTCTTTTCCACCCATTCGGAGGCGGTGTGAAACTTTTTTCCAGAAACCCGGCAGGTGCGACCAGACCTGTCATACCCATGGTTCATGGATACAGGGAGCGACCGGCCGGGCGGCGTCGTCCGGCCTCTCCGCGGCGGTGATTCCGGACCGGGAGGAGCCATGAGCAAGCGAGTCAACCGACATGCCAGACGCCAGGAGGCCATTATCGACCCGGAAACGCTGCTGGGTGCGATTCGGGACGCCAAAGCCCCGCGTTCACGACGCACCCGTCGCCCGCTGCCCGCCTTGGACGGTGAGCCGGTCCTGCAGGAGTTCCTGCAGGGAGCCCTCCTGGAAACCGCAGGTCTGGCTGCCCTGCATGGGGCCCCGCCGACGGTGGTACGGGGCATCAATGCCGAAACCCGGTTTTTGCTGACGGTGACCTTCGAGGCCGTCAGCCGGGCCCACCGCCGGCTGTACGAGGATCTGCTGCCGCGGACGGACACCGATGCCGCGCCCGAGGCCTCGGCCTCGCCAGCGGCGTCTCCCGAGGCGTCGACTCCGGGGGATTCCCCGGCCAGTCGCCCCGCTGGGCGTCAGGAAGACAGGCCGGTCCCGCCAGGCGAGGGTCACGAGGACCGGCCATGAGCGCCTTCGGCGAATAAACCACCCGGCGTGGAGCCCGCAGGGCCGCAAGGGACGCCCGGTAGAGGTCAAGACGGGTGCACACACCGGCTTTGAGCCGCCGGGTTGTCGGAATCCCAGCACCGCTCCCCGGAATTGAGTCCGTCGGCGGGGTACGTCCGGTGGCAGGAATCCGCGGCCGCAGGACCGGGGGAGGCCGTTCGGATGTGGGAGGAATACCCGCTCAAGCAGCCGCGGTCTGCGGCGACCCTGTCCGGCTGACCACGGGCATGTTTCCAGCCGTGGTTGACCGGCAACGCGGTTCCGGGAGAATGGTGCCGGAAACCGGTGGTTTCCGCCGCACCCCTCCCTGGAACCTGCGAAGATGGAACCGCTGTCCGTCCGTCAGCTTCGCCGCCGGTGGAAGCCGTTCAAGGAGCGGGTCAAGAACAACAGGCGGTACCAGCCGGTGTGCATCCGGTTTCACCGGGCGTGCAGCTGGCTGGCGCGGGTCGAGGAACTGGGTCCCGAAGAGTCGGACGAGCGTCTCATATTTCAGTGGATCGCCTTCAACAGCCTGTACGGGCGGTGGGACCGCACCCGGGGGGAGCCCGAGCCGGACAAGACCGGCATCCGCGAGTTCCTCGCCCGGATCCTGGAACTGGACGAGGAGAAGCGGGTGGAGGCCGTACTGGTCGAACACCGCTCGCGGGTTTTGTCGGTGTTCGACGACGAGTTCCTCAACGCCCACTTCTGGGAGGAGGGCGGGCGGCCGGGTCTGTCCGGGATTCGCCACAAAGCCGCGCGCTGGTACGTCGAGGGCCGGTTCGGCACGATCCTGGACAAGCTCATGGAGCGTATCCACCTGCTGCGTTGCCAGCTGGTCCATGGGGCGGCCACGTTCGGCGGCAGGTTGAATCGCCAGGCCCTGCGCAACTGTTCCGAACTGCTCGGCCACCTGCTGCCGGCGTTTCTTTTGACGATCATCGACCACGGGGCTGAGGAGGACTGGGGCCCATTGTGCTACCCGCCGATGAACGGCAGGTTTCCGAAGCTCTGACCGGCCGGTCGGCGGTGATGACGGCTGTTCCGGTGACGGCCACGGCTCGTATAATCGCGTCGGTGACGTGCCGCCCCGGCAAGATCCCGACACAGGCATGGGCCCGCGAGCGGCAGGACGCCGCGCCGGCGAGGTCGGCGGCGGCCGACGGCACCCTGGAGCTCCCGGAATGGTGATTTCCGAAACCCGCCCCGAAGGGCACCTTTCCGAGGCCGACCTGCGCGGCTTCTTCGAGCGGTTCAAGGCGTCGGTGCCCCTGGCCGGCCGGCGGGTGCTGGCCGTGATCCCCGACCATACCCGCAGCGGCCCGACGTGCACCTGGTTCCGGGTGATCGCCGACGGCCTGCGGGGCGTCGCCCGGCAGGTCGACTTCCTGATCGCCCTGGGCACGCATCCGCCGATGGCCGAGGAGCGCATCGACCGGCTCCTGGGGATCGACGCCCGCCGGCGCGCCGAATGTTATCCCGGCGTGCGGATCTTCAACCACGAGTGGCGCAAGGCCGAGGCTCTGGTGCAGGTCGGGCTGTTGCCCCGGCGGCGCGTGGCCGAGCTGAGCCGGGGGATGCTGGACCTGGAAGTGCCGGTGCGGGTCAACCGGCTGGTGCTCGAATACGACCACGTGATCATCTGCGGGCCGGTCTTCCCGCACGAGGTGGTGGGCTTCTCCGGCGGCCACAAGTACTTCTTTCCGGGCATTTCCGCACCGGAAGTGATCGATTTCACGCACTGGCTGGGGGCGCTGCTGACCAACCCGGCGGTCAACGGCAGCCGCGACACGCCGGTGCGCGAGGCCATCGAGGCGGCAGCCGACCTCGTCCCGACCGAGCGCAGCCTGATCGGCTACGTGGTGGAGCAGGAGGCGGTGGCCGGGGTATTCGGCGGGCCGGTCCGCGAGGCCTGGCCGGCGGCGGTGGAACTCTCGGCCCGGCTGCACATCAGGACGGTCGACCGGCCGTTCCACACCGTGCTGAGCTGTGCCCCCCGGATGTACGACGACATCTGGACGGCCGGCAAGTGCATGTACAAGCTCGAGCCGGCGGTGGCCGACGGCGGCACGCTGATCATCTACGCCCCGCACATCGACGAGGTGTCTTACGCCCACGGCAAGGTGCTGGACGAGATCGGCTATCACGTACGGGATTACTTCCTCAAGCAGTGGGACCGTTTCAAGGATCGCCCGTGGGGCGTCGTCGCGCACAGCACGCACGTCCGGGGCATCGGCACCTACGAGAACGGCGTCGAGCGGCCGCGTGTGCGCGTCGTCCTGGCCACCGGCATCCCCGAGGAGCGCTGCCGGCGGATCAACCTGGGCTACGCGGACCCGGCGGGCATCGACCCGGCGGACTACGCCGGCCGCGAGGACGAGGGCGTGCTCATGGTTCCCCGTGCCGGAGAGACGCTCTACCGGCTGGCGGACATGTCGCGGTTCAGGTGATCGCGTTGGAGAATGGATGAGGAAGAAAGGCCGGCGACGGCCCCGTTTCCATGGATGTCGCCGGTGGCGAGGATGTCGCCGGTGGCGAGTCCGCCCCGTGGAGGCAGACGCACGGCCTCATTTCTCCAATCTCAAGCGTCCATTCTCCGTTCCCTCGGTTGCAGAACGCAGCCAAGGGGCCTTAGAATGTCGTCATGATCGCCAGGGTGATCAAGCGCCGGCCGCTCAACGATCCCGACGCCGCCCGGGAAGACCTTGCCTGGTGGCTTTGCCGTTCCGCCGAGGAGCGCGTCGAGGCAGTCGAGTTGCTCAGAAGGCAGTTCCATGGTGACACACCCCGACTTCGAAGAGTGGCTCGCGTTATTGAACGCTCACGGTGTTGATTACCTCATCGTCGGCGCGCACGCCCTCGCCCATCACGGCGTGCCGCGCTACACGGGAGATCTGGACATCCTTGTCCGCCCTGACGAAGACAATGCCCGTCGCATCGTGGCGGCACTGGCGGACTTCGGTTTTGCTTCGCTGGGCCTGACCGTCGAGGATTTCTGCAGGCCCGACCGGGTGGTTCAGCTCGGAGTGCCTCCCGTGCGGATCGACCTGCTGACTTCGCTGACCGGGGTCAGTTGGGACGAGGTCGCCGCCGCCAGGGTATCCGGGCGCTATGGCAGCGTCCCGGTCGCCTACCTGGGACGTCCTCAGTTCATCGCCAACAAGCGGGCCATCGGCCGGGCCAAAGACCTCGCGGATATCGAGGCCCTGGGGGAGAAGCCCTGACGCCACGGCGGCCGGACTGCCCGGTAGGCGATGCAGCGGATGGGACGAAAGGGTCGTTTCCCGGCGCCGGCCGCCGCGTGTGCCGCCTCGACCGGCTGCCGGTTCCGTGATACCGCCGGCCTTCAGACCCGCTCGAAGGGCTCGAACAGCCGCTTGTACTCATCCTGGCAGAAGCGGTCGGTCATCCCGGCGATGTAGTCGCACACCACGCGATGCACGCCCTGCTCGTCGATGCGCCGGACGAACCGCGGGGGCAGCAGCCGCGGCTCGGCGACGTAGGCCTCGAACAGGCGGGCGATGAAGCGTCGGGCCTTGCTGTCCATGCGGATCAGCCGGGGGTGCCGGTAGACGCGCTCGAGCAGAAAGGCCTCCAGTTCGCGTACCCGGTTCTCCATGGCGGCCGAGAAGGCGATCAGCTCCCGACCGGCGGACCGGACGTCGTCCACCCTGCGTACCCGCGCGGCCGCGATCCGCCGGCGCGATTCGGCCACGATGTCGTCCAGGAGCATCGACTCCAGCCGGTCCAGGACCGGCCGGCGCACGGCTCCCAGCGGCAGGCTGCGGTGCGCCGCCCGCACGGGCGCGGCCGCCTCCTTCCACAGTCCGACGGCGTTCAGGTCGGCCTCCTCGACCAGTCCGGCGCCGGCGGCGTCCTCCAGGTCGTGGCAGTCGTAGGCCACCCGGTCGGCCAGGTTGGCGATCTGCCCTTCCAGGGGGGCCTGCGTGCCGTCGGCCAGGGGATGAGCCCCGGGCCGGTCGAAGATGGTGCAGTGCTTGGCCAGCGACTCGCGGACCTCGTAGCTGAGGTTCAGCCCCCGGAAAGCGGGGTAGGGATGCTCGAGGTACTCGACCACCCGCAGCGACTGGGCGTTGTGCTCGAAGCCGCCGTGGTCTCTGGTGAGCTCGGCCAGGGCCTGCTCGCCGGCATGGCCGAAAGGAGCGTGCCCGAGGTCGTGGGTCAGGGCGATCAGTTCGCCGGCCGCGGCGTTGACCTGCAGAGCCACGCAGAGCCGCCGGGCGATGCTGGCGACCTCCAGCGTGTGCGTCATGCGGCTGCGGTAGTGGTCGTGCTCGCCGGTGACGAAAACCTGCGTCTTGTACTCCAGCCGGCGGAAGGCCGCCGCGTGCAGCACCCGCTGGCGGTCCAGGGCGAACGGGTCGTAGCGACGGGGAAACTCCTCACGATGCTCCCGGCCGCGGGAGCCGGCGGCGGTCACGGCGTACGGCTTGAGACCTTCGGCCTGAGGCATGGGGCCGGCCCTGGTCCGCAGGACCCCTCCTACCCGCGGACGGTCGGCAGCCCGAGCCGCGCGACCGCCTCGCGCATCCGCCCGCGCAGCGCCTCGATGCTCTCGGGAATGACCCGGGTGTCCGAAAGCACGGGCATGAAGTTCACGTCGCCCTCCCAGCGCGGCACGAGGTGGGCATGGAGATGATCGGGCAGCCCCGCCCCGGCGCAGCGACCGAAGTTCATGCCGATGTTCATCCCCTGGCAGCCGCAGACTTCGCGGAGCAGCGCCTGGGCGTCGCGGATCTGGCCGATGAGCTCGGCCAGCGTCCCGGCGTCGAGCTGGTCGAGCTGGGCCCGGTGCGCGACCGGGGCGACCAGCAGGTGGCCCGAGGCGTAGGGAAAGCGGTTGAACATCGTCAGGCAGCGCGGACCGCGCCAGATCACCAGGTTGGGCCCGTCCTGCTCGGGCGACGCGGCATGCCGGCAGAGAAAGCACCCTCCGCCGGCGTGCTCGTCCAGCGAACGGATATACTCCATCCGCCAGGGGGCCCAGAGGTTGCGGTTGTACTCGGCCATGCCGGGCGGAAGTCTAGCCGCCGGTGGGGTTTGTCGCAAGCGTTGGCATCGCCTTGGGCTTGTGCTAGACTCGCGGCCGCCATGACTTCGATTCAACGCCCGGTCTCAAGCGTTCGCCCGCTGTCGGCCGCCCTCGTCGCGGCTGTCGCCGCCCTGGTTCTCTTCACCGCCTGCGCGTCCCACGAGGATCCCGTGCCGCCGCCGGCCACCGGTCCGGTGACCGCCTGCGGCCTGACCCTCGACGAGCATGCCACGCCCCAGCAGGTGGCCTTCGTGCTCCTGCGGGCCCTGGCCGACGACGTCCAGGCCGCCCAGACCCACCGCCGCGAGGATCAGCGCGCCGCCCAGGAACTGGCCTGGTCGCTGGCGGCGTACGATGTCATCGCCGAGCGGCTCATCGAGTCGCACAACCGCACCCGGCCGGGCGCCCCGATTTCCTCGCTCGGCGCCGACCGCGACCGCCGGATCTGGCAGGTGGTGCACTTCTGGGCCCCGATCGTCGCCCACTATGTGCCGGGTTTCGACGTTGATTTCCAGGCCGCCGCCGACAAGATGCTGGTGGCGATGTCGCAGGACCGGCGCTCGGCCCATGTTTTCTATCCGACGATGCGCGACCCCTCGCAGGTTGAGCCGGCCGCTCAGGAGCGTGCGGTCATCGACGTGGAACTGCACATGCAGAAGGCCGGCGATCAGGAGTACTGGAGGGTGGCCCGCGTGGCCTTCACCGGCCCCCGGCAGCTGCTGGCCCACACCCGCCCGGCCACCGCGCCGGCCGATCCGGCCTCCGGACCCGGATGAGAACCGCGACCGGCCGTCCGGAGGCGGTGCCGACCCGATGCCGCCGTCGTGGTGAAGAGGTCACGCCCGCGACGGCCGACCAAGAGCAGCCATGGACAGCGATCTGACCATCGCCCAGCGCACCACCCTGCGGCCCATCCTCGACATCGCCGCCGCGCTGGGGCTTCGCGAGGAGGAAGTCGAGCTCTACGGACGTTATAAGGCCAAGATCCGGCTGGAGGCCATCGCCCGGCTGGGTGAGGGGCACGTTGGCCGTTACATCGTGGTGACCGGGATCACCCCGACCCCGCTGGGCGAGGGCAAGACCGTCACCACCATCGGGCTGACGCAGGGGCTGGCCCGCCTGGGTCGCCGCGCGGCCTGCTCGATCCGCCAGCCCTCCATGGGGCCGGTATTCGGCATCAAGGGCGGCGCGGCCGGCGGCGGCTACTCCCAGGTGCTGCCGATGGAGGACCTGAACCTCCACCTCACGGGCGACATGCACGCCGTGTCCAGCGCTCACGCCCTGCTCAGCGCCCTGATCGACACGCTGATGATCAAGGGCAATCCCGGCCGGCTCGACCCGATGAAGGTCACCTGGCGGCGCTGCGTGGACATGAACGACGCCGCCCTGCGCGACATCGTGATCGGGCTGGGCGGCCACGGCTTTCCGCGCGAGACCGGCTTCGACCTGACCGCGGCCAGCGAGGTCATGGCCGTGCTCGCCCTGGCCGGCTCGCTGAAGGACCTGCGGGAGCGCCTGGGAAGAATCGTGATCGGCTTCAACCACCAGGACCTGCCGGTGTTCGCCGAGGCGATCGGTGCCGCCGGGGCCATGGCCGTGCTGCTGCGCGATGCGCTGATGCCCAACCTGCTGCAGACCGTCGAGCACGTGCCGGCCTTCGTCCACGCCGGACCGTTCGCCAACATCGCCCACGGCAACAGCTCGGTGCTGGCCGACGAGATCGCCCTGCGCTGCGCCGACTTCGTGGTCACCGAGGCCGGCTTCGGCGCGGACATGGGGTTCGAGAAGTTCTGCAACATCAAGTGCCGCGTCTCGGGCAGGCAGCCCGACGCCGCCGTGCTGGTGGCGACGGTACGGGCGCTGAAAGCCCACAGCGGGCGCTACCGCGTCGTCCCCGGCCGGCCCATTGACGCGAACATCTTTAAGCCGGACGTCGAGGCTCTGCAGGCCGGGATGAGCAACATGGCCCGGCATCTGCGGAACATCCGGCGGTTCAACCTCCCGGCGGTAGTGGCCGTCAACCGCTTCCCGACCGACAGCGACGAGGAGATCGAGATCGTCCGCCGGCAGGCCCTGGAGGCCGGGGCCGTCGCCGCCGTGGTGAGCGAGGCCCATACGCGCGGGGGCGAGGGCGCCGTCCCCCTGGCCGAGGCGGTGGTCGCCGCGGCCGAGGCCCCCAGGCCCGAGCCTTTCCGGTTCCTCTACGAGCCCGACTGGCCGATCAAGCGCAAGATCGAGGCCATCGCCACCGAGATCTATGGTGCCTGCGGCGTGGAGTACCAGCCTGCGGCCGAGACGGCCATCGCCTCGCTGACCCGCCTGGGCTTCGGCCGCCTGCCGATCTGCATGGCCAAGACTCAATACTCCTTCTCCCACGATCCCGGGTTGGGCCCCTGCCCCGAGGGGTTCCGGCTTCCGGTCCGGGACGTGCGCCTGGCCGGCGGAGCGGGATTCCTGATCCCGCTGTGCGGGACGATCCAGACCATGCCCGCTTTCGGACGTCACCCGGCGGCACTGGACATGGATCTGGACGACCAGGGACGAGTCATCGGCCTGTTCTGATTGTGCGCCTGATGGGGTACATACCCACACACAAAGGCGTGTTGCCGGCCGATTCAGCTTACTAAAACGTTTCTTTTAGGGTATCAGCCACCTTGTGGCCCCTGACCGGGATTTCCTATACTCCCCGCTTGTCCCGCTCCCCCCAACCCGGCAGCGTCGCCGGGTGTCGGGCGGGGGGCCTGCCAGCGAGGGGATGGACGGCAGCCATCGTTCCAGGAACGCCGGGCCGACGGGCACGATGCCGTCCGACCATCAAGGCCGGCTGCCGCGTACCTGCCTTTGGCTTGAGCAGAGTCGAAACCTGCCCGGTACGACGCCCGAGGACTGCCCCCCGGCGACCGGCAAGCGATACGACCGCAGCCGCTATTCCCTCCGAACGGAAACCCGCGTGAATCCGACAACCTGGTATGAACACCGCTTCGAGGTTTGTGGTCACTCCCGTTTTCCCATCGACATGCTGCGTGTCGAGTGCTGCTATCCCGACACCGCGGCTGACTCGGCGGCCATCGAGTCCTCTCTGCTGGATGTCGCACCGCCGGAGGACGGCAACCCCATCGAGCGCGCCGTGTGCCTGGTCTGCCTGACCAGCCGCTCCTATTGGCGTCCGGCGGAGGATCTCTGGCGCGCCCGCGGCTGGACGGTCCGCAGCGCCACCCGCTCGATTCTGGTCCGCCGCTCGGTTCATACCGCCTGAGCGTGCTGTTCACGGAGCACGGTGCACCGGGCCGGGACGGCCGCCGGTCTGGAGGGACGCGCAGCCGGGTCCTGGTTGGCAGCGTCTGGAGGGACGCGCCCCGTCGCGTCCCCGATCGCACGCCGTTGCGCGTCCGTTTCGCCGGCCCCGACGGAGCGGGGCGCTACAAGGGGACGACTACCTGCGGCTTCGATTCTTTTCGCCGGCCGGGCGGATGGCGGCGTGGATCTCCTGGAGCGAGCGCACGTCGCCGGAGCCGTTGCGGCAGGCGGCGATGCCCTCGGCGGCGGCGGCCGCGGCGGCCAGGGTGGTGATGTAGGGAATGCGGTGGCGGATAGCGGCCTTGCGGATGTAGGAGTCGTCGTCCTGACTGAGCCGGCCGATGGGCGTGTTGATCACCAGCTGGATCTCGCCGTTCTTGATGGCATCCACGATGTTGGGACGCCCCTCCTGGATCTTATTGATGCGCTCGGCCGGAACGCCGTGGTCGTTGAGGTAGCGGCAGGTCCCTTCGGTGGCCAGCACCCTGAAGCCCATGGAGGCGAAGCGCCGGGCCACCGGGAGGGCCCCGGCGTGATCCGGGCGGCATACGGAGATCAGCACCGTTCCGGAGAGCGGAAGAGTCTGTTTGGCCGCGTCCTGGGCCTTGTAGAAGGCGATACCGAAGCATTGCCCCAGTCCCAGGACCTCGCCGGTGGATCGCATCTCCGGGCCCAGTACCGGATCGACCTCCGGGAACATCGGGAACGGGAACACGGCCTCCTTGACGCCGAAATGGGGGATTTCGCGCTCCTGGAGATCCATCTCCGACAGCCGCCGGCCGAGCATCAGCTCGGTGGCCAGGCGGGCCATCTGGATGCCGCAGACCTTGGAGACCAGGGGCACGGTGCGCGACGCGCGGGGGTTGGCCTCCAGGACGTACACCCGGTCGCCGGCGATGGCGTACTGCATGTTCATCAGCCCCACGACCTTCAGCTCGCGCGCGATGCGCCGGGTGTATTCCCTGATCGTGTCGAGATGGACCCGCGGAATGCCGATCGGCGGGATGACGCAGGCCGAGTCGCCGGAGTGGATGCCGGCCTGCTCGATGTGTTCCATGACCGCCGGCACGAAGGCGTCGGTACCATCGGCGATGGCGTCGGCCTCGGCTTCGGTGGCGTTCTCCAGGAACTTGTCGATCAGGATCGGCCGGTCCGGAGTGACGTCGACGGCCGCGGCCACGTAGCGCTGGAGCATCTGGTCGTCATAGACCACCTCCATGCCGCGCCCGCCGAGCACGTAGGAGGGCCGGACCATCAACGGGTAGCCGATGCGGGCGGCCACCTCCAGGGCCTCCTCCAGCGTGCTGGCCATGCCCGAGGCCGGCATCGGGATGCCCATCTGCTCCATCATCCGCCGGAAGCGGTCGCGGTCCTCGGCCAGGTCGATGGTGTCCGGGCTGGTGCCGAGGATCCGCACGCCGGCGGCGGCCAGCTCCTGGGCGAGGTTGAGCGGCGTCTGACCTCCGAACTGCACGATCACGCCCTCGGGCTTCTCCTTCTCGTAGATGGCCAGCACGTCCTCGACGGTGAGGGGCTCGAAGTAGAGCTTGTCGGAGGTGTCGTAGTCGGTCGAGACGGTCTCGGGGTTGCAGTTGACCATGATGGTCTCGTAACCCATGTCGCGCAGGGCGAAGGCGGCGTGCACGCAGCAGTAGTCGAACTCGATGCCCTGTCCGATCCGGTTGGGCCCGCCCCCCAGGACCATGATCTTGCGGCGGCTGCTGACCGGCACGGTGTCGGCGGCGTTGTAGGTCGAATAGTAGTAGGCCGCCGGGCGATCGCTGCCGCTGACCGGCACGGCGTTCCAGACTTCGACCACGCCGATGGCCGTCCGGGCCCGGCGGATCTCGCCCTCCGGCCGCTGCAGAATCTTCGCCAGGTAGCGGTCCGCGAAACCGTCGCGTTTGGCCCGGGCCAGCAGATCGGCCGGCAGCTCGCGGCCGCGGTATTTCAGCAGCTCCTCCTCCAGCTCGACCAGTTCCTTCATCTGCTCGATGAACCAGGCCTTGATGTGGGTCAGCTCCTGCAGCTGGGCGACCGTGGCCCCCTTGCGCAGGGCCTCGTACATGATGAACTGGCGCTCGCTGGAGGGCTCGCGCAGCATGCCCAGCAGATCCGGCAGCGCGCGGCGGTTGAAATCTTTGGCGAAGCCCAGCCCCCAGCGACCGATCTCCAGCGAGCGGATGGCCTTCTGGAACGCCTCCTTGTAGGTCTTGCCGATGCTCATCACCTCGCCGACGGCCCTCATTTGCGTGCCCAGGCGGTCTTCGGCGTCCTTGAACTTCTCGAACGCCCAGCGGGCGAACTTGACCACCACGTAGTCGCCCGAGGGCGTGTAGCGATCCAGCGTGCCGTCGCGCCAGTAGGGGATCTCGTCGAGCGTGAGGCCCGCGGCCAGGCGGGCGGAAACCAGGGCGATCGGGAAGCCGGTGGCCTTGGAGGCCAGGGCCGAGGAGCGCGAGGTCCGCGGGTTGATCTCGATGATCACCACCCGTCCGGTCCGGGGATCGTGGGCGAACTGGATGTTGGTTCCGCCGATGACCCCGATGCTTTCGACCACGCGGTAGGCGTATTCCTGCAGCCGCCGCTGCAGCGCCGGATCGATGGTCAGCATGGGGGCGGTGCAGTACGAGTCGCCGGTGTGCACGCCCATGGCGTCCACGTTCTCGATGAAGCACACCGTGATCATCCGGTTCTTCGCGTCGCGCACCACCTCCAGCTCGAGCTCCTCCCACCCCAGCACCGATTCCTCGACCAGGATCTGCCCGATGAGGCTGGCGGCGATGCCCCGGGCGGCCACGACCCGCAGCTCCTCGACGTTGTACACCAGCCCGCCGCCGGTGCCACCCATGGTGTAGGCCGGGCGGATGACCACCGGATAGCCCAGTCCGGCGGCGACCTTCTCTGCGTCCTCGACCGTGTAGACCGCGGTGCTGCGCGGCATGTCGATCCCGAGACGCTGCATGGTCTCCTTGAATGCGATGCGGTCCTCGCCGCGCTCGATCGCGTCGGCCTGCACGCCGATGATCCGCACGCCGTACTTCTCCAGCACGCCGGCGCGGTGCAGCTCGCAAGAGAGGTTCAGGCCCGACTGCCCGCCGAGGTTGGGCAGCAGGGCGTCCGGCCGCTCCTTCTCGATGATCCGGGTCAGCGACTCGACCGTCAGGGGTTCGACGTAGGTCGCGTCGGCCATGCCCGGATCGGTCATGATCGTCGCCGGGTTGGAGTTGACCAGCACGATCTCGTAGCCCAGGGCGTGCAGGGCCTTGCACGCCTGAGTGCCCGAATAGTCGAACTCGCAGGCCTGACCGATGACGATCGGGCCGGATCCGATGATCATGACTTTGCGGATGTCGTTGCGCCTCGGCATGGACTGCGGCTCCCTCGGATCAGTCGTTCTCCGGTCCGCACCGCCTGCGGGCGGTCAGACGTATTCCACCGTGCCCGGCGGCTTGGGCGTCAGGTCGTACAGGCAGCGGTTCACGCCCGGAATCGCCACGATCCGGGCACAGATGCGCTCCAGCGTCTCCCACGGGATCCGGCTGGCCGAAGCCGTCCGGGCATCGACGCTTTCGATGCAGCGCACGACCACGATCTGCCCGAACTCGCGGCGGTTGTCGCGGATCCCCGTGGCCCGGTCGTTCAGCAGCACCGCCAGGTACTGGAACGCCCCGCTTTCGGCCAGCTCCTCCTCGACGACCGCGGTGGCCGCGCGCACGACCGCCAGCCGCTCGGGCGTGACCTCGCCCACGATTCGCGCGGCCAGCGCCGGACCGGGGAACGGAATCCGCCGGGTGATGGCCGGCGGCAGGCCCAGCACGTCGGCCACCGCCCGCACGCCGTCCTTGCGCAGCGTCTCGAGGGGCTCGAGCACCGTATAGCCGTAAGCCGACTGCGGATCAATGCCCAGCTGCTCCAGGATGTTGTGCTGTCGCTTGATCCCCGCGACGGTCTCCTCGATGTCGGTCAGGATGGTGCCGTGCAGCAGGAACCTCGCCCCGGACTCGCGAACCAGTCGACCGAACACCCGGGCATAGAACGTGTCGGTGATCGCCTGACGCTTCTGCTCCGGATCGGTCAGCCCGCGCAGGGCCGAAAGGAACTCCTCGCGGGCGTCGATCAGCTCGACACGAATACCCAGCTTCGCAAAGGTCTCGACCACCTGCTGCGGCTCCCCCTCGCGCATCAGGGCATTGTCGATGAAGACCGTCCTGAGCCGCTCGCCCAGCGCCCGATGCCCCAGGGCGGTTACCACCGAGCTGTCCACGCCGCCGCTGAGGGCGTTGATGGCCGTGGCGTTGCCCACCACCCGGCGAAGCTCGGCGATCCGTTCTTCCACGAACGCGGCGTAATCGATGG
Organism: uncultured Phycisphaerae bacterium; assembly: GCA_938005315.1. Taxonomy (GTDB): domain Bacteria; phylum Planctomycetota; class Phycisphaerae; order UBA1845; family PWPN01; genus CALLOB01. Next base: position 16,386 of record CALLOB010000023.1, read on the forward strand.
ACACGACGGCCTCCTTCCGACCCAGGCGCCGGAGATGCCCGGCGCCCGGCATCCGGGGTCATCCCCTCAAGGTGGCCGGCGGTGAGGCCGGCCGCAACGACTGATACCCCCGGCCCCCAGAACATGGCCGGCGCGGATTCGCGCCGGGCGCGATCGAAAGGCCTGACAGGTCGGGCACACCGGCCCGCGAAGAGCCGCTACGACGCCTTCAGCCGGGCCACTATATGGATACGAGGGTGTGATGCAAGCTCAAGGCCGCAGGAACACTTCCCCCGCCGGATCGGGCCTCGGGCGGCCGCGGGGGTGGTGTCAAGCGGTTCTCCCCGGCCTCCTGGAGCCGCCTGAACCCCACGACCTCCCTGAGCTTCCGCGATGGCGGATTCCGGATCCGGTCCGCGTTGTCGCCCCTGTCGGGCCGCGCATCGACCACCGGCGCAAGGTGCTTGCATCGGAAAGACGTTTGCCTAACATTCCATCCCGGTGAAGGTACCCACGGCCAGGCGGTATTCAGCCTGCGCGGCCCGCCGTGGGAGTGCCGCGCGGAAACACACGTCCCGGCGTTCCGAGAGCCATCGGGCCAGGCCGGCGACCCGGGGGATCCGTCATGCCGGAACCGCTTCTGATCCTCTCGATCGTCCTCACGGCCGCCCCGCCGCCCATTGTGGTCTACGACCTGACGCACGCCAGCCGCTTCGATCCCGCCGACCCGGTCCAGGTCGCCGACGCATGGGACGAGGCTCACGCGGTGGCCACGCTGCAGGGCATCGTCAACCGGGACGCCCCGCGCCTGTATGTCCGCTTCGTCGAGGCCTTCGGCCGGAACGTCGACGACTACTGGATGGAGCGGATGTCCGGTCCCGGTGCCTGGCTCGAGCACCGCGAGCGGGTGCCGGCCGGGAACCTCGAGGAGCTTGTCGATCGCTTCAGGAAGCATGTTCGCGGAGCGGTGATCTACGATCCGCGCGTGGCGGCGACCAGCAACCTCGCCTCGACCATCGCCGGAGCCGAAGATCTCGTGGCCGTGCGTCACGATCCGCGACCGGGAAGCATCTACACCCGCCTGGTCGCCTCCGGGCCGAAGCTTCCGGTCAGGCTTCGTCTGATGAACTCCGACGGCTCACCGATGTTCACCGGCACGGGCCGGATCCCGGGCACCGACCTGGAATCCACCGGCAGCGCCAAGTGCGATGCCTACCTGTGGCTCAAGCATCACTATCTGGACGCCGGCAGGCTCGACGCCGGTTACGCGGGCTTCTATATCGACCAGTACTGGATGACCCGCCCGACGGCCGCCCCGCCCAACCACCACACGCTCACCAACCACGACTTCGGCGTGGCCCGCAAGGCCTTCTTCCTCGACCTGGACGTCTGGGACGACGAGATCCCGGTGGACGACCCCGGCCAGAAACAGGGCACCGACGCCGCCACGCTCAAGGCGATCCTGCGGGGGCTGCATGACCGCGGCGGACGGGACCGGATGACGCACTTGACCGGCTTCGTGCCCTGGGCCTTCAAGTACAGCGATCACGAAGGGGCCGGGGGCAAGCATGCGGTCGTCGAGACCGAGTGGGAGTTCGCCCGGATCCTCAGCGCCTACAACGCCTTCAAGGACGCCGACGCCATCGAGCTGGGGGCCATGGCCAACGCCTCCTTCTATGCCCACTTCCCGCTGAAGGATCGCTACCCCCGCCCCCGGCCGAGGCGGGCGGACCTGGCGGCCCGCGGGTTGCTGACCGCAGACGGCAGAGTCCGCTTCGACGGCCGCGATTTCATCATCTTCTACGTCGGCGACTACGACGCGGCCGCGTGGGTCTACCAGTTCATGCCCGTGGCCTGGGATCATCCCGATCGCGGCCGCATCCCGCTGATGTGGGCCATCAGTCCGGTGATCGAGCGCCGCGCCGGCATGGCGATGGACCACATCTGGCGCACCGCCACGCCCAACGATCACTTCGTGGCCGCCGACAACGGCGCCGGATACCTCAATCCCGGCATGCTTCAGGAACCCCGGCCGGTTTCGGGCCTGCCCTGCGGACTGGACGCCTGGGCCCGGCATTGCGCGCCCCTCTACCGGCGCTGGGATCTGACGATCACCGGTTTCATCATCGACGGCTTCGCGCCGGGGTTGAACGCCCGGGGCCTGGACTGCTATGCCCGCTTCAGCCCCGACGGCATCGTGCCGCAATGGGTGCCCCCCTCCCTGCTGCACGGCCGGATGCCGGTGCTGCGCGCGGACCGCGATCTGGGCGACGACGCCGAAAAGGCGGCCGGGATCATTCTCGAAAGGGTCAAAGCCCGCAAACTGCCGTTCCACTGGTTCCGGGCGATTCTCAAGACGCCCGACTGGTATATCCGGGTGCTGAATCGCGTCCGGGCGGCCAATCCCGCCATCGAGCTGCTGGATGCGCCGACGTTCTTCGAACTGTACCGCGCCTACCTCGAAACCACCCCCGAAGCGGCCGCCGGACAGGTGCCTCTGGAGTGATCCCTGCGGATCCTGCGCGGGTCGGGTCGGCCGGCCGTCGCCGATGGACAACGCCCCGCGTTGGTGACGTGCCCCGTGCAGTGGCCGTCGGGCCCATGGCGGCCCAGCCCTCAGCAGACCGTGACGACCAGACCCTCGGGGTTGACGTTGAAGTCGAAGAAACGCGCCCGCGGGTTGGGCGGCGCGGATTCCAGCAGGTCGCGCAGGCGCGCGGCGTCCTCGGGCGAGCGGCAGACCATGAACAGGAATCCCCCGCCGCCGGCACCGGCCAGCTTGGCCCCATACAGGAAAGGCCCGGCGCGGTTCAGGATGGACTCGACTTCCTCGTTGGTCGAGTTGGGGTCCAGACGCCTGTTCAGCTCCCAGGCCGCCGAGACCAGCCGGCCGAACGCCGGCAGGTCCTTGCGCGAAACCGCGTCGGCCACGCGCGGCGCCAGCCCACGGATCCGGTCCAGCACGGCCATCGACGCGCGGTCGCGGTCCAGGTAGCGGCCGACGACCTGCTCGAGGATGTTCCGGGCCAGGCGCGTCAGGCCGGTGTAGTAGAGCAGCGTCGCACCGCCGTTGGCCCGCGGGTCCAGCACATCGGCCGGAAGCGCGTGGATCGTCGCGTCCGGCACCAGCCCGGGGCGCGTGCGAATCAGCTTGAGCCCGCCGACTGACCCGCCGATCTGGTCCTGCCAGCCGCCGCCGGTGGACATGGCCTGTTCCAGCCGCAACACGGCGTGAAACAGCTCGGGTCCGCGAAGCGTCCGGCCCATGACCCGCTGCACCACCGCCAGAATGACCGCCCCCATGATGCTCGACGTGCCCAGCCCGCTGCCGGCGGGGATGGCCGCCAGCGTGGTCAGTTCGATCCCCCCGCCGAAACGCTCGAGCATCTGCCGCAGCGATGTGCCCGGTGGCCAGGCCGCGGCCTGTGGAGAAAAACCCGACAGCGCGAGGGCGGCCCTGGCCAGGGCGAACGCATTGCCCGGTCGGCGATAATCCAGCAGCGACTCCAGGTCGGTGATCTCCTCGGTGCGGCCCAGATCGATGGAGGAAATGCGGATGACCGGGCGCTCGGTGACGCGGGCGTAGGCCTGGATCGGGGGCTGACCGTTGAGGTCGATGGCCGCGTTGGCCACGCAGCCGCCGTATTCGAGGGCGTAAGGCGGCGTGTCGCTCCAGCCGCCGGCGAAATCGATCCGCGCCGGAGCTCGGCCCCACACCAGTTCGTCGCTTCGCAGCGCCTGACGCGGCGGCGGAACCGGCCCGGCGCTGGCCAGGATGACCTGTCCGAGATGTTCGAACGCCGCCGACCGCAGCCGACGACACCAGTCCCCGACCCGCGCGTCCGGCGGCGGATCGAGTCCCAGCGACGCAAGCCACCGCCGCAGGCCGGCGTCCGGCAGCCGCTCGATGCCGGGCACGGCCCGGGCCAGCAGACGGTCCGGATCGCCCGAACGACGCATCACCGCCGTGGCCAGACTGTGCACGATCCGGGGAAACGCCAGCGGCTCCAGGCCGCGGGCGGCGCGTCCCGACCGCTCGTGGTACCAGCGGGCCTCGGTCAGCACATCCGCCACCCAGCCGGCCGGATCCTCGGCCTGGCGGAGCATCGCGGCCAGATCGCCGGCCGACATCCGGCTGTCGGACCGGAACAGCCGGCGCAGCGAACCGCGGGCCCTGGCCGCCTGGATGCTCAGTCGCCTGCCCAGGAAGGCGTCGGCGTCGGCCAGCGCGGCCATCCGCTCCAGGCTCCAGCGGCGGCCCCGACGCCAGGCGGCCTTGTCCTCCGGCGGCGCGGTCTCGGGGTCGGCCATCCACAACCACCGGCGAAAACCTCCGGGGCTTTCCTCGGCCGCGAACAGGCGCGCGTTCCACAACGTCCGCCGGTCCGCAGGCAGACCGGGATCCCACACGTCGTCAGGCTCCGCCCCGACGCATTCCAGCCACTGCGCCAGCGGTCGGCCGCAGAAGAGGGCACCTTCCCCGACGGCGTCCTTGAAGCCGTCCTGTATGCCGTAGCAGCGCACGAAACTGACCGGTCGCCCCTCGTCGTCGCGCCCGGGTAAAACATCCAGACAAAGGCCGCGCGGCAGCGACAGCGGCTCGCCCACGTCCGCTCCGACGACCAGGTTGTCGCCCGCCAGATCCAGCGGAGCGCGGATCCGGCAGCCCTCTACCCAGCATTCTCCCCCGGCCGTGATCCGGCCACCGGGCCCGATCTCGTTGGCGACTTCGATGACCGGCCCGATCATCGCCGTTCCGGCATCGTGCCGCCGCAGAGCCTGGCCGCTGCGGATCACGTCGCAGCCGGTGCCGAAGTGCAGAAAGCCGCAGCGCGGCAGCACCTCAACCTGCACCGGCGTCCCGCGCAAGCCATCGAACACGCGCTGCAGCAGGTCATCCTCCCACCGGGAGCCTGCCGCCCGGACCGCCGCGATGTAATCCTCAAGCGTCGCCGCCTCACCCAGCGCGCAGCAGATTTCCCGATAGAAGTCCAGCTCCCACCGGCCGACGGCCTCGCCCAGCGGACCGCGGAAAACCGCCCGGCCATCCTCCGCCTCCTGCAGGCCGAACAACTCCAGCAGCCGGCAGGCCGTGTTGGCGTCCAGGTTGGTCACGCCGATATCCAGGATGCAGCGGCCGTACTCGTCGATCGCCCCGGCGGCGCGCTGGAGTTCGACCGACGGCTTCTGGAGAAAACGCCGGAGCCGGTTGCCGGCATCGCAGCAGAAGACGCCGTGAGCCCGGCCCTGCTCGAGCGAGGCCGGGCAGCCCAGGGCGGTTATTCCCGGGCCCGCGAAGGCGACCTCCGCGGTATCGAACTGCAGGAGCACATCGCCGGCCGCGATCACCACCTGGCCGGCGCCCGGCGGCGTGGCCGGCAGGGCCAGCAAGGTGCGGATCTGCCGGTCGAACAGCATGACCGGCAGGCAGGAGTCGGTCTCCGCCGGAACCGGCATGAACGGCTTTCCGCACGCGCCGTAGGCCGGTAAGCGGCGGGAGTCGCCGCCGGCGTGCATGATCAGCACGCGCAGCCGCCGCAGAACGTCGTGCCAGGACCGGTTCGGAGCCGGGGACGATCCCGCCTCCCGATCCGCGGCGTGCCTTTGCCGGTTGAGAACCTCGGCCAGGCAGTGCAGCGTGCTGCCGCCGCTGCCCATGCGGCGCCCCCCGAGGTCCGGCACGACCAGGACCTGGCGGGCCTGAACGGAAAGTTCGAGCTCCTCCCGCCACTCGAGTTGCCGCCGGTACACCGCCGCCTGGGGCTCGTTCGCCGCGGTCAGGATGAGATAGTCCCATTCGGCCGTGGCGCCGTCGGCCGGGTTCCGGTCGAACACCTCGTCCATGTTCGCGCCTCCCTGCGTTCTGGGCCGGGATCGGCCGGTTGCCGCCCGTCGGGGGCAGAGCCCAAGCACCTGTTTCCGAGCCGCGATCGCGTGTCCGGCATCCTGAAGGCCCGATCGGCTATATACCCCGCGGGTCGTTGCACCGCCAGCCCTCCCGTCCGGACGGCGACGATCACGGCGGGGCGATCTCCACCCGCAGGCGGTTGATGCGGCGCTCCTCGGACTGCACCACCCGCAGACGCACGTTGCCGCAGGCCAGTTCCTCGCCGGCCGCCGGGATCTTGCCCATCCGCGAGAACATGAAGCCGCCGACCGTGTCGTAGTCCTCGTCCTCGGGCAGTTCGATGCCCAGAGCCTCGTTGAGCTCGTCGATGTGCACCCGGGCATCGACCTCGGCCACCGTCGGGCTGATCCGCTGAATCGGCTCGGGTTCGGGGGCCTCGTACTCGTCGGCGATCTCCCCGACCAGCTCCTCCAGGATGTCCTCGATGGTCACGAGCCCGGCCGTGCCTCCATACTCGTCCAGCACGATGGCCAGATGGACCTTGCGTTCCCTGAGCTCCTGCAGCAGGTCAGAGATCGGCTTGGACTCCGGCACGAACGGCACCTTGCGCATCAGGCTGACGGCCTCGAAGGGCTCGTTCTCGGCGAGCTTGAGCAGGTCCTTGGCGTAAAGAACGCCGCGGATGTCGTCGAGGTTCTCGCCGTAAAGCGGGATCCGAGAGTGCCCCTCGCGGTTGATCACATCCTTGGTCTCCTGCAGCCCGGCGGTCAGCGGCAGGGCCACGATCTCGGTGCGCGGGGTCATGATCTTGGCCACCTCCGTGTCGCGGAAGGCCATCACCGACTCGATCAGCTCCGCGTCCTGTTCGCGCACCGCGCCGGCCCGTTCGCCCTCGCTGACCACGCCGAGGATCTCCTTCTCGATCTGGGCCGCCTCGTCGTCCGCGTCGGATATCGCCGGTACCCCGGCCAGCCGCCGGCCCAGAACGTCGAATACATGGTGCACGACGGTCACCGGCATCAGCAGGATGCGCAGTCCCAGCAGCGGGGCTAGGGCCGCGACCATGAAGGCGTCGCCGCGGTAGTGGGCCCAGGCGGTGGGGATCGCCACCCCGAAGGTCATCACCAGAACCAGGGCCGTCAGGAAGACCTCGACGTAGCCGGCGGCGGCTCGCGGATTCGAGGGGCCGGCGCCCATGGCGTGGGCGATCAGCAGCGTCAGGCCCAGCACCGCACCCATCCGCAGGAACGAAGTGATGAACAGCAGGTCGCCTTCGTGCCGTTGGAACGCCTCCAGCAACCGGTCGCGACGCGGCGGGCTCAGCCGCCCGGCAAGGTCCACGCGGGACACATGCCGGATGGCCACGTTGGCGGTAGTGGCCAGCACCATGAGCACGATCAGGGCGGTCCCGATCCAGAACTCACCGCTGAGCACGTGGCGTCCTCCCCGCGGCCGCCGCCTGCCGCCGCTTTCCGGACCCGCCGCCGCTCCGCACCGCCGCGACCCGCGCCAGCACCCGGTTCTCCTCCCGCCGCATCTGCTGCCGCCCGACCGCGTCGCCGTCGTCGTGGCCGACCAGGTGCAGGACGCCGTGCGCGACGTAGCGCAGCAGTTCACGCGCCGCCGTGGTGCCGAAGCGCCGGGCCTGCCGGGCGGCGGTGTCAACGGAGACCACCACCTCCCCCTCCACCGCCGGCGTCGCCGGATCGTCCCGGAGATCGAAGGCCAGCACGTCGGTGGGCCCGTCGATGCCCAGGTGAGCCCGGTGCAGCGCCCGCATCGTCCGGTCATCGACCAGCACGATGCTCAACTCCCTCAGGGCCGCCCCGGCCAGCGCCTCCTGCGCCGCCGCACGGATCGTCGCCACGCCCAGGCCGTGTACGCGGGACAGCCGGCGCACATGAATGCTCGCAGGCCGGCGCGGATCAGGCGATCGTGCTGGCCGGGGGAGTTTCACGCCTGGCTGGCAACCTCCGGTGCCGGGACTTCGGAAGCCGCGGTCCGGGCACGCTCCTGGGCCCCCGCCGGCACTGGCGGCTCCACAGCGTCGGTCCCCGCGCCCGGGCGCGCCGGCCGTTCGCCGCTCTTGGGATACTTGATCCGGCCGTGATGGATGGCGCACAGGCTCCGCACCACCGACTGCTCCACCAGGTTCAGCTCCCGCATGGTGATGTCGCAGTCGTCGAACTGCCCGTCGTTCAGGCGGTCCATCACCACCTGGTGGACCATACTCTCGATCCGTCCCGGGGTCGGCTCCGACAGGGCCCGGACCGCCCCCTCGCAGCCGTCGCAAATCATCAGGATGGCCGACTCCTTCGAACGCGGCTTGGGGCCCGGGTAGCGGAACTCGCTCTCGGGGATCTCCCGGTCGTGCCGGCCGCGGCTGCGCCGCGCGGCCGCCTCGTTGGCCGCATGGTGGAAGTAGCGGACCACCGTCGTGCCGTGGTGCTCGGCGATGAACGGCAGCAGCACCCGGGGCAGCCCGTAAGCCCGCGCCATCTCCAGGCCGTCCTTGACGTGAGCGACGATGATCAGCAGGCTCATCGTCGGGGCGAGCCCGTCGTGCCGGTTCATCCGGGCCTGCTGGTTCTCCACGAAATAGCGCGTCTTCTGGATCTTCCCGATGTCGTGGTACAGGGCCCCGACACGGGCCAGCAGGCCGTTGGAGCCGATCGACTCCGCGGCCTCTTCGGCCATCTGGCTGAGGATCAGCGAGTGGCTGTAGGTGCCAGGGGCCTCCTGGGCCAGCCGCCGCAGCAGCGGTCGGCTCGCGTCGCACCACTCCAGCAGCGTCATGCTCGTCGCGATGCCAAACAGCCGCTCGAAGTACTGCAGGATGCCCTGCAGGATGAAGCCGGCCGCCAGCGCCGCCCCCGCCGCCGACAGGGCGTGAGGGATCACATACGACAGGCCCTGCCCGTAGGACAGCAGCGTCGAACTGCAGGCCAGGAACGCCGCCACCCCGGCCATCGCCCCCACGGCGATCAGCTTGCCGCGCGTCCGGACCTCCCGGAGCGTGAACACCGTCGTGCCCAGGGCCGCCAGCTGCGTCAGGAACAGCCCCAGGTCGCCCCGGGAGGCGATCGTGGCCAGGATGCACGCCCCGCCGGCCGCCCCGAAGGCGAAGCGCTGCGTATAGGCGATGGTCAGGAGCCCCGCGGTGATCACCACCAGCGCCACCGAGAACTCCACCGGCGAGTCGAAGGGATGCTGCAGCTGCTCGTTCAGCCGGCTGAGCAGCAGCATGACCAGCACCAGCGCGGTCAGACCTAAAGCCCGCGCCGGCCGCTGCAGGATCCGGTCCTGGTAGCTGGCCGCGTAGATGGCCATGCCCACCGTGACCAGCAACACCACCCCGGCCATGCCCAGCTGGGCCAGCAGCCGTTTGCGCCGCAGCTCCGGCACCTCCCGCTGAGCCCGCTGGAACGCCTGGTGCTCCTGCTGGAGCAGATCCAGCTCGGCACTGGAGAGTACCGAGCCGGCCCGCACCAGGATGTCGCCGGCCTTCTTGGTCGCGACGTGGACCTTGACCGCCTGTCGGGCCTTCTCGATGCCCTCGGCGGTGCCCACCGGGTCGAACAGCCACAGCGCCTGGGCGGTGGCCCGGGCCGGACCTCCCCCCTCCCCGCCGCCCGAGAGCGTGCGCGCCACCATATCGGCTACCGGACCAGCCAAGGCCGGCGGGAACGCCTCACCCGCGAGCCGGGCCAGAACCTGCTCCACGACCCTGCGGTCGGTGACCATCCTCAGATCGCTCGTCAGCACGCGAATGGGCGGCCGGCCCGTCCGCACCAGCAGCGCCGTCGGCGCCGGAGCCGACCGGATGGTCTCGGCCGGCCCGTCCACCACGTACTGGTTCTCCAGGCCGGCGATGAAGTCCCGCACCCGCCTCTGGTAATCCTGAGCCCCCTGCTCACCGGCAAAGCTCCGCAGGGCCTCCAGACCGGCCTCGTCCAGGTCCCAGCCCTTGGCGCTCAGGTCCGCCGCCAGCACGGCCGGATCGTCGGCCGATGCCGCCGCCACCTGCAGCAGCTCGGTGAGCTTGCCGCTGATCGCCACCAGCGGGGCTTCGTTGGCGATATAGATGTCCGGCGCGGTGGCCGCGGCGGTCTGCCGCTCCTGCTCGGTGCGAACTTCGTCGGCCACCTCGAACGCGACCCTCGCCGTCACGTCACGGTCCAGGCGCTGGTTGAGCCGCCAGGGCATCGAGTCGCCGCCCGGCAGGAGGATCAGGATGGCCCCGCAGAAAAACAGCGCCCAGATGGCCAGAACCGCGGGACTCACCCGGCGGCAGAGCCGCTCCCAGGAGCTGCCGCGCTCCTCGACCAGCTGCCGCCGGGCCTCGCGGCGACGAAGCTCGCTTCTTCGGGTTGGTGTTGAACGAAAGACCATGTCTCGCCGTCAGAGCGGCCCGGGCGGCGGCCGGCTGCTGCCCTCGCCGCAACGTCCGGAACTCTATCATCGTCCGTGCCGCCGCGCCGGCCCAGCAAACCGCATCCGCGACCGATAATCTCAACCGCAGCGGTCCGCGTAGGCGTTGACGATGTCCTGCACCAGGCGGTGGCGCACGATGTCCTGCCGGTCCAGCCTCACGATCCCGATCCCCGGAACGCCGCGCAGCCGCCGCAGGGCATCGCAGATTCCGCTGTTCTCCGGCCGCTCCAGATCCACCTGGCTGTCGTCGCCGGTCACGATCATCTTGCTGCGGTGCCCCAGCCGGGTTAGGAACATCAGCATCTGCGAAACGGTGGTGTTCTGGGCCTCGTCGAGAATGATCACGCAGTTGTTCAGCGTCCGGCCGCGCATATACGCCAGCGGCGCGACCTCGATCACGTCGTTGGCGATGAACCGCTTGATCTGGTCGAACGTCATCATGTCGTGCATCGCGTCGAACAGCGGGCGCAGGTACGGGTTGACCTTGGCCTGCAGGTCGCCGGGCAGAAAACCCAGCTTCTCGCCCGCTTCCACCGCCGGACGCACGAGCACGATGCGGTGAATCGTACCCGCCTTCAGCATCGCCACCGCCAGCGCGACGCCCAGATAGGTCTTGCCGCTGCCGGCCGGCCCGACGCAGAACACCAGATCGTGCCGACGCACCGCATCCACGTAGGCCTGCTGCCCGGGGGTCCTGGCCTGGATGATGGCCGTGCAGGTGTGGATATCGCTGCCGCAGGCATCGGGGCCTTCTGCGGCCGCTGACCGCCGGCGGGCATGCAGGACCGCATCCACCTGCTCGTCGGTCAGACTCCCCGAGTCGCGCAGAATGCGCTGCAACTCCTCCAACGCGCCGGCCGCCTGACCCACCGACCGCGGGTCGCCTGAAACGCGAACCATCGAGTCCCGCGCCGTGATCTGCACCCCCAGCACACCACGGATCTGCCGCAGGTGCCGGTCCCCGGACCCGAACAGCTCCGCCCGCCGGCCCGCATCCTCAAGCGTGATCGTCAGTTCCAACTTGCTTCGCGTCTCCCTCACCAGGCGAACGGTCCCGTCGGATGAGAGGCCTCCCTGGCCGCGCGACTTGCCTCATCCATGGCTCCGGTGGGACACCCGTCCGCGAATCACACCTCGCACACGCTTCTATTCTATCCCATCCCCAGGACGACTGTGAACCAGGCCCAGGCCACCGGAGCGGCCAGAACCGGGGAATCGATGATATCCAGGACGCCGCCGAAGGAAGGCACGACCTGGGCTGAGTCCTTGGCTCCCAGATCGCGTTTCCAGGCCGATTCCACCAGGTCGCCGAACTGACCCATGACGGCCATAAGTATCCCAAAGAAAAAAGCTTGTATCAGCCATCGGGAAGACATGGGCACCAGTCCGACAAATCCGGCGCGGCCTGCCTGGCCAACCTCCCCTACCTCCTGGATTGCCGTCGGATCCCCGCTGGAGCCCATCAGAAACCAGCCGGTCACGGCTGCCAGACCGGCCAGGAGGCATGCGCCGACGAAGCCCTCGACGGTCTTTCGCGGGCTGATCACCGGGGCGAGCCGGTAGCGGCCGAAGGCCATGCCTGTGAAGTATGCTCCGATGTCGGACATTTTCACTGTAAGTACGAAATAAATGAACAAGGTCGAGCCGGCCGGTCCGGGGTCCAAGGAGCGGATCCGCACCACGAAGGACGTCAGCAGGCCCAGGTAAGTGAACAGGAAAACGCCGGCGGCCATGTTGGAGAAGGCACGTTCGGTGGTTGGTCTGGCCAGGACGATACAGCAGCAACCCAGCACGCCGCCGGCCAGCCACAGGAGGGTGAGCGGAAGTTGGTTGATCCCCGGGCTGAGCAGAGGTCGCAAACCGATGGTCTGCTGCATCATGTCGACCCAAGGAATCAGGCAGAGTCCGGCGGCGACGAAGACCGACCAGGCCGTCGGCGGCGAGAGACCCGCAGAGCGCAGCAGAACTGCGGCCTCTAGAGTGCCGAAGGCGACCAGCAGCACGGCAAGCATGGCCACGGGCAGACCGGTCCACGGCCCCGGCCGGCCGCCGTTCTGAGGTTGGTGGCTGGAGGCGGTCGCCGCCTCGTCCGAGGGAGTCGCCCGGGCGGGCGGGGCCTGCGGAGGCCCCGAGGCGGGCAAGGACAGCCACGCGTCGAAGACCACGAGGACCACCATGGCCAGGATCATCAGCGCGCCGAACAGCAGGCGTTGCCAGAGCATCGCTTATCCCTCTTCGTGGGGGAATCGTAAAGGAAGAGGCCGCGGATGCAACCGGTCACGCACGCAAGGCCTCTGAGCGTTTCAGCTCCGGACCGACGCGCGGTCACGGGTTTAGGCCTTCAGGCATGTGCTTGCCGCGCAACGCCGGCGCCGTCGAGCAAGCCCGGCGGGCATTCGACCCGCAGCCATCGGATCGGGGCGCGGTCGTAGCTGCAGGCGCGGGAAGTGATGGGCCGAGGGGATCGAAGTGGATCGTTACCTTGCCGTCGCGGCTGCCGGCGCCGGAGGATATGCCCGCCGACCGTCAGGCATTGGGTTGCGGAGGCTCACCGGGGCGGCGACGCGGGCGTTCGGGGGGCGGTTCGCCCTCGATGCGGCCGAAAACCATCCGGCCGGCGCTGGTCTGAAGCACGCTGGTGACGACTACCGCGACGGTCTGGCCGATGCGTTCCCGGGCGGCCTCGACGACGACCATGGTGCCGTCCTCGAGGTAGCCGACGCCCTGACCGGCCGCCTCGCCGGGGCGGATGATCTTGACCTGCAGCCTCTCGCCGGGCAGGAAGACCGGCTTGAGGGCGTTGGCCAGGTCGTTGATGTTGACGACCGTGACGCCGCGGATCTGGGCGACCTTGTTGAGGTTGTAGTCCGTGGTCAGCAGCCGCCCATCGATGGCCCGGGCCAAGCTGACGAGCCGCAGATCGACCGAGTCCTCGTCGTCGTCCTCGCCGGGACGGCTGTCGCGGATCTGGACATCCAGCTTGGGCAGGGCCTGGAGGCGGTTGACGATGTCGAGCCCGCGCCGGCCGCGTTGTCGCCTGAGCCGGTCGTTGCTGTCGGCGATGGCTTGGAGCTCGTGGAGCACGAAGCGCGGGATGATCACCGCGCAGTCCAGCGGCCAGGTGCCGAGGATGTCGGCCACGCGGCCGTCGATGATCGCGGAAGTGTCGAGGATCATCGGGTGCTGGCCCTTGCGTTCGCGGGCGAACTCGACGTAGGGGATGACGAAGCGGACGTCGTCCTTGGTCTGGAGGATGAAGCTGATCGAGAGGTAGCAGGCCACGATGCCGACCAGGACCTTGGCGGTACTGACCATGGCGGGGTTGGCGAAGTCGGGCCGGTAGGCGTCGACCAGGAGGTTGACGATCAGGCCGACGGCGTAGGCGATGAGCATGCCGACGATCAGGCCGAAGAAGACGCCGGAGATGGCCAGGAGGGATTTCTGGGGCACGAAGATGTCCAGGCCGACCACCACGCAGGCGGCGCCGACGGAAATGCAGAGGATGGCCAGCGGCGGAATCTCGACGTAGACCTGCTCGGCGTAGTTCATCGCCACGATGGTGACGACCACCACGAACAGGGCCCGCAGGACGTTCAGCAGCATCTGGACGCTCCGAAGTGATGTCCGGGGCAGCTTCTCTTCGTTCCTCGCCCGGCCGCGTTGCCGCCTGGCGGCGTCGATGCCCTGGAGGAGACGGCCGCCCGTCGCGAGGGGATGGCCGCCGGCGCCAAACGCCAACCTGCGGCTCGCCCGCCGCACCAACGACCAACGGTCGCGACTGGCGTCGCCCGACGAATGGTCAGGATATCGTCTGTCGGACCGTTGTTCAACGCGACGACAGGATTCGAGCGTCTTCGAGTCCCGGGAGCCGACAAGGCGATCGACAAGCGGCTCGACCGGTCGAAGCGGCCCGGAAATGCACAATAAACCAGCTTCGGACCGGGCATGACGGCGGGCCGTCGAGGCCGACGCGTTGAGCTGCGAGGGCGACGGCAAGCCTGCCCCGAAGGGAGCGCGCGGCCTGGTCGCGCCGGGACGACGAGAATCGGCTGAAGAAAAGCTACGCAGCGGAGCCTTCGCAAATGTACAATAAGGGGGTCGCGTTCGAGTACGACTGCAAGTCCCGCCGGGTCCGCAAGCGGGTGTTCACCTGGAGCAGCGGTGCCTGGTCCCTCTCCAGGGACGAACGTTTCGTCTACGACGAGTGGAATGTTATCATGGTCCTGGACTGCCTGGAAAGCAATGCCATTGACCGCATGTACACCTGGGGCCTGGTTCTTGACACGACGCCGCCCGCGTCGCGGGCCGGGTTGCCGGGCAACCCGCAGGCTTCGCCCGCCGCGGCGAGTCAAGGGCTGGACTTGAGCGGCCTGTCGGGCAGCGGGACGGTCTCCGGCATCCACAGCGCCGGCGGCATCGGCGGACTGCTGGCCATCGAGGACGTAAACGCCGGCGGCGGATCGGCGAATTCCTATTGGTACTTCTACGACGCCAACGGCAACGTCAGCCAGTTGATCAAGGCGTCAGACCGCTCCCTGGCCGTCCACTACGAGTACGACCCCTACGGCAACACCATCGCCGCAATCGACGTCGACACCTCCGGCTATGTGAACGTTAATTCCATCCGCTTCAGCACGAAATGGCTCGATACGATTACCGGCAAGTACTACTACATCTTTCGTTACTACTCTCCTCGCCTCGGCCGCTGGCTAAGCCGCGATCCTGTGCAGGAGTCTGGGGGTTCCAACCTGTTGGCCTTCGTTTGGAATAGCCCCCCAGATCGCGTCAATTACCTGGGTGTGTCGTGCTGCCCGGGTGACCGATATGGAAGCTCAACCTATGCTCGCACCTGTGGTTTAGCCGGGTGTGGGGTTCAGGACTGCACAGATTGCTACATTTGCGCCATCAAAGAAACACGTAGCCGTTCACGGGCAAGAACCCAATGAAATTGGGCCGTTTCTGATGGCGGATCGTCAAAATGACCTCGCAAACTCTCACCAGCATCGAGAAGTACGTCATTTTGTTGGCGTTTCTGCGTCCTGGACCCGTGAACGGCTACCCCTTGTCGCCGGGCGGGCAAAGTGGACCAGGTCCGGGCGGGTGAAACTGGGCCACCTTGAGGAGTTCGTGATTCGCAGTAATGGCTTCGTTGCCCAATGGTGGGCGGGAGGCTGTGATGGCGAATCACCTCAAGATGGCGAAAGCTCAGGCGATACAGGCACTTCGGGAACAGGACTGGTCTTTGCGGCGGATCGCTCGGACGCTGCGGATCAGCCGGGTGACGGTGAAGCGGCACGTCGAGTTGGGGGGGAGGGCCGCTCCGTCGGGCATCGGCGAAAGCAGGCCAAACCCGCCCCCCGGGTCGGCGGCCCAAACTGGACCGAACCCGCCCGCCGGGTCTGAGGGGCAAAGTAGGCCGAACCCGCCCGCCGGGTCCTCGGGGCCGGCCAGCCGGTGTGATCCGTTCCGCGACGCGATCATTGCCGCTCTGGAGCAGGGCCTGTCGGCCCAGCGGATCTGGCAGGATCTGCGGGATGCCGGTCTCACGGCCGGCTACGACAGCGTGAAACGCTACGTGCGGCGGCTGGGGCAGGCCGTGCCCTTGCCCTGTCGTCGGATGGAGTCTGCCCCGGGGGACCAGGCTCAGGTGGACTTCGGCACCGGGGCTCCGGTCATCATCCCGGAGGGCCAGCCGCTCCCGCCGGGCGTGAAGACCCGCCGGCGCCGGACGCACGTCTTCCGGATCGTGCTGAGCCACTCCCGCAAGGCCTACAGCGAGGCCGTCTACCGCCAGACCACGGAAAGCTTCATCCGCTGTCTGGAGAATGCCTTCTGGTACTTTGGCGGCGTACCCAAGACGCTGGTGATCGACAACCTCAAGGCGGCGGTCACCAAGGCCGACTGGTACGACCCGGACCCCAAAAAGGGGACATCACTGATTTATGGCCATGATCGCCTTCCGCCGTGGTCTTGCGGCATCGCAAGGTGAACGCCACACGCAAAAAGGGGGCCTGACAGGTGTGTGTGGACCGACGATTCCAGGGCTTCGATTCCTTCGCACCTCCGCCCCTTCGGGTCGATCGCACCCCTGACCCTGCAGGAGAATGCCGAATGTGTCGACATGGATGTCGCGATTGGCGATTCCAGGAATGGGAAACGGGAGCACGACGCGTTTAAGACCCGAAAAGGTCGCCGGCTTCTCTTTGTCGCGCGACGCACACCGCTCCCGCACGCTTTGCGCCCCTGGCCTGTCAGAGTCCCGGCGTGCGAAGACCGGGGCGGGCCGACGCCCGCCCCGGGTAACAGGATCAAGGAGATAAAGGGCAACGAACAGAGGGTAATATCGTTACGCTCGCTTCCTTCGCAGGATTGCCACGCCGGCCAGAGACAGCATCACGATCGTAGCGGGCTCAGGGAGCTCGAAGACGCGGAACCCGATGCTGGGGTGCTCGTTCGACGGGTTGAACAAGCTGCGAAAAGACGCGAGCAGGTTGTTGCCGTCACTGCTGAACGACCCACCCCGCACGCCGCGATATGAACCATAAAGCACGGCTTCATTCCACTCAAAGACGTTCCCGCCCTGGTCGAACGTGCCGTAGGAGCTGTCGGAGTTCTGGAACTCGCCCACCACCGTCGTATAGTACGGCGACTCGATCGGATAGGGAGGATTACCGAAGTAGTAGTTCGCGTTGTTGCCGGAGGCGTCGTCGAGGTCCCGCCCCGGAACGTTGTCTGGGAACAACACTTAAAAGTCCACAGGCCCGGCGCTCGAGGCTTCCAGGCAGCCCGCAGACCTTCGGCGGCATCCGTGGAAAACTGACTGAGGGCCATCGACCGCGGGGCTGGCCGTTCCCGGCGGCAGGCACGGGCTCTGCACGCCGTTGGCGCTGTCGACGCGGCTCAAAAAGCCGGCCCCGCACGTCCGAAGCAGGCGTTTTCCAACGGGTTCTGCGCTTCGGCGAACGGAACTCTTCAGCCTGCACCGGAATCTCACCGGGGTGGTCGGCGGCGCGGCGTCGGCTTGCGACTCCCCCGGGCCAGTCGCTACCATGCCGCTGGCGCGGCCGGCGGCTGTCCGCCCGTTGGCGGGCAACCGGGGTCGCCGGCGATCCGATACCGCAGGGAGATACAACCGATGGACCGAGCCGAGATCCTGGGGCTCCTGGCCGATGCGGTCGAGAAGCTGGACGTCAAGGGCGTGGAACCACTGGTCGACCAGGCCCTGGCCGCGGGGTTGAAGCCCTCCGAGCTGCTGACCGAGGGACTCTCACGCGGCATGCAGCGGGTCGGCCAGGCCTTCAACTGCGGCGACATGTTCATGCCGGAGGTGCTGGTGGCCTGCGACGTGTACTTTGCGGGGCTGGCCAAGGTCCGGCCGCTGCTGGCCGCCGACGGCGACCGGCATGTGCTGGCCACGATGATCATGGGCAACATCTACGGCGACGTGCACACCGTGGGCAAGCAGGTGGCCATGCCGGTGTTCGAGGCCAGCGGCATCCGGGTGATCGACCTGGGCGAGGACCTCAACGACGAGGCCTTCGTGGAGGGGATCCGGGCGCACCGTCCGCAGCTGGTGGGGTTCGGCACCTACATGACCTCGACGTTCATGCACACGAAGGAGACGGTCGAGGCGATCCGCAAGGCCGGCCTGCGCGACGGGGTGAAGATCATCTGCGGGGGGCCGGCGGTGGATGCCGAGGCCGCCCGGCGGATGGGGGCCGACGACGCCAGCGACGACGCATGGCAGGGCGTGGTCAAGATGAAGCAGCTTCTGGGCCTGCCGGCCTGAGCGTCGGGCGGCCGGTCCGGGCGGGGCCGTGACCCCGGGAGCCGACATCATGAGCAGGATCGTGGACGAATGGGTCTCGCGTCTCAAGGGCAAGCTGCCGCCGATCGGCGAGATGACCCACTGGGAGCGGATGGCGGCGGCGATGCGGCTGGAGCGGACGGATTTCGTGCCCGTGGCTCCCGAGCTGGACTACTGGCAGATCACCTACGCCGGCTACAGCCACCAGGAGATCTACCACGACGTGGACAAGACCACGGACGCCTGCATCCGCACCTGGGCGGACCTGCGGACGGACGCGATCTGGATGTACGTGGACATCAGCCACCAGATCGAGAACTTCATCCCCGCTGAGCGCCGGCCGCACCACTTCATCCACCGGGGCGAGAAGGACTACCTGATGTTCCGCCCGCTGGCCGCGACGCTGGACGAGGCCATCGCGATGTACGAGCGGCGGGACTACGAGAAGTATCTGGCCGACAGCCGGGCGGTGACGCACTACACCCCGCACATGCTCCAGCTGCTGGAGTTTCAGGAGAAGATGGACCGGCAGGTGCCGGTGATCATCGGGCTGGCGACGCCGACCAACTACGCCGAGACCATCGTGGAGGTGCAGAACTTCCAGAAGTGGATGGTGACCGAGCCGAAGGAGAAGGTGCGGCGTTATCTGGACCTCTGCCTGCAGGAGCGGCTGGCGGCCCTGGAGTTCTACCGGGAGCACGCGGTGGGCAACGGGGCGGTCTTCTGTTGCCTGTTCGGGGGAGCGCGGACCTGGGGGCCGCGGCACCTGGAGGCGTTCGCGGACGTGGACCGGATCTTCGGCGAGGCCGCCGGGAAGATCTTCGAGCACGTTTTCTGGCACCACTGTGGCCGGAACCTGCCTGGGGCGCTACAAATGATATCGGAGATTCCCGGCGTCAGGGGCGTCCAGTACGACATGCCCTACTACGGGCAGCAGGTCACCTGGCCGGAGTGGTTCGAGCAGGCCGCGAAGATCTTCAAGGGTCGTCAGTGCGCGATGAACGCGCCGACCACGCAGCTGGCCTGCCACGGCTCGGCCGACGAGGTCCGCGGGATGGTCCGGGAGTTCATCGACGCGACGCTTCCGCACACCACGGCCTGCGTGATGCCGGGATGTGAGATCGATTCGTTCTCGCCCACGGAGAACGTCAGGGCGATGATCGAGACCGCCCGGAGTCGCCGGATCGACTGATTCCGGCGAGCGTCATCGGGTCCGGGTTCCGGCGGTTCCGCCGGAAACGGCGAATCTCACGCGTTCGCACCGCGGGTATCTCCTGGTTGCCGGCTTATGGGTACCGCCACGCAGAAGATCATCGATCTGGATGTGGAGCTGGACGCCGACGAGGTACTTCGCACCATGGGCTGCAGCTCCGGGCACACCCTGCGGGCCGAGCACCGGCTGCTGATGGACCGCCTGCTGGCCGAGGCCCGCCCGGCATTGCGCGGCCGCGCGGTCTACACGATCGCCGACGTCGAGCACATCGGGGAAAACGAGCTTCGCCTGCGGGACTGCCGGCCGATCCGCGGGCCGATCGCATCCTTCCTGAAGCCCTCCCGGCGGGTGGTGGCGTTCGTGGCCACCATCGGCGATGAGATCGAGCGGATGGCCGACAAGCGGTTCCAGGCCGGGGACAAGCTCGGGGGCTACACGATGAACGCCATCGGCTCGGCCGCGGCGGACGCGGCGGTGGACGCCCTGGCCGACGCCATCTACTTCTCGGATCTGGGCCCGGACGAGGCCTTGACCCCCCCGTTCAGCCCCGGGTACTGCGGGATGCCGCTGGAGGAACAGCTTTCCATCTTCTCCATCGTCCAGGCCGCGCCGATCGGCGTCCGGCTGCTGCCCTCGATGATCATGAAGCCGCTCAAGAGCGTCTCGGGGCTGATCGGGATCGGCCCGAATCACGAGATCGAGGCCAAGGGCGTGCCCTGCCAGTGGTGCGAGCTGACTTCCTGCCGCATGCGCCGCACGCGCTGAAAGCACCCACCCTGCCACCCTTGCCTTCGCCGATGTCGTCACGGCCTTGACCAGCCGGTTCTCCGGAGAACCTGCGATGGCGGACGCACGGCCTCCGCGGACGCCGCAAAAACCGACACGGCCGGCTCTTGAGGAAAAGGCCCCCCACTGAGCCTTTCCGCACGGTCGTCAGCCGCCGCGGCCTTCGATTTTCGCCCAGGTGTCCTTGAGCGTCACGGTGCGGTTGAAGACCGGCCTGCCCGGGGCGCTGTCGGGATCGACGCAGAAGTAACCCTGCCGCTCGAACTGGAAACGGCTGCCGGCCGGGGCATCGGCGGCCGAGGGCTCCACCAGGCAGTCCTCGAGAATCCGCAGCGAATCGGGGTTGAGGTTGGCCAGCCAGTCGCCGCCCTCGGGAACGTCGTCGGGGTCGGGCTTGAGGAACAGGTGGTCGTACAGCCGGACCTCGACGCGGCGGGCGTGGGCGGCCGAGACCCAGTGGAGGGTGGACTTGACCTTGCGGCCGTCGGGAGCATCGCCGCCTCGGGTCGCCGGGTCGTAGGTGCAGTGGACCTCAGTGATCTCGCCGGTGGCCGGATCGCGGACGACGCCGGTGCAGGTGACGAAGTAGGCGTAGCGCAGTCGCACTTCCCGGCCCGGGGACAACCGGTGGTACCTGGGGGGCGGGGTCTCGCGGAAGTCGTCCTGTTCGATGTACAACTCGCCGGAGAAGGGCACCTGGCGGGTGCCGGCGGACGGATCCTCGGGGTTGTTGATCGCCTCGAGGTACTCGACCTGCCCGACCGGGTAGTTGTCGATCACCAGCTTCAGCGGCCGCAGCACGGCCATGACGCGGGGCGACCTACGGTTGAGGTCATCGCGGAGGCAGTGCTCCAGCAGGGCGATGTCCACCACGCTGTCGTACTTGTTGACGCCGATGCGGCGGCAGAACTCGCGGATGGCCTCGGGCGTATAGCCGCGGCGGCGCAGGCCGCTGAGGGTCGGCATCCGGGGATCGTCCCACCCGCGGACCAGGCCCTCCCTGACCAGCTGCAGCAGCCGCCGCTTGCTCATCACCGTGTAGGTCAGATTCAGCCGGGCGAACTCGATCTGGCGGGGATGGTAGATGCCCAGGTTCTCGCAGAACCAGTCGTACAGCGGGCGGTGGTTCTCGAACTCCAGCGTGCAGATCGAATGGGTGATGCCCTCGATGGAGTCGGACTGTCCGTGGGCGAAGTCGTACATCGGATAGATGCACCAGCGATCGCCGGTGCGGGGGTGGCTGGCGTGAAGAATGCGGTAGATCACCGGATCGCGGAGGTTGAAGTTGGGCGAGGCCATGTCGATCTTCGCCCGAAGGGTCCGCGCGCCGTCGGGGAACTCGCCGTTCTTCATGCGTTCGAAGAGGTCGAGGTTCTCCTCGACGCTGCGCGCCCGCCCGGGGCTCTCCAGGCCCGGCTCGGTGGGCGTGCCGCGGGTCCGGCGGATCTCCTCGGGCGAGAGGTCGCAGACGTAGGCCTTGCCGTCGCGGATGAGCTGGACGGCCCAGGCGTAAAGCTGGTCGAAGTAATCCGAGGCGTAGTACTCATGCTCGCCCCAGTCGAAACCCAGCCAGCGGACATCCTCTTTGATGGCGTCGATGTACTCCTGCTCTTCCTTGGTGGGGTTGGTGTCGTCGAAGCGCAGGTGGCAGCGGGCCTCGGTGGCCCGGTCGCGGTATTCCAGGGCCAGGCCGAAGTTCAGGCAGATGCTCTTGGCGTGGCCGATGTGGAGATAGCCGTTGGGCTCCGGTGGAAAACGGGTGATCACCCGACCGCCCCAACGGTTGGAGCGGAGATCCTCGTCGATGATGTCATGAATGAAGCTGGTCGATTCCTTGGCCGGTTGCGTGCCGCTCATTTCGGGGTTGTCCCTCAGTTCGGATCCGGAGCCCATCGCCAGGCACGGCCCCGGGGCGGCGAGGATTATACACCGCCCGGCGGGAGCCCGCCCGAACCGGGCCACACAAGGGCCTGGAAGCGGGATCGCCGGGCTGCCGGACGCCGGTAACCGGGCTTCTGGCTCATCTGAAGGCCTTAATGCCGGTCCGGGGCGGGGACTGTCGGCCACCCGTGAACCGCCATGCGGCGGGATTGGAAGTGCGCGCATCGGAGCCGGCGGTACTTCAGCGGGGGGACATCGCAACCAATTGCCGCACCTTCCGGGCGACTTCGGCGACGACGGCCGGCGGGAATTCTCCCGATATGGGGTTTCTACCCTCTCAGAAAGGATCAGGTAAATGCCGCAAATATAACATGCGGCCGTGCCGATCAGGGAGGGGCCGGCCGGCAGCATTTCAGAATCGGCGCGGCCCCAGCAGGTGCGGTGGGCAGGTGGATCATCGAGTGACACGGTGGGAGGAAAAGGGATGTTGCTCCAACCGGTTCTTGATGTCATCGATTCCAGCGGCGAATTGCCGGGGCTGCTGTCGGCGGCTCTTCGCGATGAATCGATCGTCGTCCGCTCATATCGCGACGTGGATGAATACCTGGAGCATCACGCAAAGGACCATCCGGAGCACGATTTCGCGCAGGCTCCGGGCTGCCTGGTGCTCAAGGTGACGGAGTCGGGCCTGGAGGCTCTGGACCCCTACCTCCGGCTGAAGGCCTGTCGTCTGGACAATCCGGTGATCATCGTCAGCCGTCACGCCAGTCGGTCACTGGCGGTCGCGAGTTTCAAGCTCCGGGCATTTGATTTCTTCTCCGAGCCGATCGAAACCGGCCTTCTGATTTCCTCGATCGAGGCCGCCCTGCGGTACCAGTCGGCGATATCCGGGCCCTGGATACCCCCCGGCGATGTTGGCACATCGGGCAGATCAAGGCAGGGTCCTTTTCATCCATCGGCGGCGGTCGCGGCCTCCCAGCCGGTCGTCACCAATCGACGCTGAGTCTTTTCGGCGATTCAGCAGACTGCGACCGGCGTTATCCTTGTTTTCTCCTGAACAAAAGCTCATTTCCGACAGTAGTTTGACAGCAGACGGAACTCCGTCGAAGCTTGATTTACCCCTTGCGGCCGTGTGGGACCTGCCAGGGCGCAGGGGTTGGGCGGAGGACCGGCTTGCCTGGCCGGACTCAAGGCCGCTGTCTCCCGTGTCAAGGTCCGGGTGGCCAAGCTCGCGGGCGTCGGTCTGCGCAGGGGCGGGCCTCGCCGGGGAGCCTCCATGAGGCCCGGCCCGGCAGCGGGCGGACGCAGGGCGCGGAAAAGACGCTGGTGTGTTAGACTGCTGCCGAACCGGACGGCGGTCGCGGTATCGGGCGCGGCCGGTCAGAGGTAACCGGGTCCGGGGCCGTTTCGACAAGGAGCAGACGGGCATGCAGGGCATCATCTCACGGGCATGGCTGGCGGGGCTGGCGGTGATGGCGGCGGCGGGCGCGGCGGGAGCCGAGGGCAGTGGCCCGACGGAGATCGTCATCGACGGGTCCACAACCGTAGGACCGATCGCCAAGGCCTTCGCCGAGTATTACATGAAGGAGCACCCGGGCGTTTCGATCACCATAAGCGAATCGGGCAGCGGCAACGGGGCCAAGAGCCTGATCAACGGGGTCTGCCAGATCGCGGCGATGTCGCGTTTCATGCACGACACGGAGGTCAAGGCGGCGGTGGAGAAGCAGATCCTGCCGGTGCCGCACGCGGTGGCGATCGACGGCATCGCGCTGGTGGTTCACCCGGGCAACCCGGTAAAGGATCTGAAGCTCGAGCAGATCCGGGACATCTACGCCGGCCGGATCACGAACTGGAGCCAGGTGGGCGGTCCGAACACGAAGATCGTGGTGATCGGCCGGGAGAGCAACAGCGGAACGTTCGAGTCGTTCCAGCTGCTGGTGATGAAGGGCGAGAAAACCGGCCCGTCGGTCGAATCGGTGGGCAGCAACGGGGCGATCCGTCAGCGGGTGCAGTCCACGCCGGCGGCGATCGGTTATGTAGGCCTGGGCTTCGTGGATCGGACGGTGAAGCCGCTGATGGTGAACGGGGTTTCCTGCGAGCGGCAGGCGGTGATGACCGGCCGTTATCCGGTTTGTCGGCCGCTGTTCCTGTTCACCAGCGGCTATCCGGAGCTGGGCTCTCATCTGCATGCGCTGGTGACGCTTCACCTGCACAAGAAGGGGCAGGAAATCGTGGAGGCGCTGGGTTACGTTCCCTTGACGGACTATTGACGGCCGGATCGCGGCGGCGGGAGCGGTCGAGGGACGCCTGTTCCAGCCGTTCCGCGGAGGCAGCGGGGGTTTGGGTTTGGACGCCTGCCCGACGATTCGACGCCCCAGTCTGGTGGCCAGCCGGCGGAAGGGCCGCCTTGCGCGGCTGGCCTCGACGGCGGGGCATGCGCTTCTGTTCCTGGTGGCGTCCAGTTCGGCATTCATCGTTCTGTTCATCTTCTACTTCATCATCCGCGACGCGATCCCGTTCTTCCGTCTGCGCGGTTTCCTGGAGTTCTTCACCGGACGGGACTGGCATCCCTCGAGCACGCCGCCGGCCTTCGGGGCCCTGCCGATGTTCTACGGCAGTGCGATGGTGACGCTGGGGGCGGTCTGCGTGGCGGTGCCGGTGGGGATACTGGCGGCGATCTGCCTGAGCGACATCCTGCCGTTCGGGCTCCGGCAGGTGGTCAAGCCGGTGATCGAACTGCTGGCGGCGATTCCGTCGGTGGCGTTCGGCTTTTTTGCGCTGGTCGTGCTGGCCCCGCAGCTGCAGAACCACGGAGGGCGGATCCTGGCGGCCGCGGCCTGGCTGATCGGGCTGCCGCTGGCGGTGCTTCTGGCGGTCATCGTCGGCGATCTGGTCGCCGGGGTCGCCTGCGGCCGGGCCCGGGGGGTGGTCCGGGCGGTGACGGCGCCGGCGCTGGTGGTGCTGGCCGGGGCGGGCCTGTGGTTTCTGGGACACCGTCTGGCGGGTCTGGAGATCGCCAGCGGCACCAACGCCCTGAACGTGTCGATCATCCTGGGGATCATGGCCCTGCCGACGGTGGTCAGCGTGTCGGAGGACGCACTGCAGGCCGCCGGGCGGGAGTTGAGGGAAGGGGCCTATGCGCTGGGCGCCACCCGGGCCGAGACGATGCTGCGGGTGGTGATTCCGGCGGCCGCCAGCGGGATCTGCGCGGCGGTGATCCTGGGCATCATGCGGGCGGTGGGTGAGACGATGGTGGTCTGGATGGCCTCGGGCAACGCCGCCCAGATCCCCTCGCCCTGGTGGGACTTCCTGCAGCCGGTGCGGACGCTGACCGCCACGATCGCCGGCGAGATGGGCGAGGCCGACCACAGCACCGCCTCGGCGCGCTACAGCGTGCTGTTCGCCATGGCCTTGTGTCTGCTTCTGATATCCTACGTGTTCAACCTGGCCAGCGAGCGGGTGGTCCGCATCGGCTCGCGGAGGAGCAGGCCGCAACGTGCAACGCGGGTCTCGAGAACTGGTTGACCGGGCTTTCACCGGCGTGGGTCTGGTGTCGATCGTGCTGCTGGCGGCGGCACTGTTGACGCTGCTGGGGCCGATCGTGCTGCGCGGACTGGGGGCGTTCGTCTTCCGCGGGACGGTGGAGCACCGCCGGGTGCTGCTGGAGCAGTTCGGGCGCGGGGACACCGAGGAGGTACAACGGGAGCTGGCCGCGGCCCGTGCCGCCCGTGAACCGGTGTATGACATGATCGCGGCCTTCGAGCGGGAGATGAAACAGGCCGGCCCGGCCGAGCGGCGGGCCATGGGCGAGTCGCTGGACGGCCTCAAGGCGGCCCTGCGGGAGCTCCTGGGCCCGCTCCCGGGCGACCCCGATCCGCCGCTGCTGCGGCTGCGTTTCGGGCAGACCCGCTGGGACCGCGCCCTGGTCAAGCTGCAGAGCGTGCTGTGGAGGGAGCAGTACGACTACTCGGATCCGACGGTGATGGGCCGCAAGGTTCTGGTGCCCCGGGCGGATGAATTCCGGGGCACGGCGCTGGAGCCGCTGTTCGACCGGCTGCCGGCGGAGCTGGAGGCCATGCTCCGGCCGCGCTGGACGGTCTACTGGGGCTTTCTGTTCGACCGTTCGCGGGACGCGCATTTTTTCGGGGGCATCTGGGCGGAGCTGCTGGGCACGGTGTATCTGACGGTGGGAGCAGTGCTGTTCGCGGTTCCGATGGGCGTCGCGTCGGCGATCTACCTGGTGGAATACGCCCGGGAGGACTCGCGTCCGGTGCGGCTGCTGCGCACCTGCATCAGCACGCTGGCCGGAGTGCCGAGCATCGTGTTCGGGCTGTTCGGGCTGGCCTTCTTCATCAACACGCTGCACGTTTCGTCCTCCAAGAGCGTGCTGGCGGGCTCGCTGACGCTGGCGATCCTGATCCTGCCGCTGGTGATCCGTTCGGCCGAGGAGGCGTTGCGCGCGGTCCCGCACACCTACAAGGAGGCCTCGCTGAGCCTGGGGGCGGGCCGGTGGCGGACGGTGGCGACGGTCATCCTTCCGGCGGCCCTTCCGGGGATCCTGACCGGGGTGGTCATCAGCATGGGCCGTGCCGCGGGGGAGACCGCCCCGATCATCTTCACGGCGGCGGTGAGCGTGGGGCAACCGCTGGCGCTGTGGGAGGTCTTCTCGCGCCCCACGCCGGCTCTGCCCTGGAACATCTACAACCTCTGCTCGGAGCACCAGGCGGTGGACGAGATCCGTCACGTGCAGTACGGCATGGTGCTGACGCTGGTGGCGCTGGTGCTGCTGCTGAACTCCGCGGCGATCTTTATTCGGGCGAGGATTTCGGGCAGACTGAGGGGCTGAGAGCATGGCGGTCGTCAGCGAAAAGGGAGCCGCTCGCGTGAACCCGTCCGTCCCGGTGCCGAGCCTGCCGCCGTCGGAGCGCCCCCCCCCGGACCCGGCGCCGGCCCCGCCGGCGGGGCGGATCCACGTGGCCGCGGAGGGCTTCTCGGTCTTCTACGCCGACGTGGAGGCGGTGCGGTCGGTGACGCTGGCGATTCCGCAGGGGCGGGTGACGGCGATCATCGGCCCCAGCGGATGCGGCAAGAGCACGCTGCTGCGGGCCATCAACCGGATGAACGACCTGATTCCGGGGTGCCGGGTTTCCGGGCGGCTGACGCTGGACGGCGAGGACGTCTACGGCCCGCAGATCGATGTCACCGCCCTGCGACAGCGGGTGGGGATGGTCTTCCAGAAGCCCAACCCGTTTCCCAAATCGGTGTTCGACAACGTGGCCTTCGGGCCGCGGATCCACGGGATCCGGGGCAGGTCGCAGCTGGAGGCCGTCGTCGAGCGGAGCCTGCGGCGGGCGGCCCTGTGGGGCGAGGTCCAGGACCGGCTGCACGAGAATGCCCTGGGGCTGTCCGGCGGGCAGCAGCAGCGGCTGTGCATCGCCCGGGCCCTGGCCGTGCAGCCGGAACTGCTGCTGATGGACGAGCCGACCTCGGCCCTGGACCCGATCGCGGCCAGCCGCATCGAGGACCTGATCGACGAGCTGCGGGGAGAGTACACGGTGATCATCGTCACGCACAACATGCAGCAGGCCGCGCGCGTGTCGGACCTGACCGCGTTCATGTACATGGGGGAGCTGGTCGAGTTCGACGCGACCAGCCGGCTGTTCACCAGCCCGGCCCAGGCGCGGACGCAGGACTACATCACCGGCCGTTTCGGGTGAAACCATGACCGCGCACTTCATCAACCTCCTGGACGAACTCCTGCGGCGCTCGCTGCGCATGGCCAGCGCCGTCGAGCACATGCTCGCGGAGGCCTGCGACGCCGCCAAGCGTCTGGACGGCGCGATGGCCCAGCGGATCATCGACCGCGACCGGGACGTGGACGAGGAAGAGGTCGCGATCGAGACCGAGACGCTCCGGCTGATGACGCTGTTCCAGCCGATGGGCGCGGACATGCGGCAGCTCTGCACGATTCTGAAGGTCAACAGCGACCTGGAGCGGATCGCGGACTGCGCGGTGAACATCGCCCAGCGGGTGTACCACGTCGCGCCGGGCGTCATGGAGGAGCTCGGGGACGACCTCGAGGACTTCTACCCGGCGGTGCGGCGGATGCTGCAGGACGTGCTGCACGCCTACGCCAAGGTGGATGTGGCCGGCGCCCAGGCGATCCGGGCCCAGGACGCGGTAATAGACGCCCTCTACGGGCAGTTCATCCAGAAGGCCGTCATCCGGGCGGCCGGCCAGGCTCCGGAGATGCTGGCGGCCTACATGGACGTGCTCTCCATCGCCAAGAACCTCGAGCGCATCGCCGATCACGCGACCAACATCGCCGAGGACGTGATCTACCTGGGCACCGGCCGGATCGTGCGCCACTCGATACCCTGAAGCCGCCGGACCCGCCGGACCGCCCCACCGACGCCTTGGCATTCCGTTTCCAAACCGTGGCGACGGGACCACGGAAGGCTCAGCAGGAATCCATGGGCCGGCCGAGGACCGCAACCCGGGCCTCGACGATGCGGCGCAGCCTGGGGTGCATCACGAAATACTGCCGGCCCTCCTCAGGCCGCTGCGGCGTCCGCCTGGCGGTGCCGGCCTCCAGCTCGCCGACACAGCGCAGCATCAGCTCCAGGCCGACGGCGAAGGACCGGGCCCGCAGGATGTCCAGCGTGTCGCCGGGGAGGACGTCCATGGGCGAAAAGGCCAGGATGTCGCCGGTGTCGATGCCGGCCTCCACGAAATGCACGGTCACGCCGATCGGCCGGCCGCGCAGCAGGCTCCACTCCATCACATTCATGCCCCGGAAGGCGGGCAGACGGCCCATGTGGGCGTTGAGCACGCCGACCGCCGGCACCGCCAGGATCGCGTGGCGGAAGATCTCGCCGCCGGCGTTCAGCAGCAGATCCGGGCGGCAGCCGCGGGCGAAGGCCGCCGCGATCGGATGGTTGACCGAGGGAACCCGACGGAAAGGGATGCGGAGTCTGCGGCACAGGCGGGGCAACGGCTCGTCCCAGCCGGTCAATGAGCGCTGCTTCGCCCACGCGCCGAGGTGATGACGCGGTTCCTCCGGAGACGCGGCGCCGATGTTGCGCCTCGCGCCCAGACGCCGCAGGGTTTCACGCGCTCCCCAGGCGGCCAGGGCCCCGGCCAGACGGGTCGCAGCGGAGGGTTCGGCGCAGATTACGCCCACCGGCTCACGGCCCTCGGCGGCCAGGGCAGCGACCAGAGCCGAGGCGCATGGATTGCGACGATCCGAGGCGATCACGAGGGTCCTCACCGTGCACCTCCCTCGAGCCGGGCCACCGCCGCGTCGGCGGCCATCAGCGCGTCGGCCAGGAACTTGGCCGACCAGTTCGGAAAACCGAAACGCGAGTAGCCGCCCCAGATCGGGAACGAACCGGGCACGGCTCCGCGCACGTCGGGGTTGGAGGTCCGCATCGGCTGTGCGGCCCGGGTCTGGTCGATGAGCTTGAGCGCCGCGTTGAGATAGCGGGGGTCGCCGCGGTGCTCGAACAGGCGGATGAACACCGCGGCCATCTGCACGTTGCCGGTCAGGCAGGAGTAGTTCGCCCGCCCGCGCCACTGCTCATCCAGGACGCCGGGCAGCATGGCCGGCCAGCCGCGCGGATCGCGCTTGCGGCGCTCATAAAGCATCAGAATGGCCTCGCAGGCCCGCTCGACCGCCGACCACACCTCCCGCGGCGCGGGCTCCCGGAGGCGGAGGGCGCACTCGATGAGCCCGTCGAGCGTGTAGGCGACGGTGTGGGTGAACGGCAGCGCAGCGGCGCTGAAACCCATGTCCTCAAACCAGCCGGAGGGCTTCGCCCGGCTCAGAATCCACTGCACATTGCGCCAGGCCGCCTCGTAGAGCTCCGACCGGTCGGTGAGGGCCCAGACCTCCAGGATCGGCCAGGCCACCCGGCTGTGATAGGCATGCGGCGTGTTGTTGAACGTGTGACGGGACCACTTGCCGTCGGCGTCCTGGATGCTTGCCAGCCAGCCGGCCGCCGCGACCGCCGCATCGAGGAACGCCTGCCGACCGGTCCGGCGGTACAGGGCCGTCCACCCGAGGATGACCTGGCCGGTGTTGAAGACGATCGGGTAGTCGTTCAGCCCGATGCCGCCGGGAATCGCCCCGGAGAGCATCTGGACCCTCAGCTCCCACTCGCCCATCCGCACGGCGCGGTCCGCGTAGCCCCCCAGCCCGCAGCGGTCGGAGTAGGCCAGGAACGTCGGAATGATATAGCCGGTGGTCTCCGGATAGGGCTCCTGCCAGCCGTCGCGCCAGGAATAGCCGCCGGAGACCCCTCCGGTGCCGACGACGTCCTGCGCCCGGCACAGCCACTCCATCGCCGCCGCCAGATGTTCATCGGGGCTGAACCGGCCTGTACCGCCGAGGCGCGGCCGGCCGAGGCCCAGTGCGTCGCGCAGCGTCAGGCCGAGGAAGGTCGCGTGCCGCCGGGGATCGAGCAGAGACCGGACCAGACTGGCACTCCGTGGCATCCGCCGCCGTCCGCGGACGCGCCGCACGGCCTGCGTCGTCGTCACCGTCGCCGGCCGGGCGCGTCCGGCGGCAGTGTCCCGGTCCCCGGTTCGCCTGTCAAGACGGCCGTCGCCCAGGTGGACGGGTCGATGTGCCAGTTGAACTCGTCGCCGACAGTCAGGAACTGCCGTCCGAGCTGCACGTCCTCGAGCACCACGCACAGACCGATGCGGCGATGCTCGTCGGGATCGAACCCGAACAGGGCCTCGCTGGAGACGTGGCCCTCGATGGTGTAGACGGCGCCGACGCGGCGGGAAGCCGCGCGGACGCTGCCGGGCGGCGCCGGGGGAGCATGCGCCGTGGCCCGGTGGATGCGGGCGTCCCCCGCGGCCGCCGATCGCCCGTCGCGGCCGCCGCCTGAGGGCAGGAAGTAGAACTGCTGGCAGTAGCGCGAGGCGCGGCGGATGTCCCGCGTGTCGCGCATGTCGGTGCACAGGCGGAGATTGTCGCCCTTCCAGAACTCCGCCGGCTTGCAGACAAAAGGCGAGGTGCGGCCCTCCACCCGGCAGGCGATGAACAGCCCCCCGCGGTTCCAGCCCATCCATATCCGTGCGAAGGGCTCCTGCCCGTCGATCCGGCAGAGATCCGGGAGATGGTGCCGATCGGACCAGTCGCTCAGGTCGCCGTCGATCTCCGGCGATTCGCGGTACAGCAGCGGCAGCTCGAATCGGAACAGAAGCCGGTTGGGCACGAGCATGATGGGATATCCGTCCGGGCGGCACCCGCATGGGCGACCGGCGCCGGGCATGTCCGGCTATCGTTTCCGCCGGCGGGTCATGCCCAGCGTCCTGCGCCAGTAGCGCAACTGGGCGGCCGCCGAGACGGTGCCGGCGTTGCCCTCGCTGCGGTAGCGGCGGACCACGTTGTCCGCCCCGAGCCACTGGCGCACGTCCGGCCCGATCCGGTCGCAGGCCGCCTGCATCTCCTCCGGGGAGAGGTCGCCCAGTTCGCGGCCGTCGCGTTCGGCCAGGGCCACCAGCCGCCCGACGATCTGGTGCGCCCGCCGGAAGGGCACGCCGCGGCCGACGAGATACTCGGCCAGCACGGTGGCGTCCAGAAAACCGCGGCGCGTGGCCTCGGTCAGCCGGGCGGTGTTGAACCGCGTGTGCCGCACCACCGCGGCCGCGGCCCGCAGCGAGGCGTCCAAGGTATCGTGGGCGGCAAACAGGTGGATCTTGTCCTCCTGGAGGTCGCGGTTGTAGGCCTGGGGCAGGCCCTTGGTCAGCGTCACCATGCCGGTCAGGGCCGCGAAGATACGAGCCGTCTTGCCGCGGATCAGTTCGAGGACGTCCGGGTTGCGCTTCTGGGGCATCATCGACGAGCCGGTGCAGAAGGCATCCGCGATGGTGATGAAGCCGAACTCCTGGGAGGCATACAGAATCCAGTCCTCGGCCAGGCGGCTGAGGTGCACGCCGCAGAGGGCCGCGGCGGCGAGGAACTCGGTGATGAAGTCGCGGTCGCCGGTGGCGTCGATGCTGTTGCGACAGATGCCGGCGAAGCCCAGCCGGCGGGCGACGGCCCGACGGTCGATCGGCAGCGTCGATCCGGCCAGAGCCCCCGCACCCAGCGGGCAGAGGTTGACGCGCCTGCGGGCGTCTAGGAACCGCTCCCGGTCGCGCTGGAACTGTTCGACGTAGCACAACAGGCAGGCAGCTGCAGAGATCGGCTGGGCCCGCTGCATGTGCGTGTAGGAGGGCATCACCGCATCCACGTACCGGCCGGCCATGTCCACCAGGGCCCGCTGGAGGTCCTCCAGCCCCGGCAGGATCGAGGTGTCGATGGCGTCGCGGACATACAGCCGGAGGTCCAGGGCCACCTGGTCGTTGCGCGACCGGGCGGTGTGCAGCCGCCGGCCGGGCTCGCCGATCCGCTGAATCAGCGCGGACTCCACGGCCATGTGGATGTCCTCGCAGGTCGGATCCCACACGAAGCGGCCGGCCTCGATGTCCGCGGCCACGGCCCGCAGGCCCCGCACGATCGCCCGCCCGTCGGCGGCGGAGATCAGGCCGGTGGCGGCGAGCATTTCGGCGTGGGCGATGCTGCCGGCGATGTCGTGTCGCCACAGCCGCCGGTCGAACGAGAGGCTCTCCACGAAGCCGACGGTCAGCGCGTCGGCCGGCTGCGAGAACCGCGCCTGCCAGCTCTTCTGGGCCTCTGGGGCCGGCTCGGACGACCGACCGGTCCGTCCGCCGCCCCGGGATCCCTGCTTTCCGGACTGCCTGGCCATCAGAACCTCTCCAGCATCCGTCGTTGCGACCGCGTGCCGCCGGGCATGGTAGCGCCGGTCCGCGACAGGGTCAAAACGGATCTCCGGCAGGCCCGGCAGCGCCACGTCCTCGAAGGACCGCGGTTTCCCGCCCCCTCGGCGGTACGGCCGCCTTCGTCGCTCGAGGGGCGATCACTCGTCGGCGTGCGAGGTGATGACCTTGGTGCGCGGCGGCTCCACCGGACGCTCGTAGTCGATGCCCAACATTGCCAGGGCGTCGCGCTCGACGATGCGGCGGAGCTGCTCGCGCGGGATCGTCGGGAGGCTGGTGCCGTGGCAGAACTGGTTGATGCTGTACAGGGCCTCGATGGCCGCGGCGGCCGTGTCATAAGGGAAATTGCTGCCGAACAGCAGCAGACCCATTACGCCGGCCTGGTAGGCCGAGAGCAGCACGTTGTAGGCCCGCCACGGCGAGTGCATCATGCCGCTGATGTCGGCGAAGACGTTGGTGTGCTTTCCCAGCAGGGCGATGGTCTCCTCTGCCCAGGGATAGCCCAGGTGCGAGACCACGATCTTGAGATCCGGGAACTCCCGGGCCACCTCGTCGATCAGGCAGGGCCTGGCGAACTCCATCTTGCTTGTGGCCGAGGCATGCACCGCCTGGTGGAAGATCAGCGGAAGCCGCAGCCGCGCGATCTGGGTATAGACGCGCATGGCCGCGGAGTCGGCCGGGTGGAAGTTCTGGGCCGCCGGGGACAGGGTGACGCCCTTCATGCCCAGTTCGTCGTGGGCCCGCGTGATCTCGTCCACTGCATCCTTGGGCCGGGAGGGATCCACGCACGCGATGCCGATCAGGCGATCAGGATGCTGGCGTACGTACCGGGCCACGAAGTCGTTGGGCACCTCGGCGTCCAGGTAGCGGCTCTGAAAGGCCAGCACCAGCGACCAGTCGACCGGAGCCGAAGCCGCCAGGTGTTCCTCCGGAGACGCGTTCGGCGGACCGTCGGCCGAAAAGGCCCGCTGGCGGGCGTCCCACAGGCCCGTGCCGCGGCCGAGCTGCTCGACGGACTCCCAGATATGCGTATGGCAATCGACAATCATGACGTTACGAACCCGGCCGGGGCATCGGGCGCAACCCGGTCGGGGTTCTTATAGCCGTGCCCCCCCTGCCGGTCAATTCCCCGGGCCCCGGCGGGCCGGGGTCCGGGCCGCACCCGGACCGGCAACGACCGGACCTGCCCGGCCGCCGGCGCCCGATCACCCGTCGCCCGCCCGGCGTCTCCGCCGGGCATTGCCATCTATTCGTCATCTATCGGCTCACCGCACCAGCAGCTATCGGCTCACCGCACCAGCAGCGCTCCCGGCATCACCGCCAGCGTGCCCTCCCGGCCGAGCATCTCCAGTTGCCGCAAGGCCGTCAGGATCGCCCGGGCCCTGGCCGGGTCCACCGGCCGCAGGGCGTTGACGGCCTCGAGCAGAGGCGGCCGGCCGGAAGCGCCCCGTCCCAGGATCTGCCGAAGACTGGGGGTTTCCTTCTGTTTCTCGCGCCTGCCGGCGAACAGGTACTCCAGGATGTTGCGCGGCTCGGGCATCAGCACCACGTCCCAGGTGGTCAGGCCGGCCTGGCCGGCCGCGTCGGCGATGGCGTCGTGAAGACCGCCGAGCCTGTCCACGAGACCGAGTTCCAGGGCCTGCCGGCCGGTGAAGACGCGCCCGCCCGCCAGTTGAGCCAGGTCTTTTTTCAGCCGCTCGCCGCGCCCGGCCTGGACCCGCGAAGTGAAGACCCGATACATCTCCTCGGCCTGGCCCCGCACGATCGCCCGCTGGCGCTCGTCGAAGCGGCGGTTGGTGCTGTACAGGTCGGCGTTGCGGCCGATGGAGTGCTCGTGGAAAGACACGCCCAGCCAGTCCCAGAGCCCCCTGGTCACCAGTTTGCCGGTGATGACGCCGATGGAGCCGGTCATGCAGGCCGGGTCGGCGTAGATGGTACCGGCGCCGGCGGAGACGAAGTAGCCGCCGCTGGCCGCGACGTTGCCCATCGAGACCACCAGCGGCTTGACGCCCTTGAGCGACTCGGCCGCATTCCAGATGATGTCGCTGGCCAAAGCCGAGCCGCCGGGGGAATCCACCCGCAGCACCACCGCCTTGACGTGATCGGCCTCGCGGGCCTCGTCCAGCGCCCGGCGCAGCGTCGTGCTCCCGGCGGTGCCCCCATCGCCGAAAAGGTCGTCCTCGGTCTCGCCCTCGACGATCATGCCGTCCACGTAGACCACCGCCACGCTGGGCTTCTTGCGCCCCTTGGCCTTGCCCATGGCCTCGCCCAGGATCTTGAAGAGGGCAAAGGGGCTGGAGAGGTCGATCTCCGGCGTCTGCTTCTCGCCGTAGGCGCGGTCGAACGCGACGTCCTTCCCGTAGCGGCGGCGGAGCAGCTCCACGACCTCGCCCGGATAGAGCAGCTCGTCCACGAGCCCCTCCTTCATCGCTTCCTGGGCGGTAAAGGGGCCGCGGTCGATGATCGCCCGCAGGTCGTCCCGGGCCATGCCCCGGGATTCGGCCATCGCCTCCAGCATCTGCTCGAAGATGTCGTTCGTCAGCCAGCCGAGCATCTCCAGGGCCTGTTCCGAGGGGCCGGTTCGCGTGAAGGGCTCGCCGGCGCTCTTATAGTCGCCGATGTGTTCGATGTCGGCTTCCAGGCCGATCTTGTCCAGCAGTCCCTTGAGGTATGTCTGCTCGGTGTGCAGGCCGGTAAGATCCAGTTCCCCTACAGGCGCCATGAAAACGCGCGGCGCCGCCGAGGCCAGCAGATACAGCCCCATGCCGGCCTGCTCGATCCAGGAATACACGTCCTTGTCCGAGCCGCGCAGGGCGCGAATCGCCTCGCGCAGCTCCTGGATCTGGCCCAGACCGATTTCCGGATCGTCGAAGGTCAGCACGATGGCCTTGACGCGCTCGTCTTTACCGGCCTTACGCAACTTCTCCACCAGCTCGTAGAGGGTCGGACGGTTCTCCTCGGCAAAACCCAGATCGAAGGCCGGCGGAGCCTCCCGCAGCGTCCCGCTGATCTGGAACACCGCAATGACTCCCGCGTCGGTCTCATCGACGGCCGGCCGGCTCTGCGCCTGCCCGAGCGCCGCCCCCACTGCCGCCACCAACGTCCACGACACCGCCATCCAGCGCCACATGATCTTCTCCCTGTATGTCACCCACGCCCCGGCCCCGGAGTCCGCTACAGCCGCGGAAACCGGATCCTAAGGCCTGTCGAACCGTGCGGCCAAAACGCCTCAGGCGGCTCACGCCGTCAGGCTCGGACGCCAGGCCCCATGCCCCGACGCCCGCCAACCCTCGGGTTGCCTCCGGCTGGAGGCCCAGCCCGGCCCGCCAACGCAACCAACCCCCTGCCACGCCGTACACGCCCGGCCTCCGGTGCGCCGGAACCGCGGCACAGAGTGGAAATCAAACCGACCAGAAACAGACCGACCGGTCTGATCTTTTACCGGTGCTAGCTAACCGACAGGATACCCAGACGGCTCCAAGTATGTGCAGGCCTGCCCAGAGGATCCCGCCGTACATGGGCGCCCTGGGATCCCTCCCGGCCAGTCGCAGCAGGATCAGGGCCTCCACCAGCAGCAGCAGGAGCAGACCGGCCTGAAGACGGGTGCAGCTCGGCCACAAAAGCAGAAGCCAGGCACACAACAGTATGATCAACTCACGATAAACCGGGAAGATGGCGATTCCGAAGGCCAGTGGACCGGGGTCCAGCATCCTGAGCCAGTCGACTTCCAGTCCCGAGGCGGTGGCCGCGAAAACCGGCTGGCCCAGCGGACCCATCAGTTGACCATGGGGGGTGGTCACCCAGAGGTGACGCGGATCTCCGACGAGGTGAGCATCGATGCCCCGGGCCCTCAGGATGGCCGCCGCCAGCACCGCCCGGCCGTCGCAGTCCTCCCGTCCCTTGGCCAGCAGTTCCGGGAGCGTCGGCAGGTAGTCCACCACGCCCCAGACCTCCCAGTCGAACGCGTACGGAACCCGCCGAAGAACGAAGCGTTCCACTTCGGTCAGCAACTGCTCTCTGGAGATTTCCGCCGCCCCGCTTTCGGCCAGAAAGCCCTCAAACTCCTCGAGCACGGGCACCAGAGAAGGGCAGGAGGGATCCGAAAGTTCATCGATCATCCGCTCATGACGGATGGTGCGGATGAACAGTCGCGGATCAGGATACAGAACCAGGAAGGTCACACCCGCCAGGACCGCCCACTTCACCGGCCAGCGGATCCACGCGGGGCTGCACTGAATCCTTCGCCACAGGCCTCTCATGGATGGCATTCCGCAAGATCCGGGGACGGCGGCACGTTCGGAACCCGATTGTACCGCCGTTCCCAGAAGTCCCAAGCAAAGGCGAACGGGAGACTGTGCCGGACTGCGACGCGCGGTCGGCGCGTCGGAACCGCCATCGACGCTTGCAGCGGCGGGAGGCTCAGTCGGCCACGGTGGCGACGGCCTCGTCGAAGATCTCCAGGGCGATCTCCATCTGGAGCCGGTTTGCCGTCAGGGGCGGCGCGAAGCGGATGCCCGAGCGGCCGCATCCTCGCAGAAGCAGTCCCCGGCTGAACGCCTCGGCCAGCAGGCGGTCTCTCAAGGCCGGTGCCGGCGTGCCGCGTCTGCCGGCTCGGACCACATCCACCGCCAGAGCCAGTCCCAGGCCCCGAGGACGCAGGAGGTTCCTGTGTTTGTCCGCGATCCACGTCAGCTTCGACAACACCGCCGGGCCGAATTCGGCGGCACGCTGCAAGAACTGCCGCTCGACCAGTTCGATGGCCGCTGCGGCGGCGATCGCCACCGGCTGGCTGATCGGGCACACGCCGCCGCTGAGGGCCACCACCTGCTCGGCGAACGGTTGGGAGGCGATGACCGCCGAGAACGGGCCCGGTCCGGCCGCGCCGTCGGCGACGATCAGGGCGTCGGGCACCGCCTCGCAGCGGTCGCACCAGAACATCCTGCCGGTGCGTCCCAGACCGCTCTCGGATTCATCGACGATCAGCAGCGTGCCCCGCGACCGACAGGCGGCCTGCAGGACCTCCAGAAGGCCTTCCGGCGGCATCCAGTGGTCCGCAGCGCCCGACAGGGGGCGCAGGACGATGGCGGCCGCCGGCTGCGCCGATCCGACAAGGTCCCGCAAAACGTCGTCGGCGGCGCCGTGGGGCCAGGGAACGCGAATCAGCTTCCGGCCCGCCGCGCCGCCCTGGACCGCCGATGCGCCCGCCGTCCGGCCGGCACCGGGTCCAACGAGCTCCAGGACTCTGCTCCGGCCGGTGTGCCGCCGGGCGGCCTCCACTGCAAGTGCCAACGAGCCGGCGGCATGGCCTGTCAGGCAGACCTGCCGGCTGTGATCCCCGCGCGAGATCTGCAGCAGTTGGCGGATCAGGTTGACCTGGGCCATCACCGGGGGGCTCTCGGACCGTCGAGACGACGCCGCCGAAGCCCAGTCGGACAACGCCTTGATGACCCGGGGATGGGCGTGTCCGGCCACCGAGACGCGGACGCCGGCGTCGAAATCCAGGTAACGGTTCTGATCGATGTCCTCCACGACGGTGCCCTGGGCGTGGCGCATGATCAGCGGGAAGGGCCAGTCGCCGCAGATCGCAGCCAGGTGCGGCTCCTTACGCAGTGCCTTCACGGTGACGGGTCCGGGCGGCGCGGTATGAATCCACGGTGCAGGACCGATCCAGTCGCCGTTCCTGTCCTTCACGTCCTGGCTTCTGCTCCTGCTGAGCATGCATGCTCCTTCACCGATGCCCGTTTCCCGCGGCCGGAGTCCGCGCGACGCGGAACGGGCCATGTCTGTGCCTGCGCGGGTGAAACGGACGCCCCGCGATCTGCGGCCCGATGCTGTTCGGCCGCTCGAGGCAGCGGATCGGGCGACTTGAACCGGACGCTCGGTCGCCGGACTTGCGGCCCGGCGCCGGGCTCGACCCCGGCCGTTGTCTCCCGACGATGGTTGTGGTCGTGAGCCCCAATGCGACAGGCACCGATTCTATGCCCGCCCGCTCCGAGTCCGAGGCCGTGCAAACGCCCCATTTGCGAGGGTCACGTCCGCCGGCGGCGGCGTGTCGGACGGCGCCGGGGAAAGGCAGGGGCGATAAGATCCCCGTCGACGCGCCGCCGGCGATCCCGGCGATGTTCGTGCGGCCAGATGTCCGCCGATCACCGACAGGAAACCGCCGCCCAGCCCGTTTCCGCGGCCCGCGCGCCGTGCGAGCGGCCGATCCGGGCCGCGACCGATCGTATCCTGGCCGAGGGCCTCGCCGACCGATAACATCAGAGTTGCCGGCCGGTGGGGCCATGGCCGATGCGCAATTTCCGCGGTGGCATGAAACGCCCGGACAGAACCTTCCGCGTGCAGCGCAGGCCCGCCGGCGGCTCGAACGCGGG
The DNA here is from genome assembly GCA_938005315.1 of uncultured Phycisphaerae bacterium. Taxonomy (GTDB): domain Bacteria; phylum Planctomycetota; class Phycisphaerae; order UBA1845; family PWPN01; genus CALLOB01. Next base: position 55,502 of record CALLOB010000023.1, read on the forward strand.
CCAGTGGCGGAACGGCAGACGCTGGGGACTTAAAATCCCCTGGGGGCGACCCCGTGCGGGTTCGATTCCCGCCTGGCCCAGTTGGCCGGAGATGCCGGGGTTTCGAGGGTTACGGAAAGGCCAAGCAGACGCACGCCAGTCAGGCGGGGCATCGATCGGAAGTCCGGGCTGCAGGGCGCGATGGGTTCGAGGCATCCGGGGCTGCGGCGCGGCGACGCGCCGAGTCGCCGGCCGGACCACCGGACCGCCGGGCCGTCAGGCCCCGGCCCCTGCCGCCGCGGCCCGGGTGCGGCGCAGCCAGTCGAGCCAGTCGCCCAGGCCCTCGCCGGTGCGGCTGGAGACGCGCAGCAGCGGCGCGCGGGTGTTGACCCGGGCGAGATCCTCGCGGACGCGGTCGATATGGAAGTCCAGCACGCCCAGCAGGTCCACCTTGGTCAGCAGGATGACGTCGGCTTTCTGGAAGAGGGTCGGATATTTGGCAACCTTGTCGTCGCCCTCGGGCACGCTGAGCAGCACCGCCCGGGCATGCTCGCCGAGGTCGAACTCGGCGGGGCAGACCATGTTGCCGACGTTCTCGATGAACAGATAGGCCAGTCGCTCCAGTTCCATGCGGCCCAGGGCCTCGGCCACCTGAGTGGCACTAAGATGGCATCCGGTGCCGGTGTTGATCTGGGTGGCCTGGACGGTGTAGGGCCCGACGCGTTCGGCGTCGCGGGTGGTCTGCAGGTCCCCCACCATCACCGAGCAGGGTTCGGCCGGCCCGAGCATCGGGATGGTCCGCTCCAGCAGCGTGGTTTTTCCGCTGCCGGGGGAGCTCATCAGGTTCACGGCCAGCAGCCCGTACCGCTCCAGCAGCCGGCGGTTGGCGGCGGCCACCGCGTCGTTGGCCTTCAGGACGTTCTCGACGACTTCGATTCTCATGGACGATCCGCCTCCTGCGGGGACCGGCATTCCAGCCCCTTCAGCAGGATATCCTGGCCGGCGAGGAGCTCGACGTCGGCCCGGTCGCAGGCCGGGCAGACGAAAAAGCCGTACTGCGGCTCGAATTCGCGCCCGCAGAGTTTGCACCGGGCTCTGGCAGCCACGGTCGCGATGTGCAACCGGGCCCCTTCGGCGGCCGTGCCCTCGCTGCAGACCGTAAAGGCCATCTGAAGGGCCTCGGGCACCACGCCGCGCATCGCGCCGACCTCGATCTCGACCTCCAGGATCCGGCCGGCGCCGTGCTCGGCCGCGATCCGCAGCGACTGCTCGACGATCTGCGAGGCGATGGCCATCTCATGCATGTCTGCTATCCCGCAGGCCGGTTCAACCTCGCGGGCCGTTCCTGACGCCACGACGAAAAGTCGCGCGTTCCGGCCTCACGACCGCCACAATCCCGACGCGACGGCCGGCGGGGGCGCCGGCCGCTGCAGCGCTTCGCGTTGGCCGAACGGAACCGGCCGTTGTCGTCACCGCAGCCCCCCCCACGTCCGGCACTCCAACGCCCCCTCAGCAGATCCTCGGCAGCTCCTCGCCATACGGCCGCTGCACCAGCCGCCGGCCGCCGGCCCGCGTCAGCAGTTCGACCACCGCCGGCCGGGCCTGCGTCACCCGGCCGATGACCGCCGCGTGACGCCCCAGCGGATGGGCCTTCATCGCCGCCAGGGCACGGGAGGTGTCCGCCCCGGAAACGACCACCACCACCTTGCCCTCGTTGGCCACCAGCAGCGGGTCCAGGCCCAGCAGCTCGGAGGCGTGCCGGGCCGTGCGGGTCATGGGAATGGCCGCCTCGTCGAGTTCCACACTCAGACTTGATGCCTCGGCGACGTCGGCCGCCACCGCCGCCAGCCCGCCGCGGGTCGCGTCGCGCATGAACCGCACGTCGGCCCCGCAGCCCAGCAGGGCCGCGATCAGGCCGTTCAGCGGCGCGACGTCGCTGCGCAGGTCGGTGTCGAAGTGCAGCCCCTCGCGGGCCGACATGACCGCCAGCCCGTGCTCGGCGATCGGCCCGTTGATCAGCAGCACGTCGCCTGGCCGGATGCGGTCCGGGGCCTGGCGGATCTCGCCGGTCATCTCGCCGATGCCGGCGGTGGTGATCATCAGCCCGTCGCCGCGGCGGTGCTCGACGACCTTGGTGTCGCCGGTGGCCACCACCACCCCGGCTTCGGCGGCGGCCGCGGCGATCGAATCCACCACCCGGTCCAGCACGGCCAGCTCCAGCCCCTCCTCCAGGATCATCGCCAGCGACAGGGCCACCGGCCTGGCACCCATCACCGCCAGATCATTGACCGTGCCGCAGACCGCCAGCCGCCCGATGTCGCCCCCGGGGAACTCCAGCGGCTGCACGACATACGCGTCGGTGGTCATGGCCGCGCGGCCGGCGGGCACGTCGATGATCGCGCTGTCGGTCAGCGGACTCAGCAGGGCGTTGCCCAGCTTCGGCAGGAACCGCTCGGCCACCAGGCGCCGGGTGAGCTCACCGCCGCCGCCGTGGGCCAGCACGATGCGTCCGTCGGCCGTCGGTGTGGATGAAGCCGCGGACATCAGATCCCCTTCAAGCTTCGGCCATTCCCGGCCTTCGAATGATTCCGGCCGCCGTCTCCGGCCGCCCGCCACCGCTCATGCCGCCGGTGAGCCGGCCGTGACCGCCCCGCCGTATTTGTACCAGGCCGAGCAGGTGCCCTCGCTGCTGACCATGCAGGGCCCGATGGGCCGGCGCGGCGTACACTCAACGCCGAACAGCCCGCAGTCGCGCGGCTCGGCCTTGCCCTGGATGACCTCGCCGCAGCGGCAGCCGGGAGGATCGTAATCCCCGCCGATCCGCAGGTCGAAACGCCGCAGGGCGTCGAAGCCCGCGTATTCGGGGCGGAAGGCCAGGCCGCTGGCCGGTATCGTGCCCATCGCCCGCCACACCGCGTCGGCAGGCTCGAACACGCGGTACATCCATTCCAGCGCGCGGGGGTTGCCCTCCTCGCGGACCGCGACGGCGTAAACGTTCTCCAGCCGAGGCCGGCCGGCCCGGACCTGTTCGACCAGACGCACCAGCCCGGCCAGCATCTGCTCGGGCTCGAACCCGGCCACCACGCAGGCCCTGCCGTGGTCGCGCACGATCGGCTCGTAGGCCTTCGCGCCGATGATGATGCTCACGTGCCCGGGGCAGAGGAACCCGTCGATCGGCACGTCGCCGGCGGCCAGCAGCGCCTGCATCGCGGGAATCACCAGCTTGTGCCCCGGCAGGACGGTGAAGTTTTCCAGCCCGCGGGCCCCGGCCTCCAGAACCGCGGCCGCGGTGGCCGGCGCGGTGGTCTCGAAGCCGACCCCCAGGAACACCACCTGGCGGTCCGGATGTGTCGCCGCGTGCCGCACCGCGTCGCGTGCGGAATACACCACCAGCACGTCGGCCCCTTCGGCCCGCCGCTGCTCCAGTCCGCCGTGCCGGCCGGGAACGCGGACCATGTCGCCGTAGGTGCAGATCGTCACCCCCGAACGCATGGCCAGCTCGCAGGCGGCGTCGATGTAGCCCTGCGAAGTGACACAAACGGGGCACCCAGGGCCGCTGACCAGCCGGAGATTCTCCGGCAGCAGCGACCGCACGCCCGAGCGGAACAAGGCGACGGTGTGCGTGCCGCAGACCTCCATCAGCCGCACGCACGGCCCGTCGCCGCAGGCGGCCCGGAGCTGCTCGGCAAGCCGTCCGGCTTCAAGACGGCTCATGGCTGCTCCCGCCCGGCCGACGAGGGCTCCTCGGGCAGCACGCCGGGGCCGGGCCGGATCTCCCCGGGCAGTTCATCGCCCAGCCCGGCCTCCTTCAGGTACCGCCAGGTCTCGGCCGCCTCCTGCTCATCCAGGATGTTCAGCGCGAAACCGGCGTGCACCAGCACCCAGTCGTTCACCCGGGCCTCGGGCACAAACGCCAGGCTCACGTCCAGCCGGCTGCCCTGGAAATCAACGGTCCCGACGGCGCCGGCCGGGTCCTCCGGCGAACGAATGTCAATAATACGTCCCGGAACGGCCAGGCACATGCTTCACATCCTCGCACACACGGCGGCGGCACTGACCGCCTGTCCCAGCGACACCCCTCCGTCCCCGGTGGGCGTCAGCCGGTGTCGGAAAACCTCCAGCCCCGCCTCGCCCAGCCGTCGGCTCAAGCCGGCCAGAAGCACGCCGTTGGCGAAGCAGCCCCCCGAAAGAATCACCCGCCGCAAACCCGTTCGCCCGGCGATCGACCGTGCGGCCCCGGCCAGCAGCTCCGCCACGGTTTCGTGAAACGCCCGGGCCAGGCGCGGCACCGGGGTCTTATCGGCAAGACCCTCCAGCAGGCTTCGGACCATCGGTCCGGGATCCGCGACCGCCGGGCCCTTTTCATCATAGGCCGGCAGGCCGCAGCGGAACGGCTCGGCCGGGCCATGGTCCCGCGCCAGGGCCTCCAGGGCCATGGCCGCCTCGGCCTCGTGGCGATTATGGTCGCACACTCCCAGCAGGAAAGCCACTGCGTCGAAAAGCCGCCCGAGACTGGAGGTCGTCGGCAGCCGGGCTCCCGCCTGCATCCGTCGGCGGGCCAGCCCCAGGGCTTCGGCCGGAGCCCGCCGCATCGCTTCCTCGGCGGAGCCGGGCCAGGAATCCCCGAAAACCGCCTGCAGCAGCCCCGCCGCGGGGCGCCACGTCTCCCGGGCAGCCGCATCGCCCCCGGGCAGCGAAAACCGGGCCAGATGCCCCACGCGCCGGAAGTCGGCCTCGTCGCCGGCCAGGATCTCGCCGCCCCAGATGGTCCCGTCGGTCCCGAAACCGGTGCCGTCGCAGATGATGCCCAGCACCGGCCCGATAAGCCCATGCTCGGCCATCACGGAAACCATGTGGGCGTGATGATGCTGGACTTCGACCAGCCGCCTTCCGCGCTCGCGGGCGTATTGTCGGGCGAAGCGCGTGGCGGCATAGTCCGGGTGCATGTCGCAGGCGATCACCGCCGGCCGCACCTGCAGCAGCCGCTGGAACTGCTCCAAGGTCTCGACGAAGTTGCGGTAGGCCCTGGGGTTGGCCAGCTCGCCGAGGTGCTCGCTGACCACCGCGGTGCTTTCCGCCAGGACGCAGACGGTGCTCTTGAGCTCCGCCCCGACGGCCAGGACCGGCCCGGCGGCCTCGACGGCGGTCCGGATCGGCGCCGGGGCGAAGCCTCTGGCCCGGCGGATGGGCACGGGCGGCTCATCGGCGCACGCCAGCACCACCGAATCGTCCACTCGACGCTCGATGTCGCGGTCGTGCAGCAGAAAGAAATCCGCGATGCCGGCCAGCCGCTCCAGGGCCTCGTCGTTGTCGCGGCACAGCGGCTCTTCGGTCGGGTTGCCGGAGGTCATCACCAGCGGGCCGAGGCCTTCCGCGAACAGCAGCTCGTGCAGCGGCGTATACGGCAGCATCAGGCCCAGCAGGCCGCAGCCGGGGGCGACATGGCGGCTGACGGGGGCATCCGGCCGGGCCGGGACCAGCACGATCGGGCGGGTCGCGTCGTCAGCACCGCCGCGGCCGACGGCGAGATGTCGGCCAGCTCCCGGGCCCGCTCCAGCGTGCCGACCATCAGCGCCAGCGGCTTGGATTCCCGCCCCTTGCGCTCCCGCAGCGTTGCCACGGCCTCGTCCAGGTCCGCCCGACAGGCCAGGTGAAAGCCGCCCAGTCCCTTGATCGCCACGATCCGGCCCCCCAGGAGCCGCCGCGCACATTCGCGGATCGCATCGCCTTCCGCCGGACGTCCCGACGCGTCGGCCAGCCACACGCGCGGCCCGCACGCCGGGCAGGCGTTGGGCTGGGCGTGAAAACGGCGGTTGCCCGGATCGTCGTACTCGGCCCGGCAGGCCGGACACATGCGGAAGGCGCCCATGGTCGTGTTCGGGCGGTCATAGGGAATCTCACGGATGATCGAA
>CALLOB010000024.1 GCA_938005315.1 uncultured Phycisphaerae bacterium
CCCAGGTAGTTCTCCACCTCCTCCTCCAGGGCCTCCGTCAGGATCCGCCGTGCTCCCGCCCGGGCCAGCTCCTCCAGATGGTCCTGGACCACCTCCCGGGCCTGCCCGTCCGGAATCCGTCTGCCGCCCTTGACCCGCTCCCCATGACCGGCTCTAATGGCCATCCGGGCACCTCCTTTCTATGCACTTGATAAAAGACCGCTTGAGAATCCCCCGACTGTTGTCCATTTACACAGGTTTTGAGACACCTAACCCTGTTCTGTGAACCCTGCATCGCCGGGCCTGGCTGCATGACTTGTAAGCCACGATTCAGAAGAAACTTATCGGCATTGGCCCGTGGATCGCGGTCCTCTTCAATAAAAAAACCGTTAACGGCTGGTCTGCCCGGGATTCCGGTTCTAATCTGGCGTGGTGGGCGGGAAACCTTTGCAAGTGAGGTTCTATCAGCAGGAGGAGAAAGGCATGAACGATTCGAGGGCATTGGTATCGGTGACCGTGTTGATCGGTCTTCTCGCCGGCCCGGCGTTGGCGGTGAACATCGAGACCGTACCGGTGGGCAATCCGGGCAACGCGGGCGACAGTCGCTACGGGGGCTATGGCTCCGTCGCCTACACCTACAACATCGGCAAGTACGAGGTGACGGCCGGGCAGTACGCGGAGTTTCTGAATGCTGTGGCCAAGACCGACACGTACGGACTGTACAACGAACTCATGGACTATGACTCGAACCCTTCCTGGGTGGGGTGCAACATCAAGCGCAGCGGCAGCCCCGGCAGCTACACGTACAGCGTGCCGCCCGACTGGGCCAACAGGCCGGTGAATTACGTGAGCTGGGGCGACGCGGCGCGTTTCGCCAACTGGCTGCACAACGGGCAGCCGACCGGGGCACAGGGCCCGGGCACGACCGAGACGGGCGCCTACACGCTCAACGGCGCGGTGACGGATGTGGCGCTGGCGGCCGTGACCCGCAATGCCGGCTGGGAATGGGCGATCCCCACCGAGGACGAATGGTACAAGGCGGCGTATCACAAGAACGACGGCGTGACAGGCAACTACTGGGAGTATCCGACCGGCAGCAACACCCCGCCGAGTAATCAGCTGATCGATCCGGATCCGGGCAACAACGCGACGTTCTACGAAAACGGTCCCACGATCGGCGGCCCGTATTACCGCACGGAGGTTGGCGCCCACGAGAACAGCGAAAGCCCGTACGGGACGTTCGATCAGGGCGGGAACGTGATGGAATGGAATGAACCCGTGCTTTACAATTGGCAGCGCCTCTTGCGGGGCGGATCGTACGGCCACAACGGCGCGAGCTTCCTGCATGCGTCGGAACGCGACAGCTTACCCCCGACACTCGAATTCGCCAACGTCGGGTTCCGCGTCGTCCAGGTTCCTGAACCCGCTTCGATGGCTCTGCTGGCACTGGCGGGGATCGGGATGCTGGCCAGGCGCAGGGGGCACGGACGGTAGCTTTTTATCCTTTCGTTTTCGACCCTTGAGCCTTTTGGTCCCGGGGCGGGTTTCGGCCCGCCCCGGTCTTTTCCCGCCGCTGAGTCCTTGACACGCCAAGGGCGTGACGTCCCGGAGCGGTGTGTGTCGCGCGACAAGGGGGAGTCGGCGACCGCCCGGAGCGACACGCACCCGCGGCATCCGCGGGGCATGGCCGCAACCGACCGCAATCCGGCCGACCTGGGCCGTCCGAAGCGCCCGGGATCGGCGTCGTGGAGCCCCCGGATCGCTCAACGCCCCGCGGCGCGGATGACCCCGACCGTGACGGAATCCGTGCCGGCCACGGGCCTCTCAGCGGGCCATGGCGGTGGAACCACGACGGCTTGTCCGCCGTCCCGGACAACGGGTATCCTCCGCAACGCGACGCGACGGCGTGACGCCGGCGGACGCGGTGGGGTGGCAGGCGTGAAGGGTTTCGAAGGCATCCGGTTGCGGTTATCCGACGGCTATGACGCCTATGCGCGGCTCTGGAGCCCGTCCGACACCCCGCGCGGGGCGGTGTTGTACCTGCACGGCATCCAGTCGCACGGTCAGTGGTTCGAGGCCTCCGCCGCACGACTGGCCGAGGCCGGCTTCATGGTGCTTCTGCCCGACCGCCGCGGCAGCGGACGCAATACCGCCGACCGCGGCCATGCCCCCTCGGCCGCCAGGCTCATCCGCGACGTGGCCGAGGCGATGAGCGAACTGCACGTCCGCAGCGGTCTGCCATGCTGCACGCTGCTGGGCGTCAGCTGGGGCGGCAAGCTCGCGCTGGCGGCAGCCCGCGAGTGCTCGCGGCGCGTCGAGCACATCGTACTGGTCGCGCCGGGGCTGTTCCCGCTGGTGGATCTGCCGTGGTCCACCAAGGCCGCCGTGGCCGCCGCGGCGCTCGTGGCCCCGCGACGCACCTTCCCGATCCCGCTGCGGGATCCGGCCCTGTTCACCGCCAACCCCGATCGCCGGGCGTTCATCGCCGCCGACCCGCTGGCCCTGCATCGCGTGACGGCCGCGTTCCTGCTGGCCTCGCGGCGGCTGGACCGGCTGGCGGCCGGCGTCGGCCGGGCGATCGAGCCCCGCCCTCTGAGCCTGTTGCTGGCGGAGCATGACCGCATCATCGACAACCGCCGCACGCTGGACTTCATCCGCGACCTCCGGTGGCCTCACGAGGTTCGCCTCTACCCCGGCGCGCACCATACCCTGGAGTTCGAACCCGATCCCCAGCCGTTCTTCGACGATCTCGCGGCCCGGCTGGTCCGGCCGCCGGCTGCTGAACGGGGAGCGGCGGATACGGCGTCTGAGGAGCGCGGGCGGCAGGCTGCTCAGTCCGCGTCCGCGTCGTCCGGCAGGGGGTAGGGCTCGGAGCAATCGTCGTCGGTCTGGACGTCCTCCGGCTCGTCCGGCACGTCGGGGCACTCGCGCCGCCGCAGAGCCATGTGGCAGGCCAGCCGGATCGCCGATTTCATGCTCTCGCAGTTGGCCTGGTTCTGCCCGGCGATGTCGAAGGCCGTGCCGTGATCGACGCTGGTGCGGATGATCGGCAGCCCTAGCGTGGTCTGGCATGAGGAATCGAAGGCCAGCAGCTTCACCGGGATCAGCCCCTGGTCGTGGTACATCGCCACCACGCCGTCCCAGGTTCCGCGAGAGGCCTTCCAGAACAGCGTGTCCGCCGGAAACGGCCCCTCCACGAACCAGCCCTGCTCACGGGCCATGGTGATCGCCGGCCGGATGATCCGCTGCTCCTCGTCACCGAACAGCCCGTTCTCGCCGGCGTGCGGGTTCAGGCCGCAGACCGCGATCCGCGGGTGGGCGATCCCGAACCACCGCCGCATCGCCTCGGCCATCAGGTCGATCGGCGTGAACACCCGCCCGATGGTGAACGAGTTCCGCAGTTCGAACAACGGCTCGTGGATGCTGGCCAGCGCCACCCGCAGCCGCCCGGCCACGAACATCATCGCGATCCGCCGGGTCTTGAAGACGTGCCCGAGCTTGTCGGTGTGCCCCGGGTAGCGGTAACCGGCCAGCTGCCAGCTTTCCTTGCAGATCGGCGCGGTGACTATCGCCTCGACCGGCCCGTCGCGCGCCGCCCGGATGGCCGCGTCCAGAAACCGCATCGAGGCCGTGCCGCCCTCGCTGGTGGGGTGGTGCACCGCGGGATCGTAGACCCCGAACTCCTCGAAGTCGGCCACCAGCACGCCGCTCTCGATGCGGGTGACGGTGTCCTGCGGCAGGCGGAACCAGTAGGGGTTGATCCCCGCCCGGTCCGCGGCGTATTCGATCGCCTCGTTGAGCCCGTAGATGATGAAACGCCCCAGCGCCCGGATTTCCGGGTCGGCCAGCGCCTTGACCGTCACCTCCGCCCCGATGCCGGCCGGGTCGCCCATGGTGACGGCGATCAGCGGCCGCTGGGCCGGAGGCGTCGTCGGCGCCATGTCCTCAGGCGCGCTCACCAGCCGTTCTCCCGCAGCACCTCGATGCCTGGAAACCCCGCTTCTGCCGCCGGCTCAAGCCGGGCCGCCGGACAGCGGCCCAGCGCGGCCAGTACGGTACGCACCAGGATGTCGGTCTCCAGATTGACCTGCCGGCCGAGCTCCAGCTCTCCCAGCGTGGTCTCCGCCCGCGTGGTGGGAATGAGCGCCACGGTAAAATCGTCCGCCCCCGCCTCCGCGATGGTCAACGACACCCCGTCCACGGCCACCGAACCCTTGGGAATCATCGCCGGCATCAGCGACGGGTCGGCCGAGATGGTCGCCTCCCACCTTTCGCCGTCCTTTCGGAGGCGGCGCACGCGACCGGTGCCCTCGACGTGGCCCTGGACCTGATGGCCGTCCATCGGGTCGCCCAGCCGCAGGCCGGGCTCCAGATTCACCCGTCGTCCCGGGCGGAACGATCCCAGCGTGCTGCACCGCAAGGTCTCAAAGACCACGTCGAAGGAGATGAGCGGCGCATCGGATTCGACGACCGTCAGGCAGGCTCCGTCCACGGCGATGCTCGCCCCGCGCGCAATGGGCCGAGCCAGGCCCGGCGCCTCGACGACCAGCCGGATGCCGCCCGGCGCCGATCGCACCGACCGCACCACGCCGATCGCCTTGATGATGCCCGTGAACATCCGCCAATCGCCCGTCTCCCGGCCCCGGCCGCGTCGTCGGCGCCCCGCATCTCGCATCGCCCGGCGGCCCCTTCGCGGGAGTACCTTTCATCCGATGCTAGCTTTGTGCGCGGGGCGATTCAAGCCGGCTGGCCCGTGCTCCGGCGAGGGCGCGAGGGATGTGATGACCTGATCCCCCGGCGACGCACCTACGGCCCGCAACCGCAGTCGCGCGGCGCGGGAATCAGGCAGATGAACTCGCAGGGCTCGGAGCCCGTGTTGCAAAACTGGTGGCGCTCGCCCGGCGGAACATAAATCACGTCGCCGGCCTTGAAGGGACGGTCCCCCTCGGGCGTGTGGGCCGTGCCCGAGCCGCGCAGCACCAGCACCTCGTGCTCGTAGTCGTGGCTGTGCCGCGGGGTGCAGCCGTTGGGCTCGATCTCGAAGTGGCGCATGTGGAAGTTCGCCGCGCCGTCCTCCGGGCCGATCAGCACCCGCATGCGGGCCCCTTTGGCCCCCTCCGCCAGCACCGGCGACTGCAGATGGGCCTTGATCGCTCGAATCTTCATGCCCATCATTGTAAACCCCCACGGGCCGTCTGCACCAGCGGAACAGGACGGATGTTCCGCCCGCTCCCGGGTTTCCGGCTCCATGTCGGTCCGACCGGCGGTCAAGTCGCCCCGTCGTTCGGCCGATAAAGACTCAGGAGACGGTCTGCGCTGCGCGGGCATGCGTGCGCGCCGCCCGTCCCGAGGGTTCCGTACGGATGCCGGAGTCGCAAGAGGATATCGACGCCCTGCTGGCCGAGGTCAGCGCCCTGGCCGAGGAGGCCGTGCAGCATATCGCCGCCGCCGGTGCGTCCGATCTGCCCGTCGAACCGCCGGCCCGCAGGCCCGAGCCCCGGACCTCCTCCGCCGCTACCGCCTCGGCACCGGCCCGCCCACCCGCAGCCGCGACCGCGCCGACCGGCGGATACACCCGCGCCCCCGACCCCAAACTGCCCAGTGCGATACGCAAACCGCCGCCCTCGGCTCCCTGCGGCGATCCCGCTCGCATCCTGCGACTGACGGTGCCGGTCATCGTCCGACTGGCCGAGCGGACCATGCCCATGTCCGAGATCCTCGCCATCACCAGCGGCAGCATCATCGAGTTCGAGAAGCCCGCCGACAGCGAGCTGGACCTGATGATCAACAACAAGTGCATCGGCGCGGGCCAGGCCGTCAAGGTCGGCGAGAACTTCGGTCTGCGCGTCAGCGCCATCGGTACGGTCCGCGAACGCATTCAGGCCATGGGGCCCCGATAACCGCTCTGCCGGGCCCGGAGGGCGGAGCTTCACCCATTCCGGCAGAACCATCCGCCCGCCCTCTTGACGCAGCCGCCGGCTGAGTCGCATAGTATGGAAATGGCCGATTCGGGAGCCGTGCCGCCGGTCTTCAGCGGCCATCTGGGCCGACGCGTCCGCTTCTATCGCCTCCAGGCCGAGCTCACTCAGTCGCAACTCGCCCGCCGGGCCGGCATCAACCAGGGATTCCTCAGCGAGATCGAACGCGGCCGCCGCTGTCCGTCCCACGCGACGGCCAGGGCTATCGCCGCGGCTCTGGATCTCCCCGTGGCCGTGCTCGTCGGCGAAGGGCCGGATCACGACGCCCCTCGGCCGCTGGAAACACGACACCTCCCGCTGGTGGAGGAGATCCCGGTCGCGCCGCCCGACCCCGCCGCCGGCGAATCCTTTCCGGTGCTTCGACACCTGTACGCCGCCAACCGCTACTGCCTCCGCCTGACGATGGATTCGATGGAGCCGACGCTCAAGCCCGGCGACATCGTGCTGGTCGAATACCGTCGGTCCGCCCGCCCCGAGCACGTGGTCGGCCGCATCTGTGCCTGCCTGATCGACGGCCGGCCGCTGCTGGCCCGCGTGTTCGTCGAACAACGCGACGGCCGGGCCGTGGTCGTGCTCCGCTCCGACCATCCCGACGCATCGGCCCCGGTTGTCATTGATCCGTCCGAGCTGTCCATCCAGGGCGTCGTCACCCACCTGGTCAGCAGATCGCTTTAGCTCGGATGCCAGGCGCCTTGGACCCCCCGCGCCGATCCTCAGGATGCATGGCCGCTGCTACTTGCGACTCAGGAGATCCCCTCCGCCCCCGCGCGGATTGCCAGGATATCGCGCCCGGCCTCGCCGGATTCAGTTCTCACCGCGTCGGCCGGCGACCGCCCGCGAAAAACACAACTTTCGTTCCAGCCGACGCTTACGTGAAGAACTTCGCGCACCGGGAGGTCGCGGATCGAACGATCTCGTAAGCTTTTTATTTGCAAGTCGTTATGAGACCACGGTCCTTCCTGGAGGCGTTGGAGCCGCCAGTTGCGACCGGCCGGCAGGGCTTCAGCCGGAAGGGCTTGATTGCCGAAAACCATTGCGGTAGTATAACTTGCGAGCGTCGGCCGTGCCGCGGAGCCCCGCGTGAGCCGAGCCGCCGGGTGAGAGCGCGCGCCAGATCCCGTCACGTCCGTCGGCCCGGCGCACAGGCAGATGCTCAACTCCAGTGTGGATCCGCCGGCGCGGTCCGCAACAAGCAACAGGGTGTTCGAATCGACGTAAGCTCTGATCGAACGGTTCTTTGGCAGCGGTTCTCCCGAGGTCAGTCATGCAAACGATCACCAAGAAGGAACTCATTGACCGGATCGCTGAGAAATCCTCCCACAAGCGCGTGGTGGTCAAACGCATCATCCAGAGTTTCCTCGACGAGATCGTGGACGAGCTCGGTAATGGTAACCGCCTGGAGTTTCGCGACTTCGGTGTCTTTGAAAGCAAGCTTCGTGCCGCCCGCAGCGCCCAGAACCCCAAGACCCTCGAGCGTGTCAACGTGCCTTCCAAACGAACCGTCAAGTTCAAGGTCGGGAGGCTGATGAAGCTCAAGCTCGCCCAGTCGGCTGAAAGCAAGGCCGGCTAGCCTCTTGTGCCCGGCCCAACGCCGCATGCCTCTGGGCCGGGGCCGTTCGGGGGTGTCGCAGGTAAATCCCTGCTAACTCGCTGGCTGTCATGGTCTTGCGGCTGTCGTCGAGGCGCGGCTGTTTGCCGATCGCGTTCGATCCGGCCCGTCCGACAAAGGCCCGGGGCCTGCCGGAACCTGCCTTGGAGGCCTGAAACGCTTTTCCGAACAACGCGGGTGCGGCTCCACTGCGCCGAGGGCTTCCGGACGTCCCGAAACCTTTGAAAGGGCTGGTGGACCGTCGCGCTGAGGTCTCCGGGGCGTCGCCCGCTTGACGGGCCGTGAAATAACCGATACACTGCAGGCTAATAGAGACTCAGTCTCAGTTGCCGCCCGGGCGACCGGTCCGGATCGACGGACCGATGCCTGATTCCGCGGCGACGCAGAGGTTCACGCGTGGTCTGGTTGCGGCGTTATCCCTGGTTTCGCTCATCGCGGGTCCCCGACGAGCCGAGTCCCGCGCCGTGCGGGCCCAGCGTCGCGAATGTTTCCGGTGACCCGCCGGCCGCCGATGAGCTCACTCTCGGCCAGGCCGGAGCCGGCGCGACGGTGCAGATCCGGCGGATCTGCACCGAAAGCGAAGAGGCCCGGCGTCTGCGCGAGGTCGGACTGATCGAAGGAAAGGTCATTCACCTGTTGTTTCCGGGCGACCCGCTGATCTGCCGCGTGGGCCGTTGCCGCTTCGGCCTGTGCCGTCGGCTGGCGGATGCCGTCCGCGTGCGTCGAGTTCCATGAACCAGCCGGCCCTGCCCTCGTTCGGCCGAAGGCACCGCCGCCGGGCGCGACGCAGGCGCGGCTGGTGGTCACGGGCCGTTTTCGCGGAGAGGCGCGACGCCGGCCCCAAGGCCCCGGCGATCGGACGTCTTGTCGCGGTCGCGGGCAACCCCAACAGCGGCAAGAGCACCCTGTTCAATGCCCTGACCGGCCTGCGCCAGAAGGTCGGCAATTATCCCGGCGTCACCGTCGAGAAACGCGAGGGCCGGCTGGCCGGCTCGAGCGACATCCGCCTGCTGGATCTCCCCGGAACGTACAGCCTGATCCCCCACAGCCCCGACGAGGCCGTTACCCGCGACGTGCTCCTGGGCCGCATGCCCGACACCGATCCGCCGGACGCGGTGCTGATCGTGGTCGATGCCGGAAACCTCGAACGCAATCTCTACCTGGCGACGCAGGTGCTCGACCTGGGGATCCCGGCCGTCGTGGCCTGTAATATGTATGACACTCTGGAGCGCGACGGCCAGACCCTGGACACCGGGCGGCTCGCCGAGCGGCTGGGCGTGCCGGTGGTGGTCACGGTGGGCAACACCGGCCGCGGCGTGCCGGAGCTGCGGCAGGTCATCGAGCGGATCTGCTCGCTCCCGGCGGCGGCCGCGCCGGCGGAGGTTCCCTGGCGGCCGCCGGAGCCGCTGGACACCGCGATCCGCGAGGTGGCCCGGGTCGTCGAGGCCTGCGGCTATGCCCCGGCGGTCCGTTCGGAGGGCGTCGCCGGGCTGCTCCTGGCCGCCGGGGATTTCGATCGGGAACGCCGGCTGCCGCAGGCACTGGCCGAGCGGCTCGAGACCGTCCGCCAGCGGCTCGCCGAGCTGGACCACGACGATCCGGCCGCGCGGATGACCGCGGCGCGATACGGCTGGCTGGAGGCCGTGGCCGAAGAGTGCATTTACCGGCGGCGGGCGGGGCCGACCACGGACAGCGTCACCGACCGCGCCGACCGCGTCCTTATCCATCGTTTCTGGGGACTTGCGATCTTCGCCCCGATGATGGCCATGCTGTTCTTCAGCATCTTCCTGCTGGCCGAGCCGCTGACGGCCGCGATCGAGCGCCTGGTCGGCGGCATGCAGGACCTGATGACCGGCGCCATGTCCGAAGGCCCGCTGCGCGACCTGCTGGTCGAGGGCATCCTGGCCGGCGTGGGCAACGTGCTGGTGTTTTTCCCGCAGATCGCGCTGCTGTTCCTGTTCATCGCCGTCCTGGAGGACAGCGGCTACATGGCCCGGGCCGCGTTCCTCATGAACCGGTTGATGGCCCGCGTCGGCCTCCACGGACGCAGCTTCATCCCGCTGCTGTCCAGCCATGCCTGCGCCGTGCCGGGAATCATCGCCACCCGCACCATCGAGAACCCCCGCGACCGTCTGACCACGATCCTGGTGGCCCCGCTCATGGGCTGCAGCGCCCGGCTTCCGGTCTACACACTGCTGATCGCCGCCTGCCTGCCGGGCCGGGCGTGGCTCAAGGCCGTCTGCCTGGTGACGCTCTACGGCCTGGGCGTCGCCACCGCACTGCTCATGGCCTGGCTGTTCAAGAAGACGCTGCTCAAGGGCCCGGTCCCGGCGTTTCTCATCGAACTGCCGCCGTACCGCATGCCCCATCCGGTCAACGTCCTGCGGGCGATGTGGGACCGCAGCCGGCTGTTTCTGACCCAGGCCGGCACGATCATCCTGGCCATGACCGTCGTGATGTGGGCACTGCTGAACTACCCGCGGGACGCGGCACGCACGGCCTGGTATGAGCAGCAGCGAACGGCTCTCGCCGGGGCCGGTGCGCCCGCGGGCGCCCTCGCGGAACTTGACCGGCAAGAGGCCGCCGAGATCCTCCGGAACAGCGCCGTGGGACGGCTGGGCCTGATGATCGAGCCGGCCATCCGGCCGCTCGGCTTCAACTGGGAGATCGGCATCGGCATCCTGGCCAGTTTCGCCGCCCGCGAGGTCTTCGTCAGCACCATGGGCGTGGTCTACAGCGTGGCCGAGGGCGAGGGCGGGGACACGCCGCTGCGCGAGCAGCTCCGCCGCGCCGCCTGGCCCGACGGCCGCCCGGTCTTCACGCCCCTGGCCGCGGTTTCGCTGATGGTCTTCTACATGCTCGCCTGCCAGTGCGTCAGCACGCTGGCCGTCGTCCGGCAGGAGACCCGCAGCTGGCGCTGGCCGGCCTTCATGTTCGCCTACATGTCGCTGCTGGCCTATGTCGCTTCGCTGGTCGTCTTCCAGGCCGGCCGTGCGCTCGGTCTGGGCACCTCCTGACCGCACTCATCGACAGACCACCTGCGGCCGTTTGCGGTCCGTGAGCCTTCCGGCGATTACCATTCGCCCGGAGGGCCCCGCCCCGTCGGGGCCGCACGACATGGCGTGTGATTGCGGACGCGACGAAGCGCGTCCCTCCGGGGCCGTCAAAAAGGATACGGAAGGGCGGGCAATTGCGGACGCGACGAAGCGCGTCCCTCCGGGCCGCGGGTGTGAGGCGCCCTGCTCGGCGGCTCCCGACAACCTCTCAGGCGATCTCCACGACTTCCGTGCGTTCCTGGCATACGCGGACCGCATCGAGTTCGAAGACCGCCGGGCGGTCGGTCAGCGATGAGGCCGCGCCCACCGCTAGGGCCTGCTGGAGGCAGGAAGCAAACGGCCGATCCGGGTCCAGGCGCGCGGCCAGGAAGCCGGCCAGAAAGCTGTCGCCGCATCCGACGGTGCTGCGGACCTCGTTTCGGGCCAGGTTCGTCCAGCCGCGCCAGACCCGGCCCTCGGCGAAGGCGTACGCCCCGCGCGACCCCAATGTCACCAGCACGACGGCGATCTGCCGGTTGAGCTCCCGGCCGGCTTCCAGGATCTCCTCTTGAGACTCGATGTGCCGGCCGACCAGCTCGCCCAGCTCCTGCAGATTGGGCTTCAGCAGCCATACCGGTCGCCGGGCCGCACGGAGCAACAGCTCGCCGGAAACATCCACGGCCACCGTCGCCCCGCGTGCCAGCATGTCGTCGAGCAGTCCCGCCCAGCCGTCGGTGGACAGCCCCGGCGACGCCGAGCCGGTCACGACCACCAGACAATGGCCGTCGGCCGCTTCAGCCAGCACCTCCGCCAGGCACGATACGTCCGGAGGCGTCACCATCGGGCCGATATCGCGGATGTGCGTCTCGCTGCCGGCATGCGGATCAATCAGGGTGATGTTCTCGCGGGCCTGCCCGGCGATGGGAATTAGCCGCGATCGCACGCTCATGTGTTCCAGGAAGTCCTCGAACAACCCGGCGGTGTCCGCACCGACCCAGCCGACCACCGTGCTGCGTGTCCGGAGCGTGGCCAGGGCCCGCGACACATTGATGGCCTTGCCCGCCGGCTGACGGGCCAGCAGACGGCCCTGCAGGTGGTCTCCGACACGCAAGCCCGGCACCTCCAGGATGCGGTCGATCGTGGGGTTCAGCGACAGCGTAACGATATGACCCGGCAGGCTCGGCAGCATGGGCGGTTCCGGCCGTCTCAAGACCCCTCCGCGGTCGCCGAGGCCGAGGGCCCGGACGTTGCGGCGATCGGTAAGGCGACACGGTGGACCTCGTCGCCCAGCGCGAACCTCAGGACGCCCTGTGGAAAGGCCTCGGCGATGGGTTCGACCGGGCGCATGATACCTTCGCCCGGCCCGGGCGCCAGCGCGATTGCCTGCGGCCCGTCACGACCCGCCAGCCAGAGGTGTGCAGCCTGTATTTCCTTGAGCGGCCCGCCGGCGGCGTTCAGGAAGCGAATCTCCGTTCCTCCCCCGGCCGAGTGCAGCCATTCGACCCACCCGCGCCGAAAGGCCAGAAGCCGGGCCCCCGGCCGGGCACGGACCCCCCGGGCGGGGCTCACGACCTGTTCGTCCTTTTCGTCCGCCGCAGCGTCCTCCTGCGGTGCCGTAGCGGCCGGGCCCGATGCCGACAGCACCCCCTGCAGATCTCTGGAGGACGTGTCCTCGCAGCCGCTCACGGCCGCAAGCAGTACCCATCCCAGGGTCAGTTGATCGGCCGGACGTCTCATGGGGGCCGTATCTTACAGCCCACCGCAACCGCGCCAAGGCTGCGTGAGGAGGAAGGCTGTCCGGGGGTATGCGGATCTCCAGAGGCGGCCCTGCCCCGTGCCCCTGGGCCAACGACACCCTCCGATCCGATCCACTTTATGATGAGGTTTTCCGGCTATCGGACCGATCGGGATCCGGCGATGGTCGGATCGCCGCGGCAGCGGCTCGTGATCCTCCGGCCGAAGGGTGCAGATGAGTTCGTCTCGGCGCCGCCGGGCTGGCAAAAGGGGGGCTTCTCAGGGTTACAGGGGCCATTGTCGAGCCGCCGGTCCCGAGCCAAGCCTCAGGTACCACCGGCGGAGGGCTCGGACGGCCGGCCCCGGTTCCGACAGGAACTCAGGCCGCCGCCGGGGGCCGGCCGCCGGGGAACGCCCGGCCGCGGGCCGTCGGGGCGGCGGCGGAGGCTCGTCCCCGGCGGGGAGCCGGGACCGGCTTGCATCCCCGGGCGGCTGTGGCTATATTGCCTCAAGACTAGACAGAGAGTGTAAGGGCATGGTCAGGTCCAGCGCGTGGCTGGATGCCGCGGAAGCGGCCGAGACAGAGGTTGACTGGCACCCGGAAGGCAGACATGGCGCTTGCAGTCGAGCGGAAGGCACAGTTGATCAGCGAGTACAGGCACCACGAGAAGGACACCGGTTCGCCGGAGGTCCAGATCGCCATTCTCACTGAGCGGATCAACGGGCTGACCGAGCACCTCAAGAGCCACAAGAAGGACCAATCATCCAGGCGCGGTCTGCTGAAGATGGTTGGCCGCCGGGCCCGGCTGCTCAACTACCTCACCGCCAACGACCGCGAACGTTATCTGAACGTGATCCGGCGGCTGGGCCTGCGGAAGTAGCTCCAGGCGGCCGGGCTGCGTTCCAGAGGCCGCACGGCGGCAAGGCACCGCGCCAGATCCCTCCAGCAACTCCTCTCTACCCGAGACATGCGATGCGCCCCGGCGCGTGCGAGGTGCCGCGCAGGAGCAGGCGTGAAGGTCGTGGCATCACCCGATGAGCATTCCCCTGGCAGCCGCGAGCCCGCTGATGGATGGGCGTGCGAGGCCGCACGCCGCAGCGGAAACCCGGCTTGTAACACTCGTGACTGACAGACAGGACCACTCATTCATGCAGACGCACAAGGTTCAGACCCAGATCGGCGGAAGGACGCTCACCCTCGAAACGGGCAAGATCGGCAAGCAGGCTAGTGGCGCGGTCATGGCCTCCTATGGCGACTGCGTGGTGCTGGGCGCCACCGTGCGGGCCCAGCCGCGCGAGGGCATCGACTTTTTCCCCCTGACGGTCGACTACCGCGAGAAGGCCTATGCCGGCGGAAAATTCCCTGGCGGCTTCTTCAAGCGCGAGGGGCGGCCGACCAACAAGGAAATCCTGACCATGCGGATGATCGACCGCCCCATCCGCCCGCTGTTTCCCAAGGGCTTCATGGACGAGATCCAGATACAGACCTTCGTCCTCTCGGCGGATCCGGAGTTCGACGCGGATATCACCGCGATCGTGGCCGCCTCGGCCTCCCTGGCCTTGAGTGACGCCCCGTTCGAGGGCCCGATCGGGGCGGTGCGTGTGGGCCGAGTCGGCGGCCGGTACATCATCAATCCGACGTACGAGCAGGTGGAGGCGTCGGAGTTCGACATGGTGCTGGCCGGGCATCCCGACGGCGTGAACATGATCGAGGTAGGGGCCCAGGAGACGCCCGAGGACGTGGTGCTCAAGGGCATCCGGGCCGGCTATGAGGAGATCCGCAGGATCTGCGACCTCATCAGCCAGCTGCGCGCCGTGGCCGGCAAACCGGTTTCCTGGACTCCGCCGGAGCCGAACCAGGCACTGTTGAGTAAGGTTCGGGAGATGGCCTACGACGAGATGGTGAAACGCCGTCAGATCCCCGGCAAGCTGGAACGTCAGACGGCCGTCAAGGAGCTTTACGACCAAGTCATGGACCAGCTCTCGCCCAAGGACGCACAGTCCTCGGAGTTCGAGCGCAGCGCGGTCTTCAATGCCCTGCACGAGATGGAGGAGGAGATCGTCACGCGCATGGTGCTGGAGAGCGGCAAGCGGTCCGACGGCCGGGGCCCGACGGATATCCGTCCGATCTCCGCCGAGGTCGGTTTCCTTCCGCGCACGCATGGCTCGGCATTGTTCTGCCGCGGTGAAACGCAGAGCATCGTGGTGGCCACGCTGGGCACTGCCCGGGATGAGCAGATCGTCGATGGGCTGGCGGAGGAATACAGCAAGAAGTTCATGCTGCACTACAACTTCCCGCCGTTCTGCGTGGGCGAGGCGCGCCGCATCATGGGTCCGGGGCGACGGGAGATCGGCCACGGGGCGCTGGCTGAGCGATCCCTCGAGGCAGTGCTGCCCACGGCCGAGAGTTTTCCCTACACGATCCGGCTGGTCAGCGAGATCACGGAATCCAACGGGTCCAGCTCGATGGCCTCGGTCTGCGGGGGCACTCTGGCCCTGATGGACGCCGGGGTGCCGATCTCCCAGCCCGTGGCGGGGATCTCAATCGGCAGCTTTCACGACCAGAACAAGCGGATCCTGGTCACGGACATCATCGGGGAGGAGGACCACTTCGGCGACATGGATTTCAAAATCGCCGGAACGCAGCGTGGCATAACAGGCATTCAGCTGGACTTGAAAGAGCGGGCGATCGCGTTTGAGACCATCGAGCAGGCCTTTGCTCAGGCCCGCAAGGCACGGCTGGACATCCTGCGGGCGATGCTGACGGTTCTACCCCGCCCGAGGGCCGAAATCAGCCGATACGCCCCGCGGATCATCACCGTGCGGATCGACCCGGAGAAGATCGGGCTGCTGATCGGACCGGGCGGCAAGGGAATCAGGCGGATCGAGGCGGAGACCGGGGCCACGATCGACATCGAGGACGACGGCACCGTGACCATCGCCTGTTCGGACATGGAAGGGGCCCAGAGGGCCCAGGAGATGGTGGAACTGGTTGCAGTGGGCGTTAAAGTCGGTAAAATATATAAAGGCAGAGTTTGCAGCATCAAGGATTTCGGCGCCTTCATCGAGATCGCGCCCGGCCAAGACGGCTTGTGCCACATCAGCGAGCTGTCCGACGGCTACGTCAAGAGTGTTTCGGACGTATGTAAGGTGGGCGACATCATGGAAGTGAAGGTGATCCTGATCGACGATCAGGGTCGGGTGAAGCTGAGTCGCAAGGCGCTGCTCAAGGAGTCGCGGGAGGAGCGGAAGTCGACTTCCGCGTGAGGAAAGCCTTCCTCGAACCGCGAGGGCGGTGCAGATCCAGAACCCACCCGTCGGTTTCGCCGCGTGGTGGTCAGCACAGACGGCGGGTGATCGAACGTCGGCCGGTTGCCTTTTCGTGAAACATGTCTTGAATGGGTGCCCTCCGACCGGGCACCGGCCGACCGGGCTGCCAGGGTTCAGCGGGTTCACAGGGCCCTTGTTGACGCCGGGGGGGAGCGCAGCGGGCCGTGGTTCCCGACAAGGCTGCGGGGGCTGGCGTGCCGTGAAGCTGGTCGAGGGCGCCCGGGTAGTCAGGCTCGCGTCCCGTGTGCGCCGGCCACACCGACCCACGGGCGCGCCGGAGGCGATCATCCATGCGCACCGGCACCGTCAAGTGGTTCGACAAGAAGAAGGGTTTCGGGTTCATCCAGGGAGCTGAGGAGGGCAAGGACATCTTCGTCCACTACACGAACATCGAGGGCGAGGGTTTTCGAAGCCTCAAGGACGGAGAAACGGTGGAGTTCGAACTGGTCGAGTCCGACAAGGGGCTTCAGGCGCACCATGTGAAGCACGCCGGGCCCTCCCCTGCGGTCAAGCCGACGCTCGCCAAGACCAGCGGACCCCGCCCGACAACCTGACGACGATTGGCCTGCAGCCCGGTCGCAGCGGCGGGGCGATCGGGCTGCAGTCTCCCGGCCACATGGGCGTTCCGCGGAGCGGCACGGCGTCCCCCCTCCGGCGCCGCCCGAACCGGCGATTTCCCGGGGCCTGCGGTCGCAGCCGGCAGATCTGCTTCGTGCGTGGGATGCGCCTGCGGCCCGGGTGGACCTCCTTTGCGTGGTCGGGGCGATGGAATCTGCGCGCTGCTCGAAGGGCCGCTGCCCGGGCGCCGGGGATGGGCGGCCTCGCGACCCGGGCGTCCAGCGTGCCGCGGGGCCGCCCCCCGGGCGCCGGGCATGGCCGGGCGGATGCCCGGCGGTGTGGGTATAATCCGCACCATCGACCGCCGGGTATTCCTGCGGGCAAGGGGCCCGCGGCGCGGTCCGGTCGCGCCGGCCCCGGAACGCCCAGGCATTGGAGTCACCACGAGCTTCGATGAGCGAGACCGCCTTTATCCTTCTGGCCGGCGGGGAGGCCGACCGAACCGACCAGGCCATCGAGTCCCTCCGACGGGAAGGGAACGCCTGCCGGCTGGTTCAGACCCCCGAGGAGGCCTTGGACAGCATCCGCGCCGTGCGCCCGGACGTTATCGTCGTGGACGGTGGTTTCTGCCCGCCCGAGCGACGATCGGACCTGCTCAAGGATTTCCGGGTCCTAGCGCCGGACGCCGAAGTGGTCGTCGTGGACGGCTCCCCCGAGCAGCCCGAAATGGGGGGTGCCGCTGATGTCGCGTTCCGGCGGATACCGGCCCCGGTCTCGACCGATGCCCTGTGCGCCGCCGTGAGGGCCGCAGCCGAGCAGGCCAAGCGCAACCGCAGCAGCCGGGCCCTGGCCGAGCAGGTCGAGCGCTGCATCGACTTTGAAGGCATTCTGACCACCAACCCGGCGATGATCCGCGTTACCCGGAGGATTCAGCGGATCGGCGACAGCAAGCTCACCGTGCTGATCATGGGGGAGTCGGGCACCGGCAAGGAGCTGGTCGCCCGGGCCCTCCACCGCCATTCCCCGCGCCGGCACAAGCCGTACCGGGCGATCAACTGCGCCGGCCTGAACGAGAACCTGCTGGAGAGCGAGCTCTTCGGGCACGTGAAGGGGGCCTTCACCGGTGCGGTGGCCGATCGCAAGGGCCTGTTCGAGGTGGCCGACGGCGGCACGCTTTTCCTTGACGAGGTCGGGGACATGCCCATGTCCATGCAGGCCAAGCTGCTGCGCACGCTGGAGAACGGCGAGATCCAGCCGGTCGGGGCCAGCGAGGTTCGCCGCGTGGACGTCCGGATCGTGGCTGCGACCCGGCATGACGTCCGGGCGATGGTGGACAAGGGCACGTTCCGCGACGACCTGTACTACCGCCTCAACCAGGCGACGCTGCGGTTGCCGCCCCTGCGCGACCGCCGCGAGGACATCCCACTGCTGGTGCAGCACTTCATCGAGCGGGCCTGCGAGCTTCACGGAAAGAAGGTGACCTCCATCACCCCCGAGGCCGTGCGGCGGCTCGCCGCCCAGCAATGGCCGGGCAACATCCGCGAGCTGCGCAGCGTCGTCGAGCAGATGGTGGTCCTGGCCGAGAGCGAGGTGCTGGACGTCGATGATCTTCCGGATTCGATCCGGGCGACGACGGACATCGTCCCGGTGGCGGCGTTCAGCACCGCCGGGCTGACCATGGAGCAGCTGGAGAAACTGCACATCGCCAGCACGCTGAAGCTGACCGGGGGTAACCGCGAGAAGACGGCCAAGATGCTGGGCATCGGGGCCCGGACGCTGTACCGCAAGTTGCGCGAGTACGGCCTGCAATGACCACGCCAACCCGGTCGGTCAAGGGTCGGTGACGACTCCGACCCGGTCTTCTTCAGCCCCGGCCCGGGGGGGCGGTCCCGGTAAGACGCGTCCGGTCGGTTCCGCAGGTTCCCGCGGAGGGCCCTGCTCCTTCGGGGCCGCGGGAGGGCCCCGCTTCGTTGGGGCCGCGCGACATGGCGTGTGATGGCGGACGCGATGGAGCGCGTCCCTCCGAGGGCGATTTGGACGCGACGGAGCGCTTCCCTCCGCTGGCGGGGGGAGAGGGTGCGGCGCAACGTGTCCTTGGCGGGGGGCAGGCAGCCGGGCCTGATCGATCTTGTGCGCCCGGCTGTCGGTCGCATGCCCCGTCTGTGGAGTCGATTGCGTTGTACCCCCTGGCATTGTCCCGTGGCAGGGGCGGCATGCCCTATGGGGCGGGTCTTGCCAGGGGCACGTGGTTTCCCATAAGATCACCCCGCCGCCGGCACCCAGCCCGTGCGGCCGCCCCGCGGACGGCTGCGGGCCTCCCCCGCGGCGCCGGAGGCATTCACCGACCTTGGGAGGATCTCTCCTCATGCCGAATCGACCCCCGCGGTGTTTCGAGCGGGCGACGTGCGGCCGGTGGCGGACCGGGGCGGCCCTGGGGCTTGCGGCCCTGCTGGCGGCAGCCTCGGCCGGCTGCGACGCCTTGAACCCCTCGCTGGTCGCCCAGATCGGCGGCAACAGCGCCGTAACCAGCGTGAACAGCCCGGGGCACGTCATCCTGGTGCTGAACAACCTGACCAACGGCAATGCGGTGCTGTCCTTTGACATGTCCAACACCACGAGCAACGGCACGGTGTACACCGGTTCGGCCGCTCAGACGGCAGGCCCCGGGGCCTACGTGGCCCTGACCCTGTCCTGCACGCTGACCAGGCTGGAACTGAAGGACGTGGTGATCCGTCCGGTGGCCGCGGGGGTGACGCCCGAGTCGGTGACCGTCCAGCTTCCGGTGAACATCTTCGCCCCGCCGGCCCTGCGGTGCGGATCGGTGGTCTTCGTGAACGTGGTCGGCGTGTACCCGAGTATCGGGGCGACCGCCCAGCTGTTGAACTGAGTTCCGCGGGCACCGGCCGTTCTGGGGGGCCGACGTGCCCTGGAGAGCCATGCGGATGAACGCGCGACGCGAAGTGATGCCTGCCGGGCCGTTTCCGATCGTCCGGGCGATGTCGTTGGCCGTCCTGGC
Source organism: uncultured Phycisphaerae bacterium (assembly GCA_938005315.1). Lineage (GTDB taxonomy): Bacteria > Planctomycetota > Phycisphaerae > UBA1845 > PWPN01 > CALLOB01. The sequence continues at coordinate 19,240 of CALLOB010000024.1, forward strand.
GGCCGTGGCCTGCTGGGCGGCGGGCTGCCTGAATCCCTCCTTCGTGAACCAGGTGAGCAGCGGCTCGGTCACTCCCCTGGCGCCCGGCGACGTGCCCTTCGTGCTCGTGCGGTGCGTGAACCTGACCCGTGCCGCGACGCTGAGCGTGGTCGTCGGCTTCGAAGCCCCCGGCTTCTTCGGCTACGACGCCACGACCCTCGGCGGGATTCACCCCAACGGCGGCGACGTGGGCGTCATCCTGCCCTGCCCGGTGGCCAGCGTGCGGATCGGCGACCCGAGCGCCCCGGCGGCCCCGGCGGTTACCGTCAGCAAGGACGACAATGCCTACTCGATGGCCGGGGCGGCGTTTCCGATCGTGCTGACCGACGGCGTGAACTACGCCTGCGGCGACACGGTGGTCTTCACCTTCGTGGACGCCCCGTCCTCGCCTTACGGCATCGACGTCTCCGCCGGCCGGATCGACGGCACGACTCAGACCGGCCCCTTCAGCGGCACGGATTCCTTCGAACTGCTCCAGCTCATGCTGTTCGCCAACGGGCACGGGCCCACGCCGATCCCCTGAGGCGATGGTGCTCCCCGCACGGCGGGCTGGAGGACGCGTACCGACCCGTCCGGGGCCGCGAGGGCGCCTTTCTGCGCCCGTCCGGCCGACCAGAGGAGCAAGGCGGATGGTTTCACGGGAATGGATGGCGACCGCAGCCCTGGCCGCGGCCGCGACGTTCTGCTGCGCTGCCGACGGCGTCGAGACCTTCGACACCGCGCGGATGGCCTGGGCGGATCGGGCGATCGAGGAGGCCGTCGAACGGGGCGAGCTGCCGGGGGCGGTCCTCCTGGTCGGCCGGGGCGACGAGGTGGTGTACCGCAAGGCCTACGGGCACCGGGCGATCGAGCCGCAGCCCGTGCCGATGACCGAGGACACCATCTTCGACCTGGCGTCGGTGTCCAAGGTGGTCGGCTGCGCCACCTCGGTGATGATCCTGGTCGAACGGGGCCGGCTGAACCTGACGGACAAGGTCGCCCGCCACCTTCCGGCGTTCGGGGCCAACGGCAAGGACGGGATCACCGTGGAGCAGCTGCTGCTGCACCGGGGCGGACTGGTGCCCGACAACCCGTTGAGCGATTACGAGGGCGGACCGGCGAAGTGCTGGGAGCGGATCTTCAATCTCAAGTGCGTCTACGAACCCGGGACGGAGTTCCGCTACACCGACGTGGGCTACATGGTGCTCGGCCGGCTGGTGGAAGCCGTGGATGGACGTCCGCTGGACCGCTTCGCCCGGGAGGAGATCTTCGAGCCGCTGGGCATGAAGGACACCGCCTACCGCCCGCCGGCCGGATGGAAGCCCCGCATCGCGCCCACCGAGCGGCGCGAGGGCCGCTGGATGGTCGGAGAGGTCCACGATCCGCGGGCCTGGGCCCTGGGCGGCGTCGCGGGGCACGCGGGGCTGTTCGGCACCGCCGACGATCTGGCCCGCTGGTGCCGGATGATCCTGCGGGGAGGCGAACTGGACGGGCGGCGGGTGCTCTCGGCCCTGACCGTGCGGGAGATGACCCGCGGACGCTGCCTGGATGACGGCGGCGGCTGCCGGGGATACGGGTTCGACGTCAGTACCGGCTATTCCTCGGCCCGGGGCAACCTCTTCGAGGCCGGGAGCACCTTCGGCCACACCGGCTTTACCGGCACGATGTTCTGGATCGACCCGCTCCACGACTGCTACGTCATTCTGCTGAGCAACAGCGTGCATCCCGACGGCAAGGGCACTGTGATCGACCTTCGGCGGCGGGTTGCGACGGTGGCGGCCTCGGCGATCGTGGAGCGGCCCGATGAGCGGTACCCGCCGCAATCCGTCCGGGCGCCGCGCGCCGGCGCGGTCGTGCGCCGGGCGGCGACGGGCCGGCCGGCGGAGGTGCTCTGCGGGATCGACGTGCTGAAGCGCGAAGGCTTCAGGCGGCTGGCGGGGCGCAGACTCGCGCTGCTGACCAACCACACCGGCCGGGACGCCGAGGGACGCCGCCTGGTGGACCTGCTGGTCGGGGCTCCGGACGTGACGGTCGTTCACCTGCTGTCGCCCGAGCACGGGTTGTACGGCACGCTGGACGAGAAGGTCGGCGACACCGTGGACCAGGCCACGGGGCTCAAGGTGTTCAGCCTCTACGGCCAGACGCGCCGACCCACGCCGGAGATGCTCGCCGGCATCGACACGATCGTCTACGACATCCAGGACATCGGGGCCCGCTTCTACACCTACGTGGCCACCATGGCCTATGCCATGGAGGAGGCGGCCAGGGCCGGCATCCGGATGGTGGTGCTGGACCGGCCCAATCCCATCACCGGCCTGCGCACCGACGGGCCGATCGCCGACGAGTCGAGATACGGATTCACCGCCTACGGGCCGCTGCCGGTGGTGCACGGCATGACCCTGGGCGAGCTGGCGACGATGTTCAACGCCGAGCACAAGATCGGCTGCGACCTGCAGGTGGTGAAGATGGAGGGCTGGCGCCGCGAGATGTGGTGGGACCAGACCGGGCTGACCTGGGTCAACCCCTCGCCCAACATCCGCAACCTCACCCAGGCCGCGCTCTACCCGGCGGTGTGCCTGCTGGAGGCCTGCAACCTGTCGGTCGGCCGGGGGACCGACCAGCCCTTCGAACTGTTCGGCGCCCCCTGGATCGACGGGCGCCGGCTGGCGGCCGAACTGAACGCCGCCGGGCTTCCCGGGCTGCGGTTCGTGCCGGTGACGTTCACGCCCGCCAGCGGCAGCAAACTGGGCGGACAGGCCTGCGGCGGGGTCTACGTGCTGGTGACGGACCGCGACGCCCTGGAGCCGGTACGGTCGGGCCTGACCATGGCCTGGTGCCTGAAAAAGCTCTTCGGCGAGGCCTTCGAGATCGACAAGGTCGACAACCTGCTGGCCAACGCCGAGGTGATGCGGGCGCTGAAGGAAACCGACGACCCGGCGCGGCTGCCGGAGCTGTGGAGGGAGCCGCTGCAGCGGTTCGACCTCCGCCGCCGGGCGTACCTGCTGTATCCCTGACGGATGCCGGCGGCTTTGCCGGGCCCGGCGGCAGGGGCTACAGTTCCGGCGGCAGAGCGGCGCGGTGGGTGCGTATCAGGATCCGGGAGGCAGCCGCCGGCCGGCGTCGGGCCGGAGGTCGCGCGGCACGCCCTGGGAGCGGCGAAAATGGCTGAAGGGGACCTGCGGGTCGGGATCATCGGGGGCGGCGCGATCGTCCGCCAGCGGCACCTCCCCGGGCTCCGGGCCCTGGAGGGCGTCGAGATCGCGGCGGTCTGCAACCGCCGGTACGAGTCCACGCGGGCCTTCGCTGATGAATACGCCATTCCGCGGGCCTGCTTTCACTGGCGCGAGGTGGTCGAGGCCGGCGACATCGACATCATCTGGATCGGCACCACGCCGTACATGCACTGCGAGCTGATCCTGGCGGCCCTGGAGGCCGGCAAGCACGTCTTCTGCCAGTCCCGGATGTGCATGAACCTCGACGAAGCCCGGCGGATCCTCGAGGCCGCCGGCCGGCACCCCGACCGGGTGGTGCGCTTCTGCCCGCCGCCGATGGGCATGGGCGGGGATGCGACCATGCGGCGGCTGCTGCGGCGGGAGCGGTTCGTCGGCGACGTGCGCCAGGTCACGCTGACCAGCGTCAACGGCCTGCTGCTGGACCCGGATTACCCGCTGACCTGGCGGCTGCAGCGCGAGCAGTCCGGCCAGAACGTGATGACCCTGGGCATTTACCTGGAGGTGCTGGACCGCTGGCTGGGGCCCACCTCGCGGGTGACGGCGGTGACGCGCTGCTGGACGCCGACCCGGCGGCACCCGGAAACCGGCGAACAGGCTCCGTGCGAGATCCCCGAGCTGGTCAACGTCATCGCCGAACTGGCCTGCGGCGGCATCGGCGTGTACCTGTTCAACGGCGTCAGTTCGCACGGGCCGACCGACCACGTGGCCATCCACGGCACGGGCGGAACGCTGGTCTACGATTTCAACGCCGACGAGAATCTCGAGCAGATCGAGGGGGCCCGGCTGGGTCAGGAAAGCATGGCCCGGATCGAGATTCCCCCCGCAGAGAAGGGAACCTGGACCGTGGAGGCCGATTTTATCCGCCTCGTCCGGGGTGAGGGCGACGGCGGGATCCTGCCGACCCCCGAGGCGGCGTGCCGCTATATGGCGGTCATCGACGCGATCCACCGCTCCGCCGCCACCGGACGATGCGTCGAGGTGCCGGAACGGTAGCCGGGCGTGGTCAGCCGGGCTAACATGATGCTGTAACGGTCCGACGGACCGGGCCGGCGACCGACCTGTCTGCATGGAGGAGCGCCCCGTGCAATTCGCGACCGAGGACATTGAAACCCGGGCCCGGACCTTCCTCCAGGAGGTCCATCCTCTCCTCCTGGCGGAAGACTGGGATTCTCTGGCGGAATTCCTGGCCGCGCGCTGGCCGGCGGATCGATTGGCCGGACTCCTGGCGTCCGATCAGGACGAGGCGGTCAAGGCCGCCCTGATCGGCCTGACTCTGGTCGGGACGATGCGCGAGTCCCCCTGCGTGTGCCGGCTGCTTCGCCGGACGCCCGACCGGCTGTGTGCCGCGGCGGCGGAGCGGGCCTTGTGGACCATCTGGTTCCGGGCGGGCGGGCCGCGCTACGGCCCCGAGCTCATCCGCGCGGTGCATGATCTGTGCGAAAACCGGCTCGAAGAGGTCGCCCGCCGGCTGGACGGGTTGGTCCGCGGGGCGCCGGACTACGCCGAGGCCTGGAACCAGCGGGGGATCGTGCATTTCCTTCTGGGGCGGTATGAGCGGGCCATTGCCGATTGTGCCCATACCCTGGTCCTGAATCCCGATCACTTCGGGGCGATGGCCGGCCTGGGTCACACGCACGCGGCCATGGGATGCCCCGCCAGGGCCCTGGAGGCGTATCACCGGGCCCTGGAAATGAATCCGTGGATGACGGAGCTGCGGAGTGCGATCGACGAGATCCGTCGCAACGCGGTTCGGGCGGTGCCGGCGGGTGCCGGTCGGCCGAGTGCGGACGGAAGCTGAAAGCGGTCCCGGGGAAGACATGTTCGGCGGGGCCGGCCGCTGAGGCGGAGGTTCCATGGCCAGCGTCAAAGACATTCTCCAGCGAAAGGGCGGACAGGTGGTGACGGTGAGCCCGGAAACCACCGTCCTGGAAGCCGCCCGGATCATGAACCAGCACAGGATCGGGGGGCTGGTGGTCGTGGACGACAAGGGGCAGGTGGTCGGCGTCTTCACGGAGCGGGACGTTCTGCAGCGGGTCATCGCCCAGGATCGTTCCCCGCGCGAGGTTCAGGTGCGCGAGGTCATGACCGTCAAGGTGGCCTGCTGCAGGCTCAGCACCACGCTGGAGGAGTGCCAGTCCGTCATCACTTCGCAGCGCATCCGCCATCTGCCGGTGGTCGAGGACGGCCGGCTCGTGGGCATCGTCACCAGCGGCGATATTCTGGCGATGGAGCGGGACGTCCAGCAGACCACCATCGAGTACCTGCATGACTACCTCCACGGGCGGCGGTGAGCGGGAGCGGGACATGGCCGACGTCGCGAGGCCCGCAACCGCGGGGCCGGACCCGGCCCGTCCCGTAAGCCTCGACCTGGATCTGCGCTCGCAGGTCCTGCGGGTCGTCTGGGCCGATGGCGCGGCCGCGGTCTATGCCGGATGGGCCCTGCGGCGCAACTGTCCGTGCGCCGGGTGCCGGACCGCGCGCGAACAGCACGCCCGCACCCTGCTGCCGGTGTTGCGGTCCGGCGGCGGCGAGGTGCGCATGACCGGCGGGCGTCCGGTGGGCCGCTATGCCGTCCAGGTCCACTGGTCCGACGGACACGACACCGGGATCTTCGATTTCCGCCTGCTGCGATCGCTGTATGACGCCCGCGTCGAGGGCACCGCGCCTGCGGAAAGCACGGCGACGGCGGAAGGCGCCGGGCCGGCGCGCGGCGGCACCCGGCCCGCCGGCACGACGCCGGGCGCGTGATCCCGGAGTGGGGCGGGCCTTTCCGTCCGGCCCGCGGATCACGGCGTCGCCTGAGCCTCCCCCGGTCTGAAGAACTCGATTTCCCAATGGCTCTGCCCGGCGACGAAGAGCCGGGCCTTTCGGCCGGCGAGCTTGTCGGTTTCCCGGGCCGCGGTGTCCAGACCGAAGACCTGCGGGTACCACTTCGAGCGCGGCAGTTCGGCGGCGTCGAGGATCTTGACCGGCGGTGTCCAGCCGTTGGGGTCGGCGATGTCGGGGTTGTAGGCGATGTAAATGCCCTCCTGGGCCCAGTTCTTGTCCATCGCCCGGTTGAGCAGCATCACGTAGCACTTCAGATGGGTGTTCCAATGCACCGACGGTCCCCAGAAGACGTCGGGAGCCTCGCTGTGCCAGTCGACGGTCGCCTTCAGCACCGGCGTGACGTGGCCGCGCAGGCCCGGCTCGGACCAGCTGTTCTTATGCCACTTGACCACTTCCTCCCTGGGCTCGTGCAGATCGGAGACCTCCAGGCGGGCGATCGAGACGCCCTGTTCCTCGACGTCGCGGTGGTAGGTGCTGATCAGGAAGTAGAGGTAACGCCCCTGGCGGTCCGGGATCACGCAGAAGTCGCCGTTGCCGCCGACGAAGTACGCATTGGCCGACTCGCAGTGGTTCGAGTCCGGCGGAGCCTCGAGGATCAGCCCCTGGTCGGTCCAGTTCAGGCCGTTGTCGGTGGAGACCATCTGCCCGATGCGCGGGGCGGTGATGCCCTGGCGGCAGCAGACGCAGTCGGGCTCGTTGTGATACCAGGCGTAGAGTTTGCCGTCCGCGGCCTTGTGCGTGGCCTCGATCCAGCGGCAGCCCTGGGCGCCCGACCGCCACCGCTCGTTGTTGTCGATGGTCACCCGGACCGAGGGGCGGCTGAGGTGAAAGATGTCCGGGCCTTCGCTGCGCCACGGATGTCCGGCGGAGAAGAAGACGTACAGCCGGCCGTTGTCCCAGTGGGCCGGGCTGTTGCAGTCGACATCGCCTTCGGACAGATGATCCGCGTCTTCCTGGTAGACCACGCCCGGCACGCCCAGCGGCTCGGCCTGCCGGACGACCGCGCAGGGGGTCCCCCTGTTTTCGGCACAGCCGTTCATCAGGAGGATCGTCACCAGAAGTCCGCAGAGAGCGACTGGACGCATGGCATGGGCTCCTTTTCGTGATGGTTCCTTCTCCAGACCGGCCGGCGACATCGATTCGCCGGGGCCGCTGTCCGCCGCCAACCGCGGCATTCTAGCCGACGCCAGGCTCCATTCAATGCCGAAGGTGTCCGCTGAAGGTGGCGGAACCCCGTACAGACCGTGGCGCGGCGGATTGACCGTCGGGCGGGGATCGGCTAGACAGGCCCGCGACGCTCGGGCATGCCGGGCCGGCGTTTCGGGGGGCAAGATCCGATGCACACGCTGTGCGGCGTCCTGAAACCGTCTTCATACACAACGCCGCGTCGCGGCGGCGGCAAAACGCGGCTCATGGGCCTGCTGGCCGTGGTCCTGGCCGTTTCTGCACCCGCGCCCGCCCTGGGCTGGGGTGAGGCCGGCCACCGCATCATCTCGCGGCTGGCGACGGCACGGCTCGGTCCGCAAACGCGACAAAAGGTGGAATCTCTGCTCGATGGCCGGTCCATCGAGGACGTGAGCCTCTGGGCCGACGAAGTCCGGCGGCTCCCGGAGTACCGCTGGACGGTCCCGCTCCATTACGTCAACGTGCCGCCGGAGGCGACGGGTTTCGACATGGAGCGCGACTGCCCGCCGGAAGGTTGCGTGGTTTCGGCGATCGCGCGCTTCGAGGCGATCCTGCGCGATCCGGGCGCCGACCGCCCGCAGCGGCAGGAGGCCCTGAAGTTCCTGGTGCACTTCGTAATGGATGTCCACCAGCCGCTGCACGTGGGCCGCAGGTCCGACCGCGGCGGCAACGACATCAAGGTCATTTTTGAAGGTCGGCGTACCGACCTGCACGCCGTCTGGGATACCGGCCTGATCGAGAGTGCCGGCCTGGGAATCAGCGGGCACGTCGGGTTCATCGAGCGGCTGATCACTCCCGAGACCGCCGAAGCCTGGGCCGCCTGCCTCGACCCGGCCGGGTGGGCGACCGAATCGTTCCTGCTGGCTCGAGACTGGGCTTACCGCGTCCAGGGGGATGGGCCGATCGGCCGCGAGTACCGCGAACGGGGGCTGGACATCTGCAACCGACGGATGGCCCAGGCTGCGGTCCGCCTGGCGACCTTCCTCGAGAGGCTTTTCGCCGAAACCGCGCCGGCCTCCGCGCCCGCCGCCTGTTCAATGCCGGCCACGGTACCGGCCACGCTTCCAGCCGCCGCCGCGGTCGGCCCCTCGGATTCGCCGGGGGGCCCCGCTCCGTCGGGGCCGAGCGACATGGCGCGTGATGGCGGACGCGACGGAGCGCGTCCCTCCAGGGCGATCCGGACGCGACGGAGCGCGTCCCTCCGAGAACGATCCGGACGCGAAGGAGCGCGTCCCTCCAGGGCGATCCGGACGCGACGGAGCGCGTCCCTCCAGGGGGGGGCGGGCGGTCGCGCGCACC
>CALLOB010000025.1 GCA_938005315.1 uncultured Phycisphaerae bacterium
GATGACGCCGAAAATCTTCGGAAAAATCGATTCAGAAAGTCTTGACAGCACATGACGCGAGCGGTATATTGAAATCGTCGGTTCGATAACTAAAGCACCGCCGAGCAACGGCGCGCACCCATCTTCGCGGAGGAGCCCCACAGCCAGAGCGACCACTGGCTGAGCCCCGGGAGGGCGGGTCCCTTGGGATGTCTTCATCTCCCGTTGCCAGGGGATGGCGGTCAGCGCCGCGGGCGAGTCGAGAGCAGTCACGGATGACCGGCATATCGCGGAGTCGGACAGAGAAGGTTGCCCTGAGCGATCCGGCCTGTGGTCTGAGGTAACCGGTCTGAGAGAGAAGCCTTCCGCAGAGACGGACCTCTCTTGCGGAAGGCTGGCAGTTCGCCAAGCGAATTGATCGCGCCGTCGCGCGCGATGTTCTTGAGACGTCTGATCGAAGCAGTTGAGAGGCGGTGGCAGGCGCCCGGGGAGAGTGTGCGCCATCGCTTGGCGGGACTGTGAGCCTGCATGTGCGTCATCTGCGCACTCCAGGGACGGGCTGCGCGGACAGGTAACCGGGTTGCAGCGTCGCTCCCGCCGGGCTTGACCGGTCGGGTTGCCGTGCCTGTCGGCCCGTCTCGGAGGTCTCGCTGGTATATCGTTTCCCTCCATAGCGGGGAGTCGCAAGTCTTCAGAGAGAAGGAGAATCTCATGGGTCAGGATGGTTGCAGGGGATGGTGGCCGGCAGGGGCGGCGATCGCGGTGCTGGCATGCAGTGTTGCGGCCTTCGGCCAGAGCTGGACCACGGCGCAGTTGCTGAACGATTCATCGCTCTCGGGTTATGACGTCAAGTCCGCCCGGGTGGCGGCCTCCAGGAACGGCGGTTTCCACGCGACCTACACCGTATATGGCCCCGGTGCCAGCATTTATTACCGGCGCTACAACAACGGGCTGGGACCGCAGAAACTGATCACCTCGCAGATGCCCTTCAATCCCGACATCGCGGAAGCCCCTAACGGCCATGTCCACATCGTCTGGGAAAACTGGGGGGACGGAGCCCCGGAAGTCGGCTGGGTGCGGTCGACCGACGGCGGCAACACCCTCAGCTCGATGGTCAACATCTCCTCCTCGGGGCGGAACGCCAAGTGGCCCCAGATCGCCGGTTTCGGCCTGGGCAACAGCGACGACGCGCTGATGAGCTACTGGAACGCCCTGACGAAGGAAATCCGTTCCAACTTCTACAACGGCTCGTCCTGGAGCGGCGACCTCGGCCTGAACGTCTACGGCAACAGCCAGTATGAAGTCACGGGCATGGACCGTTCGCCGAAGGACGGCAGCGTCTACCGCACTTACGACAACGGGCCGTGGCTGGGCATGCAGCGCTACGACGGGTCCTGGGGCTCCTTCATCGGCGTGGACAATACCGGCTTCAGCCCCCGGATCACGTGTGCCGTGAACGACGCGGGCCAGGTGATGGTGCTCTGGGATGCGGACAACAAGTTCTGGTCGATCGTTTACACCCCGGGATCGGGGCTGGGTCCCAAGATGCTCGTCACCAGCGAGGGCTCGTGGGGCACGTCGCTGTGTGCCATTCCCGGCACCAATGATTTCTACACCGCCTACGCTAAGAACAGCGGGCAGGGGCGGCTGTACGGCAAGCGGTTCTCCGGCGGCGGCTGGCTGCCGGAGGAGCAGATTTCCTCGGGGCTGGGCGATGCCTTCACCGTTGGCCCGGACGTCAGTGCCGACCCGAACGGCTCGGGCACCCTCTACTGCGTCTGGGAGTGGTGGGGCAACGGCAAGCCCCAGCAGTATTACGCCGTCAAGCCCGGCACCCTCGGCGACGGCGGCTACATCTCCGGTACCGTCAAGGACCAGTACAACGCCGGGGTTTCCGGGGCGATCATCACCATTCCGGCCAAGGGCTCAACCGTGTCCGGTTCGGGCGGGGCCTACACGCTGCGGGTGAGCCCGGGCACGTACAGCGTGCAGTGCAGCAAGAACAACTACACCGGCCAGACGGTCAACAACGTCTCCGTCGTGAAGGACCAGACGACCACGATTAACTTCACCATCACGGCCTCGACGCCGAATCCGGTATCCAACCTGGCCAGCAGGGGTTATGACGGCCGGGTCCGGCTGACCTGGACCAACTCGGGCGAGGGGAACCACACCCTGACGCGTGTGCTGCGGAAGACCGGCAGCTACCCGACGAGCCCCAACGACGGAACGCTGGTCGGCGAAATCCCGTCCACGGAGTCGAGCTGCGTGGACAGCGGGCTGACCAACGGGGCGACTTACTACTATGCCGCCTACGCCTGCTTCGCGGATGCCAGCCGGCATTACTCCTCCCGCGTGACCGTCACCGGCGTGCCGGTGGCGGCGCCCAAAATCAGCAAGCTGACCAACGGCAGCATGGATACCTTCAGCAGCGGTGTGGCGACCGGCTGGACGGCCTACAAGGTCTACGACCCCAATAACGGGCTTTCCTTCGCCACCGACGGCCAGAACGTCATGACCAACCCGGCCCAGGCCATCAACGGTCTGGACCACTACAGCATGCCGGCCAGCGGCCTGACCTCGGCGGGCCTGTATCAGACCGTCACCGGTCTGACGCCGGGCAAGGTCTATCAGTTCGTCGGCTACCAGGATATCTATACCTCCGATTACGGCGCCGACGGCCAGCGTTACGTGCTGAACTTCGGGATCAACCCCTCCGGCGGCACGAGCATCGGTACGCAGCGGTTCGACGGCACGATCGACGGCGTGAAATGGATGACCGCCGACCAGGCCCTCTACAACAACGCCGCGGGCAGCCCGGTACGGTTCGGAAGCTACCACCGGAGCTGGGCGGCGTTCCCGGCTGCGTCCAGCACGATCACCGTATGGACCGGCCTGACGATCAACAACGCCGGCGTGAAGGACAACGTCCCGGCGAAGTTCAATACCGACCTGTTCTGGCTGTTCGAATGGGACGTGCCGGCCAACTCGGGTCTGCAGAACGGCAATTTCGAGGGGCCGGTGGTCGACCTCCAGAACGTCGATCCCTGGTACGGCGGGGGCGACGTGATCCCGCAGAGCTGGGTGCCGGCGGGCGGTTCCTGCGGGCAGTGGAGCGCGCTGTTGTGCGAAGCGGACGGAGCCCGCTCGGGGGCCCGGGGGGTGCGCGTGGCCAACCGGCGCGGGACGATCAACGGCGGGCTGCTGCAGCGGATCGCCTGCACCAACGGCTATTACCAGACCTTCACGGCCTACGCGAAGACCAGCGGGCAGGACGGCACCGTGGGGGCGATCGGCATTGATCCTACCGGCGGAACCGACATCACCAGCCCGAACATCTACTGGACCACCACTTCCGCCGCCGACTGGACGCAGATCTCGGTCAATGCGACCGCCCAGGGATCGGCGATCACCGTGTTCCTGCGTTCGTCCAATACCGCCGCCGGCGGCACGGGAGCCTTCCACTACACCTATTTCGACGACTGCGCCTGGAGCCAGCAGCCCACGGCCCCGACGCCCGGCTGGATCCAGGGGACGGTGGTCGACAGTTGCGGCACGCCCGTCTCCGGCGCCACCGTCACCACCAATCCCACGGGCTACAGCACCCAGACGGCCGGCGACGGCACCTATCGGATCAGCGGCGTGACGCCCGGGACTTACACGGTCACGGCCAGCCGCAGCGGTTACACGAACGTCCAGCAGACCGGCGTCGTAGTCAACAGCGGCCAGGGAACGACGGTCAATCTGACCTTCACCAACAGCAAGGGGCAGATCGCCGGCGTGGTCACCGATGCGTGCGGTATCCCGATCGCAGGCGCCACGGTCTCGACCTCGTCGGGCGGTTATTCGGCCCAGACGGGCGCGGACGGTGCCTACCTGATTCCACTGGTCAACGCGGGCACGTATAACGTCACCGCATCCAAGAGCGGATTCTTCACCCAGACTGCCAGCAACCGGACCGTAACCGCCTGCGCCACCACCACGGTCGACTTCCAGCTCCCGACGGCCGTCGAGGAGCAGGTGGTGGCCAACGGCAACATGGAGGGCGGTACCATCACCTTCTGGGGTGGCACGATGCCCCAGAACTGGGGCGCCGCATGGCGGGGCACGTTCGCTTCGGGAACGTGGAGCGTGGTCAACATCGGCGGCAGCCAGGGGAAGGTCCTGCAGCTGTCGGGCCTGGCCAGCGGCTTCGAGATGGGCGTGATCCAGCGCGTCACGGGCCTGACGCCGGGGGCCAGGTACACCTTCTCGGCCCAGGCCTACCAGTTCGACCAGGGAACCAATGTCTGGATCGCGGCGGATCCCAACGGCGGCACGGAGTTGCCGCAGCGGCAGACCTCCTTCGAGAACGTCACCGGCCGGTGGAACACCAGCTCGGTGACCGGGACGGTCGGGGCCGGCGGATCGGTATCGGTGTTCGTCTGGGCCTACCGCCAGTGGGGTGCCGGAGCCGATGTCCGGATCGACAACGCCAGCCTCATCGTTGAAGGCGTCGGAGCGGTGACCGGCACGATCACCGGGACGGTCCGCAGCTCCGGCGGAACGCCCATCGCCGGGGCCCGGGTCCAGGCGACGCCCGGGAGCTACTCAGCGACGACGGGCGCGGACGGTACTTACGTGATCACCTCGGTGGCGGTGGGGACCTACGAGGTGTCGGCAACCGCGACCAACTACAACGGCCAGACGGTCTCCGGCGTCTCCGTGGCCGGCTGCCAGACTAGGACCGTCAACTTCAACCTCCAGCCCGTCTCCGGTTCCAACGAGCGGCTGGTGAACGGCAACATGGAGGGAGGCTTCTGGGCCACCGGCTGGGGCGGCGGCAGCGCCATCCCCAACGGCTGGGACGGCTGGTACAACCCCGGTGACTTCAACTGCTTCGATGAGACCGGGATCCGCCGCGGCGGGGCCCATTCGGCCCGGACCACGATCTCCGCCGGCGGCGACGCCGGAAGCGGAGGATACAAGCGGACCATTCACCAGAACGTAAATGTCGGTCCGTATGCCAGCTTCACGATCACCGTGTGGGCCCGCCACACCAACGGCAACTGCCCGTCGATCATGTGCTGGAACCCCGACGGCGACGCGAACCCGCAGAATGCCGCGGCCGCCGGCCGATACAAGTGGGTCACCACCGACAACTGGGGGCAGGTGAACACCTGGGTGTCCAACACCCTCAGCGGCACCGCCCCGGCTAGCGGCATTATCACCGTGATGGTCGGCGGCGCCCATCACGGCGGCGGCGGAGCGGGAACGGTCTACATCGACGACTGCAGCGTGACGGCCCAGACCGGCGCGACCGTCGGCATCATCAACGGGTACGTCCGGGATTCGGCCAACAACCCCATCTCCGGCGCGACGGTCAGCACCAGCAGCGGCGGCTACAGCGCCACGACCAATGCCAGCGGTTTCTATCAGATGTCGAATGTCGCGAGCGGCGCATACACCGTGACGGCCAGCAAGGCCGGTTACAACAGCCAGAGCCAGCAGGGGGTGACGGTCGTCGCCGGCGGCACCACCACTGTGAATTTCAGCCTGGCCACGGCCTCCGGCGAGAAGATGGTCAACGGCAACATGGAGGGCGGCTTCTGGGCCACCGGCTGGGGCGGCGGCAGCGCCATCCCCAACGGCTGGCAGGGCTGGTACAACCCCGGCGACTTCAACTGTTTCGATGAGACCGGGATCCGTCGCGGCGGGGCCCATTCGGCGAGGACGGTGCTCTCCGTCGGCGGTGACGCCGGAAGCGGAGGATACAAGCGGACCATCCATCAGAATATCTACGTCGGTCCGTACGCCAACTTCACCATCACCGTCTGGGCCCGCCACACCAACGGCAACTGCCCGTCGATCATGTGCTGGAACCCCGACGGTGACGCCAACCCGCAGAATGCCGCGGCCGCCGGCCGATACAAGTGGGTCACCACCGACAACTGGGGGCAGGTGAACACCTGGGTGTCCAACACCCTCAGCGGCACCGCCCCGGCCAGTGGCAACATCACCGTCATGGTCGGCGGCGCCCACCACGGCGGCGGCGGAGCGGGCACGGTCTACATCGACGACTGCAGCGTGACTGTGCCGTAAGCACAGGGGCAGCCGTCAGAGAAAGAGGCCGCCCGCGCGAGGGCGGAGTCGTTCGAAAGCCAGGGCCCGGGGAGGTTGGTCATCTCCCCGGGCCTTTGCGGTCCTGAGGCTTTCCTGAAGAGAGGAATCACTCCATGAGGCATGCCATTTCCTTTACGGCACTGCTGGCGATGATCGGGGTCGCTTCGCCGGTGTTCGGGCAGAAGCTCGCCACACACTTCTTCTACTGGTATGACGCCCCTTCCAATAACGTGAACGGGGCCCTGATGCCGTTTCATCCGCCCGGGCTGACCTCCCCCTACAACGGCACGTATTACAGCTCGCTTTCGACGCCCTGGTACCAGTGGCAGCTGGCCGACCTTCAGGCCGCCGGCGTGGACTGCATCTTTCCGGTCTCCTGGGGGGAACGCTATCAGAGCACCTGGTTCCGGCAGAGCGTCCTGACCCGCCTGGTGGACGCGATCCGGGCGACCGGCTCGCCGATCAAGATCGGGCTATACGACGACACGCAATCCGAGGCGGCCGAGTGGAACGCCGACAACGGCCGCGGATACGTCAACTCGACGACCAACCCCGCCCTGCAGCTTTCGCTGGCGGCGCCCAACGCGGCCTGGTACTTCTACGATTCCAAGATCAAGCCTTTCTTCCAGATGATTCCCCGCGACCTGTGGGCGACCCACAACGGCCTGCCGGTGGCCAACGGAGGCCGGCCGATGATCGCCCTGTTCACCATCTATTACTACAAGGATCATGCCGCCGCCGGCGGCATGTGGCAGGCGGTCAAGAACGCCTTCGCCGCGGACTTCGGCGTTCAGCCCTGGCTGATGCCGGATTTCAGCTGGTGGTACTTCGGCGGCAACATGGCCTCGGTCGGCGACGGCCAGGTCGTCTACGGCGCCGCCTGCTCCTCGGGGACGATCACCTACACCACGCCCAACGGCTACAAGGTCAGCAATCTGGGCCCCGGCTGCGACGCCCGGCTCATCGGACGGCCGAACGACTACGTTCCCCGCTGGGCCGACGGGGACGGCAACAACGACCAGCTCGAGGATCAGTGGCTGCGCGACAACTTCCGCAAGGTGCCGACCGACGTCAACCTGATTCTGCTGGAGAGCTGGAACGAACTCTGGGAGGGGACGGCCATCTCACGGTGTCTGGACTTCCCCCGGCGGACCGGCGGCACGCTGGCCGACACGTTCTACATGCAGAAGACCCGCGACCTGATGCGCGAACTGCGCGACCGTAACCCCTCGCCGACCACCCTGCAGAACGGCGGCATGGAGAGCACGTTCAATAGCGGCGTGGCCGCCTCCTGGACACCCTTCTGGGTTTATGGCGACGTGACCTTCGCCCAGGAAAACACCGACAGGCACGGAGGAAGCCGCGCCCAGAAGATTTATTCGAGCTGGTGGACGCATCTGGCAGGGTTGTGGCAGCGCGTGTCGGTCACGCCGGGTGCCAACTACACTTTCTCGGCATGGACGTTCCGCCATGATCCCTGGAACAACGGCGGAAATAACGAGGAGACGTGGGTGGGCATCGATCCGACCGGCGGCGTGGATCCCACCTCGCCGGCCGTGGTGTGGAGTCCGAGCGTGTACTCCTACCGTGCCTGGACACGCCAATCCGTGACGGCCACCGCCTCGGCCGGCCGGATCACGCTGTTCCTGCGGGCCCGGGCCAACTACGGCGGAGGCGACATGCGCGCCGTTTTCGACGACTGCGTGCTGGCTCAGCAGAGCGGCGGTACCATCGCCGGAACGATCAGCTCCAGCGCCGGCGGGACGATCTCCGGAGCGACCGTCACCGCCAGCCCCGGATCCTACTCCACGACGACCGGCAGCAGCGGTCAGTACACGCTCGGCGGCATCCCCGCCGGCACGTACGCGGTCACGGCCTCGGCCCCCAACCACAACTCGGCGACGCAGAACAACGTGGTCGTCAGCAACGGCCAGACCACCACGGTCAACCTGACGCTTCAGAGCAACGCGCCCGTCGAGAAGATGGTCAACGGGAACATGGAGGGCGGCTTCTGGGCGACCGGCTGGGGCGGCGGCAGCGCCATCCCCAACGGCTGGCACGGCTGGTACAACCCCGGCGATTTCAACTGCTTCCCCGAGACGAGCATCCGCAGAGGCGGAGCCTATTCGGCCCGCACGGTGATCTCTGCCGGCGGAAGCCCGGGTACCGGCGGCTACAAGCGGACCATTCATCAGAACATCTACGTCGGTCCCAACGCCAACTTCACCATCACCGTCTGGGCCCGGCATACCAACGGCAACTGCCCGTCGATCATGTGCTGGAACCCCGACGGCGACGGCAATCCGCAGAATGCCGCCAACGCCGGCCGTTACAAGTGGGTGACCACGGACAACTGGAGTCAGCTCAACACCTGGGTGTCCAACACGCTCAGCGGCACCGCCCCGGCCAGCGGCAACATCACCGTGATGATCGGCGGCGCCCACCACGGCGGCGGCGGAGCGGGCACGGTCTACATCGACGACTGCAGCGTGATAGTCGGCCCATAAGGCCCTGCGCGACCGATCACGGCACGGAGGACCGCGCGGAGTCACGCGATTCGGCCCGATTGCGGATCGGTCCCGCACGCGGCGACAAGCGGGCGGAGTGAAGAGGGCACAGTCCCGGCCCGTCATCACCAGTTCAGGTCGACCTGCAGCGTCTGGCCGGCGGTGACGGCGATCGGCGGGGTCATGCGGACCTCGGCCTTCGAATCGCTCACCGCGATCTCGACCGACAGCGGCCGGTCGTCGATCCTCGTTCGACCGGTGGCCGAGCGGGCCTCGGCCGGCAGCCCCAGCCGCAGCACGGCCAGGTCCAGCCGTCCGGCGATCATCTCGACGCGGCACTCCTGGCGCCGGTCCCGCCGACGCTGCACGAACCGCCCCCAGCCGCGCGCCGCGGTGAACAGGCTGCGATGGTCGTCCGGCGACAGCCGCGGGTCGAACCCGATCTCGCCGGCCGGCCCATCATACCGGAAGCCCTGGGCCGCCGTCAGCAGGCTCCAGCTGCTCATCGCCCGGACGTAGTAGTCGCCGCACTCGATCTCGTTCCACGGGCTGCGGCGGGTGCCGTCGTAGCGCTGGCGCACGCCGCGGACGACGGCCAGGGCCTCCTCGATCTGCCCCTCGTAGAGCTTGTGGGCGGCCACCTGGTACTCCACGCCGGTCCAGCACTCGTCGCGGTAGAGAATCGGATCCTCCGGCCGGCCGCCGCGGGGCCAGGTGCCGCATAAAAGACCCTTGTCCTGCCCGTCGGCGAACTCCCGGAAGCGCTGCGTGCCCTCGAAGCCCTCCATGGACCACAGCCAGTTGTGCCGGAAGATCGCGGCCAGCGCGCTGCGGACCTGCTCGGGCGGCAGGATGTCGCCCAGCCCCAGCACGCGGGCCCACCATGCCCCGACGACCTGATCCGACCAGCAGCCGGTGCCGTAGCCCTGTTCGATGCGGTCGGCCGCCTGGATGTAGTACTCGCCGTTGAACAGCGTCTCGGCGATCTTACGCCGGCCTTTCTCGAACAGATCGCGGTAGCGCGCGGCGGCGCCGTCGTCGCGGCACAGACGGGCCATGTTCTCGGCGGCGCGCAGGGCGGCCAGATACAGCGAACTGACGAACGTGTTCTGCCCGAAGATCTCGCGGTCGTAGGTGTTGAACTGCGGCTGCTCCATGACCCCGTCGCCGTCGGTATCCCACGTGCGGATGGCATAATCCATGGCCCTGCGGATCTTCTCCCAGTGATCGTCGAGGAAGCGGCGGTCGGCCGACCGCAGGTGCTCGCGGTACGCCTTGAGCACCGCCCCGCACTGGCCGTCGGCGGCCGGGTGGTTGGGACGTGCCCGGTCGCGCGGCACGCTGACGCGGTGGTGGATGGCCCCGTCGTCGGTCTGGTGGTAATCCAGCTCCGTGACCCGCATGTCCCGCTCCAGCGCCGGCCACAGGTGCGCCACCGTCTGGGCGTAGTTCCATACGTGGTTGCAGTTCATCGGGCAGCACCCGCCTCCGCCGGGGCTGCAGCCCTCGTAGCCGTAGAACGTGCCGTCGCGGGTCCAGAAGCACGTCGGCGAACGCGGGATGGAGGCGTTGGCGGCCACGGCATCGACGAGATACTGCGGCAGCGTGGTGTCGAACAGCGCGTCGCGATACGCCATCGTGCCGGCCCGCAGGCGTTGCAGCCCGGTCACGACGGCGCGGGCGACCGCCCCGGCATCCGCGTACCAGTTGGCGTACATCACGCCGACCGGCTGCGTGCGGCCGCCTTCGGGCCGCCAGTGGTTGTGCGGGTAGTGCTGGTTGGGGAAGTGCCAGGCGATCACGAACACCGCCTCGGCGGCCTGGCCGGGGCCGACGGTGCGGTCCACGCGCAGGGCGGCGTTGATCGTGCGGCCGGCGGGTGTCGGATCGGTCCAGGGGCTGTCCGACGGGGCACGCAACCCCTCCGGCACGGCCCGGGCACTGCCGGTCGGATGGTTCAGTAGCGCCGCCTCATCGGTCCAGGTCGTCAGTGCGGCCGCCTGCGGATCGGGCGATGCCAGGCACATCGTGCCGAAGGAGGGCGCGTCGATCGGCTGCCCGGCAGGCGGGTCGTAGACCGCTCCGGCCAGTTGTGCCAGCCGGGTCAACAACGCCTCCCGACGGATACCCGGTTCGTCTCCGGCCGGAGGGAGGAACTCGGCGGGAGTGATCATGACCCGACCCCGGCCGACGCCGGCGGAGGCGCCGGGCGACGCATCCGCCAGCGGCTCCAGCAGCCGGTTCCAGGCCCGGGCCTCCTCTTCGGTGATCGCGTCGATCGGCAGGTTGCTGAAACGGATGTCGTCGACCAGCACATGTCCCCAGGGCCCGCTGTCGGCGTCGACGATCTCGATGCGTGCCGCGCGGTTTTCGAACTCCGTGACGTCCCATTCCACGCGGCCAAGCCGCTCGGAGTCCTCGCCGGTGGCCGTGCGGACGATGTTGCCATCCACGAGCAGGTTGACGCCGCACGCCCCGGGCTTGCGCCCGCCGCCGACCAGCAGCGAGATATACCTCTCCTTGATGATGAATTCCGGCGAGACCAGCCGCCCGTGCGGACCGTCGCCGCCCTCGAAGCTGTTGATCAGCCCCGCGCCGGTGAAGCCGCTGACGGGGTTCTGATCGGGCAGCGTGCCGCGCTTCGGGCCCTGGCCCATCGCCGGCCCCTCGGCCGTCCACTGGGCGTAGCGGGCGTCATCGAAGCCGGCGAACGCGGTCTCGCGGCGGTCCTGGCCCGCCTCGGCGGTCGCCGCGATCGGCCGGGCCAGGGGGTTGTCCGGGCCGTCCAGCAGCAGAAACGCGCCGTGAACCCGCACCGCCTCGGCGATGTGAGCCAGCGTCGAGCCGCCCAGGAGCCTGACGTCGCCGCGGGCCAGCCAGTAGACGCTGCGGACGGCGGCGCTGGTCTTGGGCAGACCGGCGGCGGCCAGGGTGAGCCCCTCGACGCGCTCCTCCCCGCCGGGCGGCAGCAGATCGTGATCGACCAGCAGTTCCATCGGCGGCGTGATCCGTCCCGGCCGGCCCGGCGACGCCCGCATCAGCACGGCGGTCATGGTTTCGTCGCGCAGCAGGCGGTTCATGTTGCCGCCGTAGCCGGCGTGGCTCACGCCTCTGGATGCTCCGCGGCCCGGGTGCCCCACGGCGTTCTGCAGCGACGCCAGGAACGCCACGCGCACCGGCTGGTCGCCGCGGTTGCGGGCCCGCACCGTGAAGATCGCGCAGGGCAGGGCGGAATCCTGCTCGGCCAGCGGGATCAGCGGGTTGAACGCCTCCAGCTCGAGCTCCAGCGGCAGCGCCGGGTCGCGCAGCGCCAGCTCCGCCACCGGATAGCGCCCCACGAAGGTCGCGTCGGCGATGCCCGGCAGCGATCCGACCGGATCGCGGCACAGAACGCGCGTCTGCGGGGGCCCGGATGTGGGTTCGACGCGCACGGCGAAAAAGCTGCCGTCCACCTGGCAGTCCTTCTGGATGTTGTTGAAGATCTGCCAGTGGACCAGCCGCCCCGAGCCGTGCAGCCAGATCGTGCCGGTGCCGATGCCGCCCAGCGGGAAGATCAGCTTCTCCAGATGCGGACCGGAGTAGGTGATCGGCCCGCCGGCCTGCGTGAGGGACGCGAACCACTCGGCTGGCGGCCGGACGCGGCAGCTGTCGGGAATGGTGCCCGGCGCGCCCCGCAGCGGCGCGGGGGTCGGTGCACAGACCGCCAGGACGAGAATACCGGTCGTCACCGGACGGCCCCGGCCGGGCGCGTCCCACCGGCCGACGGGTCTCGGCGGGCCTGTTCTCACGGCGTTTCGATGTCGTTCCACGGTTGATCTCCGGCCACGGGACGCCCGGGCAGACCGCGGCCGGCCGCGTGAGGCGCCTCGCGGGCAGATATACCGGCGGCGTCATGGGGGTCAAGCCCGCAGAACGCCGCCCGAGCGGGCCATGCGGCCGATCGCGGTTTGCCCGGCGCCCGGCAGGCGTCCATAATGCCCCGGCGTGGCCCATTCCGGCAGCGCGGCCGCGCGGGAGGCGCTCATGACCTGGCTGGCCCGGCTGGAACGCCGATTCGGTCGCTACGCCCTGCCGAACGTCACGCTCTACCTGGTCGTCGGGCAGGCCCTGTTCTATGTCATCGGCGTGGGGCGTCCGACGATCGTCGAGCGCATGCTGCTGATCCCCGCCCGGGTGCTGGAGGGCGAGGTCTGGCGGCTGGCGACGTTCCTGTTCATCCCGCCTTCGGAAAACCCGCTGTTCGCCTTCTTCGCCCTGTACCTGCTCTATCTCATGGGCACCGCCCTGGAGATCAACTGGGGGGTCTTCCGTTACAACGTCTACCTGCTGATCGCCATCGGGCTGACCCTGGCCTCGGCCTGGCTGGTGCCCGAAACGCCCGGCACCAATTTGTACATCTCGACCTCGGTGTTCCTGGCCTTCGCCTTCCTGTATCCGGATTTCGAGTTGCTGCTGTTTTTCATCCTTCCGGTGAAGGTCAAGTGGCTCGCGGCGGTGACCTGGATCGTGCTGGTGCTGGCCTTTCTCGGCGGCGACTGGGCCCAGCGTTTCTACATCCAGGCCTCGGTGGCCAATTTCTTCCTGTTTTTCGGTCGGGAGATCGTCCAGAGAGCGAAGATGCGCGGCCGCAGCCACATCCGCCGCGCGGTCTCCCGGCCGGATCCGGACGCGGTGCTGCACCGCTGCGCCGTCTGCGGCATCACCGACCGGACGCATCCGACGATGGAATTCCGTTACTGCCCGGCCTGCACCGGCGGCCGCGGCTACTGCACGGAGCACATCTTCGATCACGAGCACCGCTGAGGGGTATGCGGAACCCCGCCGGCCGTCAGACGCCGCGGGCCAGGTCGCAAAGAATCGCGCAGCCCCGCCGCAGCCGGTCGTCCGGCGCCGCGTAGCTGATCCGGAAGTGAGTGTCGCGCTCGCTGAAGACCGACCCGGGGATCACCAGCACGCTGCGGGCGATGGCCTGCTCGACGAACGCGGTCGCGCTGGAGAACCGATCGGGGACCTTCGGAAAAAAGTAAAAGCCGCCCCCCGGCCGCACCATCTCGAAGTCGTCCGAGAGCAGCTCGTACACCAGATCGCGCTTGCGGCGGTAGTCTTCCACGTGGCCGGAAATGTCGGCATCCAGCGCCGCCAGCCCGGCGTACTGGGCCATGCTCGGGGCGCAGACGAAGGTGTACTGCTGGAGCTTGGTCATCTCCTCGATGAGGAACGCCGGCCCGGCCGCGTAGCCCAGCCGCCATCCGGTCATGCCGTAGCTCTTGCCGAAGCCGCGCAGCAGCAGCGTGCGGTGCGGAGCGTGCCGCAGGGCCGCCGGGCAGGGCGCGTCGTAGACCAGCCGGTTGTAGATCTCGTCCACCAGCAGGATCAGGTTGTGCCGCTCGGCCAGTTCGGCCGCCGCCTGCAGCGCCCGGTCGTCCAGCACCACGCCGGTGGGATTGCTGGGCGTGGCCAGCACCAGCAGCTTGGTCCGCGGCGTCACCGCGGCCTCGTAGCGTGCGGCGTCGAAGCCGAACGTCGGGTAGGTGTCGACCAGCACCGGCCGGCCGCCCACCAGTCGCACCGCGTGCTTGTAGATCACGAAGTACGGATCGCCTAGCAGGACCTCGTCGCCGGGATCAAGCAGGGCCATCAACGCCAGCAGAATCCCGCCGGAAACGCCCGAGGTCACCAGCACCGGCAGCGCGTGCCCGCACTCCGCCCGGATGTCCGCCGCCAGCCGCTCGCGCAGCGGCTCGATGCCCTGCGTCACGGTGTAGCCGTTGCGGTCCGCGGCGATGGCCTCCGCCGCGGCGCGCTTCACCGACTCGGGCACGGGATAGTCCGGCTGGCCGATCGACAGGTTGATCGGGTCGCTCAGCCTGGCCGCCAGGTCGAACACCTTGCGGATGCCCGAAGCGTCCACCGAGCGGCTGCGCTGGGAAATGAAGGTCCGACCGTCCAGCCCGGACATGGCGGCTCCCACCCCGCAGGCACGGCACCGCCGACGGCGCGAAGGCCGGGGCACGGCCTCCCCGGGACGCCGGCGGCGGCCGCGTCGGTTACTTCTTGGCTTCGCCGCCGGTCGCGGAGCCAGCCTCCTCCTTCTTCTGGGACTTCTTGCCGACCTTGGCGTTGCGGTTGGCGACCTTGGGCAGCCCCAGCACCCCCCGGCCATCCTCCCAGCGGTCTTCGGCCTTCAGCCGCTCGATACGCTCGGCGCGGGACAGGACGTTGCGATGCCGGCTCAGGTTGCCGGCCGTCTTGAGGGAACGATCGACGGACATGGACGGCTCACTCCTTGTTGGTGGTCATCTTCTCGCGGGAACGGCCGGTGTCCTGCCCGTTCCCGGATGATCCGATTCGCATCCGACGTTTGCGGCCCGCGACCCCGCCCCGGCGACGCCCCGGCGGATATCGGTCAACGAAACGCGTACGGCCCGGTCAGCGTGTACACCGGCAACCCCGCCCTGGCCAGCTCGCGGCCGCACTCGCGACCGAGGCTCTTGATGTCGTTGATGAACTTCTCGCAGAGTTCCTTGTCTCCGGGATGGTTGAAATCGAAGCCGTCCGTGGTAGCCAGCCACCAGTCGCCCTTGCCCTTGCGGATCAGCTCGGTCCGCACGCTGTAGTTGGCCTCGAGCCAGCGCTGCACGTGCTCGGCGGCGGCCTTGTGATTCGGCGCGAACACCTGGATCAGCACCCGATTGAGATTCGCTCCACCGGGTTCAACGCGCTGGGCCGCCGGCTCGCCCGCCGCGGGCACGACGCCCGCCCTGGCGCCGGCCTCGCCGCCGGCCTGGCCCGGCGGAGTCTTCGAATCGACTGTCGCCCGGGGCTCGGCCGCGACGCGCTCGCGGCTGCGCGGCGGCCCCGTGACGTTCAGCACCGTCGGATCCGGCGGGCGGAGCATCGCTTCCTGGATCGGATCGGACACCACCTCCTGGCCGCCGCCGGTCGCCGCGCCGGGCGCCGGACGCGCTCCGCGACCCAGCTGATAAGCCACCAACCAGCTCACCAGCAGCGCGCCCACCACGACGACGAAAACCATCGGTTGCAGCCGGATCTCCAGCCGGTTGCCCCGGATCCGCCAAGGCCGCGTCCAAACGGTCTCTCCGTCCACGGCCGTCGGCCGCGATGCCTCGTCGCCCGCGCCCGCGGCGCCAACGGGTTCCGCGACCGCTTCGGCAGACCGGACGGCAGGCGATTCCGGCTCGGCCCCGGCCTGGGGTTCGCAGGCTCGCGGACTCCCGACGGGTGCGGAGGTCTCCTGCCCCTGGGCCGCGCCCGGCGCGCTTCGCCACCACCGGGGAAGCGGCAGCCCGCAGCCGGGACGCGTCTCCTGCCGGCTCCGGATCACCTCGAACAGCACCGGTGCGTACTTGGATTTCGGCATGACCTCAATCCTCCCGGGCATCGAGCGCATACCTGCGCTTCCGGACGGATCGGCTCCGCCCGGCCGCGCTCGCCATGCTGCGGTGGGTGCCCCACGGTCGCGCCTGGAAGCCGACAGGATACCCTTTTCGGCCCTGCGGATCAAGCCGGGCGACCGACGCGCCTCCGGCTCGTCCGGGGCGCAAGTTTCGCCGCCCCGGGACCTTGCGATCGACGCCGCGGCTCCCCGGCCGCGCCTCAGACGCGGTATTCGGCCGGAATGCCCCAGGGCGAACGATATTCGGGGAACAGCAGCCCCCGGGCCTGGCGGTCCTCGGCCGGAATCGTCTCGGTGGCCGGGTCGAAGGCCACCGAACGCCTCAGTCGCAGCGACAGCAGCGACAGGTTCAGGGCCACTTCGATGCGGTAGTGGTATCCGACGTGGCAGCTCGGCGGCGTGCGCGTGCGAATCCCGTCCAGCCACTCGCGGTGATGGCCCGGCGACTCGGGAACGACCCGCGGCACGGACTCGGCGTCGGCCTCCTTCATGCGTCCGGCCTCCGGCACGATCTTGAGGAAACCGTAGTCGGCGATGATCGTTCCGTTGACGCCCTGGAAGTAGATCCCCCGCCGCCGGTGCCGGCCCGGTCCGCCCTGCAGATCGAAGCCGAAGCTGTTGATCAGCGAGGTCGTCCAGACCAGCGTGAAGTCCGGGAACTGCCAGGTCGCCTCGTGGAAGTCGTAGGCGTCGCCGCAGTCGCGGATCAGATACCGCCCGCCGGTACTGAAAGCCGACAGCGGCATGCCCAGTTCCAGGGCCCAGTAGGGCAGATCTACCAGGTGCGGGGCCATGCCCGGCGTCCAGCCGCCGGTGTAGGCCATGAAGGAGCCGTGGTGGTAGGAGTCTTTCGCCAGCAGCGGGTGGTAAGTGCGGGCCGGCCCGGGGCCCAGCCACATCTCCCAGTCCAGCCCCTCCGGCGGCTCGCCGTCGGGCCGGACGCCACCGTACCGGCAACGCGCCGGCCGCTCAAGCCGGCCGTGGAGCCCAAGCGGCCCGCGGCCCGGGATGGTTGCGGCTTGCGGGCCCTGAACGTCCTTCGGCAGGCGGCCTTATCGCCATTCGAGGACCAGCTCCGCCGGCCGTCCCCGCCCGCTGCCCGGCGGCGGCAACACGAACTCGGCGCGGGCGTGGGGCCAGGCCACAGGCAGCGTGCCGGCCGACAGCGTGCCGGTCGGATCCCGGTACAGCTCGCGCTCCGGAGTCTGGGCAAAGCTCATCGGCGTGCCGTCCGACCAGGCGATCCTCGAGATCTGCCGCCCGAAGACGACCAGCTCGGCCTCCCGGGCCAGGCCGGCCGGCAGGGTGATCCTTGCCGAGGTGCCCGACGGCTCGGCGATCAGCCCCGCGAAGATCCATCGCCCGCGCTTTCGGTCGCGGCCGCAGCAGGCCACGCGGACGTTCTCGCCGGCGGGGAAGTCGTCCGCCCCGATACGCCGGGCCAGGGCCTGCAGCAGACGCGGGTACGCCCGCCTGAAGAAGGAAACGTTCTCCGCGCGCCCTCCGACGAGACGGCCGGTCCAGATGTCAGCCGACGGGACCGGCTCGGTGCACACCAGAAGCCCGCCGGCGCCCCGGCGGACCGCGGCCAGCATCCAGCGGCCGCGTTCGTCCGACAGGATGGGCGTCCATGACGCCGCTGTCGATTCGGGTGTATGAAAGGAAACCGCCGAGACGCAGCCGGCCGGCTCGCCCGCCGGCATGTCCATCCCGAGCCATTCGCCGCCCCGGCGATCGAGGGAGTAGCCTCCGGCCGTACCGGGTTCGATCGTGGACTTCTCCAGGATGGTGCCGGACCCCAGACCGCCCAGCCATTCTGCCGCGTCCCCCGCATTTCCCCGGCTCACGACGCCCCGGTCGTCCAGCCGGTCCAGGAAACAGCCGCTGCCGCAGGTCGCCAGCCAGCCGCCGGCATCGATCCATGCCGCCAGCCGTGCGAGCACTTCGTCGGGTACCACCGTGTACGACGTATTGGGCACGACCAGCAGCCGCAGGGTTTCCAACCGACCGTCGAGGATCATCTGCTCGTCGATGATGTCCGGGCAGCCCAGCGCCGGGGCCCAGGCCGCCAGATGAAAACGCTCGCTGAGCAGATCGTCATAGACGTTCCGCACGTCGTGATTGCTGTACGCCGGGGCGCGCAGCATGGCGGTGAAGGCCGACTGCAGAAAGGCGACTTTGCCCGGCGGCCGATCGAGGTTCCACGCGCCAAGAACCCGGCCGATGTCCCGCAGCAGGGCCGGACCCTCGCCGATCGCCGCCCTGTCGGGAACCGGTCCGGACAACGCGGTGTCGGCGTCGGCGGGAATCAGCGGCGGGGTCGCCGATGGCGAATCGAGCGGGCCGGAGAAGCCCGCGCCGTCGCATCCGCCCAGCAGCGCGGTCAACCCCATCTTGCGGATTTCCAGCATCCCGGCGCGCCAGGGCCGGTTGAAGGCGATCAGCGAGCTGATGCCATGGAACCGGCGGGCCGAATCCAGGTAACGCACGTCGGCCAGCGTGTGGGCCCCGTCGATGATCGCGAACGACACTCCGGGGTCCCGCAGGGCGGACAACAGGCGGCCGACGAACGGCCCGGCGGCCGACTCCGCGTAGGCCGGCGACAGGCGGATGCCCAGCGGACGTTCGGTCTCTCGCCGGGCGTGCGACATCAGCTGGCGCGCCAGCTCCGCCAGACGCTCGTCGCGCCACCGGCAGAAGGCCGACCACGCGGGCCGGCCGTCGATGACCGGCTCGGACGGCTCCCGCAGCGGCCGCGGCACGGTGACGTCTTCCCAGGATTCGACCGGGGTTCCCCAGGCCAGACGCAGCGCGGCCAGGTCGCCGGACCAGGAGGCTCGACAGAACTCCCGGAAAGCGGCGGCACCGTGCCTGTCATAGCCGCAGAACAGCGGCCGCAGCGGTCCGCCCGAGGGATGCTCGATCACTCCCCCGGTCGCGCCGAACCCCAGCCAGAAGCCGCGAATGTCCGCTCCCGAGCCCTCGGCCATGCGGATGGCGGCCGCAGCCTGCCGCAGGCACGCGTCGGCCATGGCGGGGTCGTGGATGTTGACCGGTCCGGCGGCCGTCGAACCGTCCTCGAAGGCCACCGGCTCGGGTGACAGGTGTTCGTAGTCCAGGGCGCTGCCCGCCCAGCCGATCAGCAGGGGCAGCTGGCGCGCGATCAGCGGTTCAAGGGCCAGTCGTGCGGCTGTGAAGGCCGGTTCGCCTCCGCCGGCACGTTCCGCGGGGTCCGGCGGAGGCAGCGTCGCGGCGACGGCGGCCCCCAGGGACCGGGCGACGGCCAGATCCGGCTCCGGCAGTGCGTCGCCGGATCCGAAGCTCAGCACCAGCGGCGGGAGGGACGGCGGCACTGCGGTCCGCGTGGCCGGTCCGGGCTGCGGTCCGGCGGCCCCGGCGGCTAGGACCGCCGCCAGCAGATTCGGCACGAGAATGCAGCCGGTCATGCCCGCCTCCCCGCGTGCCGCTCAGTGCACCAGGCTGCGCGCGAAATCGCGGTAGTCGGCCGCGAAGGCCTCCAGATCCCCGGTGATGTACCGGCGGAAGAGGATCTCACCCGGACTCATTCCGGCGGCTTCGGGCGAGGCGGCCTTCCAGGCCCCGACGACCGCGGCGGTCCGGCCCGCGCCGGCGTCGGCCAGCAGGCGGGCGAAAGACTCCCGCCAGGCCCGCTCCTCGCGGAGCATCAGAACCATCGACCAGACCTGGGCGTAATAGCCGCGCACCGTCTGGCCGGTGCGCATCACCGCTTCGCCGGCGTTCATCCTCAGCAGCTCCGGCAGCCCGATCAGCCCGTTCTCAAGAATCAGGGCCTCCCGCAGGCTGTTGCGGCGCAGCAGATTCCGCCGCGGGGTGAAGACCGGTACGTCGCCGCGAAGGTCGAAGGCCTCCCACTGTGTCGCCATGCCCTCGTCGAGCCAGGGAGGCAGCGGAGCCGGGCAGTTGCGGGCGACATACTGGTGCCACCCTTCGTGGGCCATCAGCGACAGCGTCTTGTCCCTTCCGATGTCCCAGAGGACCGCGGTGGCCGAGGGCGCGTCCATGTAGCCGCCGGACTGGATGTGCAGGTAGACGTGGGCCTGGGCGGGCACGAAGGCCCGCGTGAACGCCGCCCACTGAGGCCGGTCGCGGAACACGTAGATGTCCAGCCTCGGGCCGCCTTCCCGCTCGCAGGGCATCGCCCGGCGGTAGGCCGCGTGGCAGGTCTCCATGAACGCCGGCAGACAGTCGCGCAGCACCTCGTCGCCGCTGGTGACGCGCATGTCGTAGCGGTCGGTTCGCAGCCGGACGCCCGAAAGCCCCGCCGCCGGCTGCCACTCCTCCCGCTCGAGCCGGAAGTCCGGGCCCGCCGACGGGTCCGAGCATCCCCGCAACACCGCAAGGAGCAGCACGGCCGCCGCCCCCGCCGTTCTTGAAGCCGGTCGCGACATGATCAGGGCTCTCCGGGCGTCCGGGCAGGCACCGCGGGCCGGCCCCGGACGCGCCTTGAACCGGCCATGCGGTTCTGATAGCGTGGCGGGCTCGGTTTTTCCAGCTTTCCGCGGCCGGCGGACGGGCCCGGCCGCCCCGACGGGTCCCCGATCAAGGAGCAGACGACGTGTTGAAAATCGCGGTCATCGGCGGCGACGGCACCGGGCCGGAGGTCGTGCGCGAAGGTCTCAAGGTCCTCAAGGCGGTCGCGGCTTTGGAGGGCTTCCAGTACGCGACCACCGATTTCGACTTCAGCGGCAAGGCCTACCTCGCCCGCGGCGGAGACCCCAACCGCCAGAGTATCCCCATCGTCACCGACGAGCAGATCGCCGAGCTGCGCCGCTTCGACGCCATCTACCTCGGCGCCGTCGGCGACCCCGACATCGCCCCGGGAGTGCTGGAGCTCGGACTGCTGCTGCGGCTGCGGTTCGAGCTCGACCAGTACATCAACCTCCGGCCGGTCAGGCTCTACCCCGGCGTCGAGACGCCGCTGCGCGACAAGGGGCCCGCCCACATCAACTTCGACGTGATCCGCGAGAACACCGAGGACCTCTACTTCGGCGGCGGCGGCTTCCTGCGCAAGAACACGCCGCACGAGGTCGCGACCCAGGAGATGATCGCCACCCGCTTCGGCGTCGAACGCTGCCTGCGCTGGGCTTTCGAGTTCTGCCGCAAGAAAAACGCCAGAAAGATGCTGACCCTCGTCGCCAAGCGCAACGTGCTGACCTATGCCCACGACCTGTGGTGGCGGGCGTTCAACGAGATCGGCGACGCCGAGTACCCCGACATCAAACGCGATTACAACCACGTCGACGCCTGCTGCATGTGGTTCGTCAAGAACCCCGAGTTCTACGACACCATCGTGGTGCCCAACATGTTCGGCGACATCATCACCGACCTGGGGGCCATGATTCAGGGCGGCATGGGCGTCGCGGCCGGCGGAAACATCAACCCCAACGGCGTCAGCATGTTCGAGCCCATCGGCGGCAGCGCCCCCAAGTACACCGGGCAGAACGTCATCAACCCGATCGCGGCCATCGCCGCCCTGGCCATGCTGCTGCGCGTCGTTGGAGCCCAGAAGGGCGATGCCCGCGTCGAGAAGGCCGGCCATCGCGTCGAGGCCGCGATCGCCGCCACCTGCCCGCGCATGAAGTCCCAGTCCGCCGGACGCATGGGCTTTTCCACTCAGCAAGTCGGCGATCTGGTCTGCTCGGCCCTGTGACCGTTCAGCCGCCGGAGCCGCGCCACTCACGGCATGCTGGCGCCACCCACGGCATGCTGGCGCGACCCACGGCATGCTGGAGGCGCGACCCACGGCATGCTGGAGGGACGACCCTGGCGGTCAAGCCTTTTTCAGCAGGCCCGCCTTGCGGGCGTAGGCGAAAACCCCGCCAGCCTCGATGATCGGGGCGACGTCGCCCAGCGGTTTGAGGGCATAAGTCCGGCCGGTGCGGAGATTCGTCAGGCGCCCGGATTTCGGGTCAATCTCCACCTCGTCGCCGGTGCGGTGATGCTCCACCAGCCGCTCGACGGACTCGAAGGGCACCAGGTACCCCCCATTGACCGAGTTTCGGAAGAAAATACGGGCGTAAAACTCGGCTACCACCGCCTCAACCCCGGCCTCGGCCAGGGCCAGAGGGGCGTGTTCGCGGGAACTGCCGCAACCGAAGTTCCTGCCTGCTATGATGATACGGTAATCACTGCGGGTGTTGGCCGGGTCGGACTGGTCCACAAACGGTACCCGACCGTCCGGCAGCCCCGCGCCGGGGGCCGGAACGCCGCATAAGGCGTGTCGCCCGAACAGTTTGCGTTCCTCTGGTATGGCCGGGTTGTAAGTCAGGAAGTTCGCGGGGATGATCTGGTCGGTGTCGATGTCGTCCCCGAGGACATAGACTCGCCCGCGGATTCGGTCCTGCATATTCGGAATCCTCGACCTTGGCTGGGGTTTTCCTCAGGCCGGGCCGAGCCGTCCTGCCCAAGCGTGGCCTTTCGGTCGGCTGACGGCCTTCCCAAGCTCGAAAACGCATTATACGACCGGCTTGGGGCCCCACCAATGCCGGCGCCAGGATCAGCCCGGGCGGCGCGGGACTACAGCCCGGTACGCGTTCGACCAGCAAAACTGGGGGGAAGACTCTTCGCCGGACGCGCGGCGGCCGGTAATTCTGGGGCGGTTCGCGGGGTACAGGGACCGTCTGCCAAAGTCAGCCATGTCGGTTGCAGGCGGCGTCGCCCGGATCGGTTGACCCTCAGCAGCGAGTCGCGCGGGTTGCCGGTTCGTGCCGTCGGTGCCTGGGCAGGCTCGGGCGCCTTGGCGGTCCGACCACAGGGGCCTCAGGACCGTGGCCGGATGGTGGAGGAAGCGCGCCTTGCGGGTCTCAGACCGCCGACAGACAGCCGCCGGGTTCGAGCGCAGCCTGCTGCGGCCGTAGGGGGTGGGCTTCAACCCGCAAAGGCAGGTCGGTGATGACGGCGGTCCTGAAATGCGAGTCCACAGTCCCTGTGCCACGGTTTCCCCTGACCCGGCGCCCGCGGCAACCGACGCACGCGAACTGCCGCGCCGGCCTGTGATCCTCCCGCCGGCAAGACCGATGCTGGGGCTCTGTGAGCCGCTGTTCGCCACCTCCGCCCAGCCGTTCGGCACCTCCGGCCCGATGCTCGGCGATTTCGCCCCGGGCTGGGCCTCGGCACCGGAAGTTGATCGTCGACGCACTCTCCCCGCTGCGCCCTTCAATGATCAGTGTTGTCCCTTTTTCTCTCGCGATGGCCTGGATGGTCAACCGTCGGGAGGCCGCCAAAAATGGTCAGCTGCCCGCCGAAGGCCGCAACGATCCGCTGATGGAGCTGGAGTACGACTCGGCCTTCAGCAAGCTCTGGACCGTGGCCCGGGGCAAGAGCGGCTCGTGCATCGCCCGCCGCTACAACGGCGACCCGGCCAAGCCGGCGCTGTTCGACAACCCCGTGTCCGAAGGCGAGCAGACCGGCATCGTCACCGCGGATCGCTGGCACGCCAACGGCAACGCCCCGGACGTCTCGGGCATCCCCAACAACGGGCTGTACTGGGTCACGGACATGGCCGTCAACCCCGCCAACGGCGCCGCCTGGATGAGTTTCGGGGCCCAGGCGACCTACGACTACGCCGGCACCTACGGGGCGATCGGACGGGTCTATACCGTGGGCCGTGACAGCGGCGGTCCTGACGGGGACGAGGGCACGCCGCAGGCGGCGCATCCGGACCCGAGCAAGGCCGACAACGCCTCCCAGACGCTGGCCCTGGCCTTCCACGGCACCAGGGTGTACGCCCTGGCGTTCGACCTGGAGACCCGCGAGTTCAACCTGTTCTCGGCCGACAACCCGGCCTACGTGCCGGGAGCCTGCTGCCAGCGCGGGCGGATCTGTTCGGAGGTCACGGAGGGGCAGTGCGCCGCCCTGCGCGGCGCCTGGCAGGGGCCGCAGACGACCTGCGCCGAGACGGACTGCACCTACCAGGTCTGAAACGTGCCTTTCGCGGACATGGATGACGACGATGACGTCGACATGGCCGATTTCGCGCTGCTGCAGGCCTGCCTGACGCTGGATCCTGAAACGGCGATATCCGATTACCCGGTGCGGTGCAGCTGCTTCGACGTCAACAAGGACGAGATCCTCAACGGCCCGGACATCCAGGCGTTCGTGGACTGCGCCGCCGGTCCGGGCGTCGTGGCGGCGTGCGATTGAGGTGCGACGTGCGGCCACTGCGGGGGTTGCCCGGACCGGTGCCCCGCGAAAGGGCGAGGACTACATCGCCGCGCGGAGGATGGCCTCCAGTTCCCCGGCGGTCAGCGTGACGGGATTGGCCTTCATGCTGCTGGCGACGGCGGCTCTCTCGACCAGCAGCGGAACGTCGGCAACCGACAGGCCGTATTGCCCCAGCGGCGGGATGCCCAGCTCGACGCAGGTCCGCCTGACCCAGGCGATGCCGTCCTCGGCTTCGGCGCGATCGTCCCCGGTGAGCATCGCGGCGATCAGGCGGTAGCGTTCGAGGGCCGGGGAGTCCGGCGCACGCCGCCGCAGCGCTTCGACGTTGGCCGACATGACGTGAGGCAGCAGGGCGGCGCACACGGCGCCGTGCGGCGCGGAAAACATGCCGCCGATCGGCGCGGCGAATCCGTGGACGGCGCCCAGGCCGGCATTGGCCAACGCCAGCCCGCCGAAGAGGCTCGCCACGGCCATGTCCCGGCGGGCCTTGGCGTCGCGACCGTCGCGAAAGGCGCGCCCCAGCGATCCGGCCGCCCGCCGGATGCCCTCGAGGCACAGCGCGTCGGTCAGCGGGTTGGCCCGGGTGCAGACGTAGGGCTCGATCAGCTGGGTGAGGGCGTCCAGGCCGGTCGAGGCGGTCACCTCCGGCGGGAGGTCCAGCGTCAGATCGGGATCGACGAGGGCGACGCGCGGCAGTATCGACGGGCTGCGCAGCGACACCTTCACCCGGTGAGCCGGCGAGGCCAGGACGGCGTTGCGGGTCACCTCGGAGCCCGTGCCGGCGGTGGTCGGCACGGCGATGCAGGGTAGCGGGGCGCGGGTCAGCGGTCGGGCCCGGCCGATGACTTCCAGGTAGTCCTCGACCGGCCCGGCGTTGGTGGCCAGGGCGGCGACTGCCTTGGCCGTGTCCAGGGCGCTGCCGCCGCCCAGGCCGATGACCAGCCGGCAACCTTCCGCGCGGGCCAGGGCGGCCCCGCGTTCGGCCAGTTCAGTGGTCGGCTCGCCGGCGGCCTCCAGCACCGTCGTTGCGATTCCGGCATCGGCCAGCCGCGCCCGTGCGGCTTCACGCACGTTGCCGGCCAGTCCGGCCACCAGCATCGCCCGGCGCGGTCCATCCGCCAGAAACTCCTCCGCCAGGGTCCCAAGCCGGTCGAAGACCCCCGATCCGAAGATGATCCGGCCGGACGTGGCAAACTCGAACTGCATGGACGCACTCCGCACGAGGACCTCTCGGCACGCGAACCGACCTGCCGCAGGGGCCGGCCGGAAACGGGCTGCCATTGTCGCTGTTTCCCGGTTGGCAGGAAACGGAACCCCCGACGTGTTCTGCGATCCGTCGCCGGGCGGCACGTTGGTCAACCGCCGCGAGCGGTTCAGGCCACCGGCGCAGCCTGGTCATGGCGATCCACCGGTTGGCCGCATTCGGGACACACGCCGGTGACGTTGCCGGTCAGGTCGTAGCCGCAGAAGAAACAGAGCCGGCCGTCGGGGGCGAAGGGCGGGCGGTGGGCGAATTTCTCCCAGACCACCGTGGCGCCGGCCCAGCGGTCGCTCCAGCGCCGGCCGAGGTGCAGCGTGATCAGGCAGACCAGCAGTCCAACATAGGGAATCATCAGCGGCAGATTGCGCTTGAGGGACCGACCGGGAGAAATCGGCTCGCGCGAGAAGGCGTCCACGACCCTCAGTCCGCAGAGGGCCTTGCCCGGCGGGCGACCCGCCCAGGCGTCGCGGAAACAGAAGAGCAGCGGGGCCAGGATCCAGGTCACAAGTTCAATGCCCGTTTCAAGCACGCCGGCCGGCGGAACCGCGGCCGGCCCGTTGGGGCCCGCGAGGCTCGTGACGCTGGCGAGGGTTGCCAGCGGGAGTACCACGGCGAATGCGACCAGTGTATACACGAGCGAGTCGATGATGTAGCCCAGCTCGCGACGCATGATGTACCGG
The DNA here is from genome assembly GCA_938005315.1 of uncultured Phycisphaerae bacterium. GTDB lineage: Bacteria > Planctomycetota > Phycisphaerae > UBA1845 > PWPN01 > CALLOB01. Next base: position 26,152 of record CALLOB010000025.1, read on the forward strand.
TTGCGGCAGCTCTTGCAGACCCTGCGGTCCAGCAGTTGCTTCCAGTGCCCGGCCCGGGCAACCGTTGCAGGCACATCGGGCAGCAGGTGTCGTCGCGAGCCCCCGCTGCACACACGGGCACCTGGGACATCGAATCAACCTCCTCTCCCTGCTGGCACGGGATCATCACGGACGTGCGGCCATCGCCGGTCGACGGCAGGCAGTATATCACGATGCCGCAAAACTGCTATTGCGATCTTCTTCCGTGCGACGGCCGACGCGGGTGCCCGCGGCCATGGACGGATGTCCCATGGACCGAGCGCACGCCGGCGCCGGCCGCCGTGGCGGGGGCTGCAAGCACGGTCAGGCGCCGCGGGCCGGACTATAATACGCTGATCCGGGCTTCCCCGACCGGCCAGGATCTGCAGCCGGAGGAGGCGGACAGCATGAACGACTGGAAGTTCAAGATCCTTATCGACGGTGCCTGCCCGCTGTGCAGCACCGAGGCGGCCATGCTCCGCCGGCTGGACGGCGGGCGGGGGTTGCTGGCCATCGAGGACATCACGTCGCCGGACTTCGATCCCGGCCGCTATGGTGCCACCGCCGAGCAGGTGATGGGCCAGATCCACGGCGTGCTGCCCGACGGCCGGCTGGTCCGCGGCATGGAGGTCTTCCGGCGGGCGTATGACGCGGTCGGTTACGGCTGGTTGCTGGCCCCGACCAACTGGCCGATCCTCAAGCCGATCTGCGACGCGGCCTACCGTTTTTTCGCCCGTAACCGGCTTCGTCTCACCGGCCGGGCCCACGCCTGCACGACTCAGCGATGCCGAGTGGTCTGAGCGGGGCAAAGCTCTCGCGGAGGCAGTGGAGCACCTGCCCTGTCGTGATGGCTTTCCCCAAGCCTGCGCTTCGACGGCCGGCGGGGGCGCGGGGGGCTGCGGCGCTTCGCCTTACCAATTGAGACCCCGGCGTCGGCCGA
>CALLOB010000026.1 GCA_938005315.1 uncultured Phycisphaerae bacterium
GGCTGGCTGCACGTGCTCTCGGCCGACGGCTACGCCGCCTGGGTGCCGGAGGCGGCGATCCAACGCCTCGACGAAGCCGACTTTGACGCCCGGCTGGCGATGCCGTGGGCGACGGCGTGTGAGGACCTGGAGCTGGCCGGCGCCCGGGTGTTGCGGGGCACCCGTCTGCCCGTGGCGTCGCGCGAGGCCGGCCGGATCACCACGCTCACGCCGGCGGGCGAGCCGGTGGGGCTGCCGGAGTCGGCCGTGAGGTTCGAATACGGCGGGGATCAGGGCTCCGCCCGCGCCGCGGCGGCCCTGGACATGCTGCACGTGCCCTACGTTTTCGGGGCCCAGTCGCCGGTCGGACTGGACTGCAGCGGGCTGGTGGCCAACGTCTGGCTGCGGCACGGCGTTCACCTGCCCCGCGACGCGGCCCAGCAGGCTCTGGGCGGCCGGCTGGTGGCGACTTCATGGCACCGCAGCGCGATCCGGGCGGGTGACCGGCTCTACTTCATCAACGCCGCAGGCAAGGTCTTCCACACCGGCATTGCCCTGTCGGCCTCGCATTTCGTGCACTCCAGCCCGCCGGGGGTGAAGATCAACAGCCTGACGGCCGGGGACCGGCTGTACGCGGCCGAGTGGGACCGCGCCTTCTTCGTGGCCCGCCGCCCGTGAACCGGCGCCCGGGCGACCGCGGTCAGTAGCAGGCCCGCAGTTCGGCCGGCTCGAAATAGTGTCTGACGATCTGCTCGCAGGTATACCCGTGCAGGGCCATGCCCAAAGCCCCGATCTGGCAGAGGCCCGCGCCGTGGCCCCAGCCCGCGCCAGTGAGGATGAAGCGCTCGGGCGGACCGGCGGGATCGCCGAGAACCCGAACGGCGAACGCGCTGCTGTAGAGGAACTTCTCGTGCAGGGCGTCACGGATGGCGTATTCGCTCTCCAGCACCAGGTGTCGGGCGGCGCCGGCATCGTCGCGGTAGTCGATGCGCAGCCGTCGGGCCCGCCCCGAGCAGCCGCGGGCGAGCACCGCCAACCCGTCCAGCCGGTCGAGCCCGCCTTCCAGCCGGTCGGCCAGCTTGCGGCGCAGCACGTCCTGGAGCTCCTCGCGCCGGTACTCGAACCGCCAGCGGAAATGCCCGCCGCCGTCGTCCACGCGCCCGAGGTAGCGCTTCAGGTCGCGTTCGGGCACCACCGTCGGGCTGCAGAACACGTCGGTGTCGGCCAGCCACGCGCCCGTGAGGTACTCGTCCAGTCTGTCCTCGGTCAGAGGGAAGAAACGCCGGGCGGACGAGCCTTGCGGGGCGTCGGGCGCGGCCCGCTGCCCCGGCTTGGCGACGCCCCACACGTGCTCGGGAGCCTCGATGATGCCGCCGCAGCTCTTGGAGTAGTTGGCGTCGATCAGCCGGCCCTGCGGATCGAGCAGAACCTGCCCCCGGGTCCGGCGCACGGCCTCCAGGACGGTCGGCGTCAGGTCGTCGGTCCCCTGGTAGCGCTGGCAGCAGTCGTCGTTGCAGCGGTCGATGGGCAGATCCGGGTGCTTGGGCTCGGTGTGGGCCAGGACCCAGGCCCGGGCCACGACGCACTGGCTCTTGAGGAACTCCAGCGGGCACTCGCCGCTCATCTCGCCCGAGATGACTCCGGTGAGGTAGTCCTCGACGGGCAGCTCGTTGACCACCACCAGCCGGCCGTCACGGGCGAGGAACTCCAGGTCGCCGACGAAGCAGGGCTCGATGCGCGTCTGCCAGTGGAACCCGCGGCCGGCGACCACGCTGGTCAACCGGATGCCCGCCCCGGCCTCCAGCGGCACATCCGTGCCGCGCCGCAGGACGATGCGTTCCGCCGGTCCGACGCGGGCCGCGCCGGCCACCAGCCGCACGCGGCCGCCCTCGGCGGTGACCCGGCCGGCCTTGACCGCCAGCTTCGCCTCCTCGCCCCCGCCGCAGGCCCGGCATTCGCCCTCCGGCAGCACGAAGGACACTTCCGGCATCTCGTCCTCGGGCAGCACCAGGCCGACCCTGATCCGCGGCTCGCGCCGGTCGTCGAGCGTCCAGGCTGACAGGCTGCAGTTTTCCACGACCACGGCTCCGGGCCGGCGAATGGCGCGTCATTTCCTGCCGGCGGCCTGCACGAGGGCCGCCAGGATCCCCCGTTGCAGCGGATCCTCGGGCATGTCCTCGGGGTGCCACTGCACCGACAGGCAGAAGCGCCGCGCGGGGTCCTCGAAGGCCTCGACCAGCCCGTCTTCGGACCAGGCACAGGCCAGCAGACCCCGTCCGAGGCGGTCCACGCCCTGGTGGTGGGAACTGTTGACCCGCAGACGCGGGCAGCCCACGATCCGGTGCAGCAGGCTTCCGGGCTCCACCCGCACCTCATGGTACTCGAAGTCCTGCCCGTTGACGTGGCGGTGAGCCACCACCGGTGAAGTCGCCAGGTCCGGCAAATGCTGATGGAGCGTGCCTCCGCGGTGCACGTTCCACTCCTGCATGCCGCCGCAGACACCCAGCACCGGAAGCCCCCGGTCGTCGGCGAAAGCCGCTGCGGCGAAGTCGGTCCACACCCTTCGCGGATGCAGCGGCCGGGTCGCAGGATGCGGCTCGGCGCCGTAGCGCTGCGGCGGCACGTCCGGCCCTCCGCTGAGAATGAGCGCATCCAGCGTCTCGAGGATATCGGTCAGCCGGTCATCCTCCGCCAGGGCCGGCGGGATGATCACCGGGCGGGCCCCGGCCTGCCGGAGCAGGTCGAGGAAGCGCGCGTCCAGCGACGCCCCCGGCGACTCCACGCCGAGAGGCGACGTGGTGACGCGAAAGGCGCAGGTTATCCCCACCACCGGCGACGGCATGGCTCACTCCGGGCCGGCCGCTCCCCCGGGCGACCGATATCGCGCGATACCGATCACTTTTCCGCAGCGCGGCGGTTCGAGCATTTTACACGCATCGGGCGTTGGGGCACAGGGACACAGTCGTTACAATGGCTTCGGGTCGCCGAAGCCGCAGCTGCGGCCGGTCGGACGTCCTCGGCCCGCATCGCTTCGCGGCGACCGGACACCTCTTGCACCTTGGAGACAGACAATGGGGGGAACCAGGCACGGGCGATGCGGCGGACTGGCGATGTCCGTGATCGTCCTGGGTATCGGAACGCTTCATGCTGATCCGATCATCGTGGACAACGCGGATCCGGGCTTCTCGGTGATCGCCGGCTCCTGGAACACCGGCTCGGTCGCGGACCAATGGGGCGTCAACCACCGCTACAAGACCACCACGACCTCCGGCACGGCCGGGACCGTCGAATGGCGGCCGAATCTGCCGGCCGGCGGCGACTACATCGTCTCGGTGTGGTATCCCTCCTACGGGACCGCGGCTCCGGACAACGCCCAGTACACCGTGGTCCACGGCGGCGGCTCGAACACCTTCACCGTCAACCAGCAGGTCAACGGCGGGCAGTGGGTCGCCCTCGGCACGTTCAGCTTCGCCGGCGGCACCGGGGGCTATGTGCGCCTGAGCGACCGGGCCCGCAAGAACAAGACCATCGCCGCGGACGCCGTTCGCTTCGCGCCCGCCCCGCCGCCAGCCCCGGAGTTCCGCGGGATGTGGGCGGACGTGTTCCATATCGGCTTCCGGACGGCCGCGGAGGTGGACCAGCTGGTCGCCCTGGCGGTGCAGGGCCACTACAACGCGATCCTCCCGGAGGTCCTGGCCTACCACGACGCGGAAGTCGGCTCGCACGGGGCATTCTGGCGGTCGAACATCGTTCCCCAGTCCAGCTACGTCACCGGCAGCTTCGATCCGCTGGGCTATCTGGTCCAACAGGCCCACGCCCACGGACTGGAGGTCCACCCCTGGCTGGTGGCCTTCCGCTGCTCGAGCGTCTGGCCGCCGGCGCAGAACCCCATGCTGGCCGCGCATCCGGAGTGGCTGATGGTGCCCTCCGGCAGCATCGGCACCGTCGCTTCGCTGAGCGGCACCTACACCTTCGACCCCGGCTCGCCGGACGTGCAGGACTACCTGGTCTCCATCGTGCGCGAGCTGGCGACCAACTACGAGATCGACGGCATCCACTGGGACTACATTCGCTACACCCAGAAGGACGCCGGCTACCCGGCGGACCTCAACTACGCCGGGTCGAGCCTGCGCCGCTTCCAACGGATCACCGGACGCACCGACGTGCCGCCCTACACCGGCGACGCCCAGTGGGACGACTTCCGTCGTCGCACCATCACGGAACTGGTGCGGCGGGTCCGGGCCGAGCTGCCGACGATCACTTCCAACCCCCGTCAGCCGCTGCGTTACACCGCCGCGCTGGTCACCTGGTACCCGGCCAGCACCGACTTCCACCAGACCCGGCCGTACACCGACACCTACTGCGACTGGGAGGACTGGATGCAGCGCGGCTACCTGGACGCCTCCATCCCCATGGCCTATTTCGACGAGGGCACCTATCCGACCACCTACCGCCAGTGGGTGGACAACTCCATCGTCTGGGCCTACGCCCGCCAGACGTTCATCGGACCGGGCATCTACATGAACACCTTTGCCGACAGCCTGACGCAGATGAGCTATGCCCGCAACGCCGGGGCTCACGGGCTGTGCACCTACTCCTACAACGTGACCAACGACGGCGGGGCGACCTGGAGCGACTGGTACCCGTTCATCGCCGCCAACCTGTTCACCGCGCCGGTGCCGACCCCCGCGATGCCCTGGCGATACGCGGCCACCGCGACCGAGGGCACGCTCTTCGGCCGGGTGATCGACGGGCAGACCGGCCTGCCGCTGGACGATGCCGTCGTGCAGGTCGGGGCCCTGCCGGAGGTGCGCACCGACGGCGCGGGATGGTACGTCGCCACGCTGGTCCCGGCCGCGCCCGGCGGCAGCGCCTACGACGTGACCGCATCGGCCGCCGGGCTCAGCCCGGTGACCTACACCGGCATCACCGTGCCGCCCGGCGGTGTGCGCCGACAGGATCTGACGCTCAACGCCCGCCCCGCGGTGATCCTGGTCGATCCGCCGGCTTTCGTGCGGACCGTCTTTTACGGACGTCTGCCGGCCGATGATGTCTTCACCGTACGGAACGGAGGCGACGGCCAGCTGCTCTACCTCATCAGCGACGACGCCGACTGGCTTTCCACGGACCCGGCCGCCGGCAGCAGCACCGGCGAGGCCGACGAGATCGCGATCCGCTATTCGACCGCCGGCCTGCCGCCCGGAACCTACACCGCGACGATCGAGGTGTCCGACGCGGCCGCCTCGGCTCCGACGGCGACGCTGACGGTCGCGCTCCGGGTGGTCACGCCGGGCGACTTCGACGGCGACCTGGACGTGGACCAGCTTGACTTCGCAACGCTGCAGAACTGCCTGACCGGCGTCTCCGTGCCGCAGGATGACCCGGCCTGCGTGGGGGCCCGGCTCGACGGCGACGCGGACGTGGATGCCGACGACGTGACGCTCTTCCTGCGCTGCCTGGGGGCGCCCGGTATTCCGGCCAACCCGGCCTGCGCGGGCTGAGCCGCCGTCTGGAGGACCGGTCGGCGAGTGCTCCGACGACCGGGAGAAAACCTCTTTGGGCAAGGGGGTTCGATGACGGGCCGCTGCGGGCTTCTGGTCGTCCTGACCGGCGCGATGTCCGGCGCGGTCTGCCCGGCGGCCTCCGGGCCGGACACGCAGCCGGCGCCCCGGGCCTGGGTCCGCGTGAACAACGTGGGCTACCTGCCGCAGGACCCCAAGATCGCGGTGCTGTCGTCGCGCAAGCCGGTGACCGGACACTTCACCGTCGGCGATTTTTCGGCTGAAATCGGGCCGGACTGCGGAGCGTGGGGGCCGTTCGAGCACAACTACCGCCTCGACTTCACCGCGCAGCGGGCGCCCGGGCGGTATCGGGTGGTCTGCGGGCCGGTCGCTTCGCCGGAGTTCGCCATCGGTCCCGACGCGTTCCGCGAAGTGCCCGACAGGCTGCTGCACTTCATGCGGTTGCAGCGCTGCGGCCATAACCCGGTCACCAACCGCTCCTGCCATCAGCAGGACGGGATTGACACCGTCACCGGCCGGAAGGTCGATCTGGTCGGGGGCTGGCACGACGCCGGCGACCGCCTCAAGCACATGATCACCACCACCTACTGCGTGGCGGCGCTGTTCCTGGCCGGCGCCGAGGACGAGGCCCGCCACGGAGCCGCCCTGGTGCGCAAGCTCCACCCCGACCCCGATACCATCTACGTCCAGATCGGCGACGACCGCGACCACCTGCCCCCGGCCACGCTCTGGCACGACGACCAGTCCGACTACGGCTGGGGAAAAGGCGGTCCCCGCGCCGCATGGCCGGCCACCGGCCGCCCCGAGGGACCCAGGTATCAGAACGCCTCGTCCGGTGTCGCCAACCTCGCCGGCCGGGCGGCCGCGGCCATGGCCCTGGCCGGCGACGTGCCGACGGCGCGATCGCTGTATGAACTCGCTCTGCGAAAGCCCGGCTGCGCGATGTCGGTGCCGGTGCGAGCCCCGCACTACTACGCAGAGAGCACCTGGCACGATGACGCGGAATGGGCGGCCGCGGAGCTCTTCATCGCCACCGCCGAGCGACGCTACCTGGAGGATGCGGTGCGGTTCGCTCACCAGGCCGGCGACAACCCCTGGATGGGCCTGGACCGCCACGGCCACTATGAGTTCTTCCCTTACGTCAATCTCGCTCACTGGCGGCTGTATCCGCACGTCGATCAGGAGACCAAAGCCCGGCTGGCGCGCTACTATCGCGCCGGGCTGGAGCGCGTCGCCCGCCGGGCGGAGCGGAACCCCTACAGGCTGGGCACGCCGCTGGTCTGGTGCTCGACCAACAACGTCGTCGCGCTGGCCACCCAGGCGGTGCT
>CALLOB010000027.1 GCA_938005315.1 uncultured Phycisphaerae bacterium
CCGGCGGACCTTCGAGCCCGACCCGGTCTGGGCGGCCGTGGAGGCCCAGCTCGGCGGGGCCGACGGTATCACCTTCCACCTGCGGGAGGACCGCCGGCACATCAGCGATCGCGACGCGGTCCTGCTCAAGCAGGTCGTCCACGTCAAGCTGAACATGGAGATGTCGATCGCGCCCGAGATCGTCGCGATCGCGCTGAAGCTCGAGCCCGACCAGAGCACGCTGGTGCCCGAGCGCCGGGAGGAGCTGACCACCGAGGGCGGTCTGGACGTCGTGCGGTTGCGCAAGCGGATCGGGCCGGTCGTGGCCCGGCTGCGGCGCAAGGGCATCGTCACCAGTGCGTTCATCGAGCCGCTGGCCGAGCAGGTCAAGGCCTCGGCCGACCTGGGCTTTGACGCCGTCGAGCTGTGGACCGGCGGCTACGCCCACGCCCGAACGCCCCGGGCGGTGCGCGCCGCGCTGGCGGGGCTGGAGGAGGCCCTGGAGGTCGGTCGCGGACTGGGGCTGACGGTGCATGCCGGACACGGCCTGACCTACGACAACGTCGCTCCGGTCGCGGCGCTGAAGGGGCTGTCGGAGTTCAACATCGGGCACTCGATCATCGCCCGCTCGGTATTCGTCGGGCTGCGCGAGGCGGTGCGGGAGATGAAACGGCTGGTGATGTAGACGCGACGCCGGTCCGGCGCGGCCGCGAGGGGATCCGGCCGACGACCGGCGAGGAGTTTTTCAGGTGACGAATCCGTTCAAGGGCAGCATGGTCGCGCTGGTGACGCCCTACCGCGACGGCGAGGTGGACTGGAAGCGCCTGGACGAGCTGGTGGACGCCCATGTGGCCGCGGGCACCGACGTGCTCGTGCCCTGCGGCACCACCGGCGAGAGTCCGACGCTGACCCACGAGGAGAACGATGCCGTGGTGGCCGCGGTGGTCCGGCGGGCGGCCGGGCGGGTGCCGGTCCTGGCCGGAACCGGGTCCAACAGCACGCACGAGGCCCTGCAGATGACCCGCCACGCCCGCCGCAATGGGGCCGACGGGTCGCTGCTGGTCGCGCCGTACTACAACCGCCCCTCGCAGGAGGGGCTCTTCCGCCACTTCAAAGCGATCGCCGATGCCGTGGACTTCCCCCACGTGCTGTACAACATTCCCTCGCGCTGCGGCGTGGAGATCGCCTGCGACACCATCGTGCGACTTCGCGAGGCCTGTCCGAACATCGTGGCCGTCAAGCACGCCACCGGCTCGATGGACGGGGCTTCCGAACTCATCGGCCGCTGCGACATCGCGGTGATCAGCGGCGACGACTCGATGACCCTGCCGCTGATGGCCGTCGGGGCCGTGGGCGTGATCAGCGTGCTGGCCAACATCATCCCCCGGGACGTCAAGGCCATGACCGACGCCGCACTGGCCGGCGACTGGGCCGCCGCCCGGACGTGGCATCACCGGATGTTCCGCCTGGCCCGCAGCATGCTGACGCTGGAGGTCAACCCGGTCCCGATCAAGACCGCCATGGCCATCCTGGGCATGATCGAGGAGGAGTTCCGCCTGCCGTTGTGTCCGATGTCGCCGGCCAACCGCGAGCGGTTGCAGGCGGCGCTGGCCGAGTACGGACTGTGACCGGTGCCGAGGCCGACGTGGCGGCCGGTTCCGGACCGCGCAGCGGCCGGGCGACCGCATCCCGGATGAACATCGCCCCCAGAATCACCAGCGCCGCCCCGCACAGCCCCAGCACGCGCCGTTGCAGATTTTCTCCCATCAGCCGCGTGCCCCGGAAGCTGGCCCAGGACAGGGCCTCCAGCCAGACCAGGTCGCACAGCCAGTGCACGACCGCGAAGAGCACGAACGCCGCCCGGCCGATCTCCAGGGCGCGTTCGGTCAGAGCCAGTCCGACCGTCACCCACCACAGCAGGAAATAGGGGTTGCCGGCGGTGAGCACGACGCCGGTCCACAGCGGCCGGTCGGTCCGGCGGGCGGAGGCGGCGGGGTCGTGCGGCCGGCCGAGATCCCGCAGGATGCTGATGCCCAGGTGCACCAGGAAGGCCCCGCCGACCAGTCCGACGCCCACGGCCACCGCCGGGCGGGCCAGCAGGGCCCCGGCGCCCGCGACGACCAGCAACATCAGGGGGAACTCGACCAGGCCGTGCCCCAGGGCGATCAATGCTCCGGCGTGCCTGGACTTCGCCCCGGCGGCCAGCGTCGCGGCCGTCACCGGGCCGGGCGCCAGTACCCCCGACAGCGAGATGCCGGCGGCCTGAAGCAGAAAGAGCCACAGCGTGCCGGCCATGTCGGATCGCCGCCCTTTCAGGTCCTGCTGATGTGGTCGGGGTATTCGCGGATGTGCTCGGCGATGTTGTCGGCGTACTTCTGCATCGCCCGCTGGACGATCTCGTCCTCGTCGCCGTCGGCCCCCGGCTCGACCAGCGGGCCTTTAGCGATGAGCTTGAAGTAGAAGTTCTTTCGTGAGACCACGAAGCCCTGGATGACCGGGGCCCCGACCCGCAGGGCGATCTGCATCGGCCCGGTGAGGAACTCGCGCTCCTGCCCGAACAGCCTGACCTTCGCGGTGCGCAGGTGGGCTCCGCGGTCCCGGGCGACGTCCAGAGCGCTGCCCAGGATGTAGCCGTCCTGGAAGCAGCGATAGAGGTCGCGGGGGTAGCTGTCGGCGAAGAACATGCGGATGTCGCGGAACTCCGGAAAGGTCTCCTCGTACTTCTGCTGCACGTAGCGCCGCAGGGCCCCTTCGTTGCGGTCACGCACGCCGGCGACCTTGTAGCCCAGCAGGGCCATCAGCAGGATCAGCACGTGGTGCGAGCCGTGATGGCTCATGCAGACGTAGACGCCGCGATTGCGGCTCAGAGCCTGCTGAAGAACCTCGAGGTTCTCGAAGCGGATCCGTTTGAGGATCTTCTCGCGCGGCAGCTTGTCGAAGATCAGATAGAAGAGCTTGTCGCAGCGCAGCCGCATGAACTGCCGGAGGCAGGCCTTGTGGACCGAACGCGGCCAGTGCCGGGGGTCGTCGCCGAACACCAGCCGCAGATTCTCGCGGAAGCGCCGGCGACGCTTGTAGTTGATCAACCACTCCAGAAAACCGAAGACCTGGCCGAACAGATACAGACCCTTGAGCGAGAAGGCCCGGGCCCAGGCCCAGAGGAATCCGCGGACCAGGGCGAACTTGGTCCGGTCGAGCCATGAGAGTTCACGGACCGGTGGCTCGCGGCTCGAGGACCGCGCCTGCCTGAGAGGCTCAGCTTCCAGAACGGCGTTGTCCCCGACCATGATCTTCTCGCGTGAGGCCTTGATGCCGGGCGGCCCGCGGGGGCGACGTCCCCGGCCCGGTCCCGCCCCGCGCCCCCGTGCGGCCGGAGGATGAAGGCCCCGTGCACCCCGAGGCGCGGCGCCATGCTATGAAAAGCCGACCCGCTTGGCAACGGCCAAGGCGCCGGAGCGGTCGGTGCCGGGTCTTTCGTCGCGGTGGCGCCGGGCGGCGACGCCCCTCGATCGGCTTCGCGTGCGGTGCTGCTGGACGCCGTGCGCCGGGACTGTCGCGGGCCCGGAGGGCTTGAGCCGGCCCGAGGACGGTCGGTTCACCGGTTCGCCCCGGCGGCGCCGGGCCTGGGCGACGGCGGACCTGAAGCCGCCCTCGGCGCCGATCGACTGGCGGAAACCCCGTCGCGTCGATCGCCTGTCGTGCATGGCGTTCGCCTCAACTGCCACCGGTCACAGCGGCTCGGGCCTCATCTTCCGGCCGATGAAGACGGCCTGCTCCCGGATCCCCAGTCGGCGCAGTATATCCGCCCCCGCGGCCAGGTGCGCCCCCACGACGTCGGCGGCGTGGGCGTCGCTGCCCAGGGTCATGGACCGCCCGCCGAGCTCCACGTATCGCCGCACGACCCACTCCTGCGGCATCGGGTCGCCCGGCGGTCCGCGCAACGCGCTGGTGTTCAGCTCCGGCACGATCCCTGCCTCCAGGCAGCTGCGCAGAATCTCGTCGATCAGTCCCGCGAAAGGCCGCAGGTCGCAACCCTCGCGAAACCGCACCGCATAGCGCCTCACCAGGTCCAGGTGCCCCAGGACGTCGAAGGGCCGCAGGCCCGCGCGCCGCAGTTCCGCCGCCCAGCACACCGCGTCGCGCACCGCCAGCAGGTAGGCCTCGGCGGCCGCCGCCGGCTCCCAGTCCGACCAGGAATCGGGCTCCCACAGAGGCCGGCCGTCGGCCCAGTGAACGCTCAGCAGCACCACGTCCAGCTCGCGGCTCGCCAGCACCGCCAGAATGTCGTCCTGGTGCTCTCGCAGCCAGCAGATCTCGATGCCCTGGCCGATGAACAGCCGTGAACCCCACTCGGCGCGCAGGCGGCGAACCTCGCCGCCCAGGACGTCGAAGTCGTAACGCAGCGCCGGTCTCTCGGCCGGATGAACATCGTAGTGATCGGTGAACGCCAGCCCGGCCAGCCCCATCCCGGCGGCGATGCGGGCACATTCGGCCGGCTCGGCCTGGCTGTCCGGCGAAAACCGCGTGTGCACGTGCTGATCGAAAAGACTCACCCGCAACTCCTCGGGCATCCGTCGAAGGCAGGACGCAAAGCGGCACTCGCCCCGTCCCCGGCGACAGGGTCCGGCCGGAGCGCCGCGCAACGCATTCTAACCTGAATCGCCCCGATGCGCGGTTGTCGCTGCACAGCCATGAAAAAACGGGCGGGAAGCAGCCCGCCCGTTGCGCGATCCTGCTGGAATCTCATTCCCGCGACCGCAGGGGCCATCCGCCCGAGCCATCAGCGGATGAACCGCCCGCGGGCCATGGTGAATGCCGGCCGGTTCCAGGAGTTCGTGCGGGCATCGACCCGCCCGCCCCCGACGGTGTTCCCGCCGGCGTTGGCGACCGCGCTGGTGCCGCCGGAAGGCGCCGAGCGGGTCATGCCTCCGGCCTGCACCGTGCGGGCCAGCCCGCCCTCGGCCAAGGAGCCGCCGTAGCTGCCGGCCACCGCGCCGTCGCGGCCGATGCTGAGGTTGAAGGTTCCCGCATAGGCCGGCCCGAAACGCGGCGCGATCGCATGGCTGAAGGAGAAGTCCAGCCCATTCTGATCGACGCCCCAGGCCACCCCACGGGCGATGTTGACGTCGCCGGTGCTGGTGCGGGTCCGGGCCACCCCCGGACCGCCCCCGGTGTAGTTGGCGGTAGCTGCTGCGGTCCCGCCCGCGGGGCCGCCGGTTCCCGCCGTCGCACTCGTTCCGGCCTCTCCCGCCCATGCCCACGCGGCCGTCCAGCCGACCGCCGCCGCCGTCAATGTCCTCATGCGCCCGGTCATGGTCGTCCTCCTTCCTGCGCTGGAAATCCCATCAGGTCCACCGTTGAATCGATTTCCCGCCACATCGGCCGTTCACCGCCGCACTTCGACCGCCACGGCACTGGCCCGATCCCGCCCCCACCAGGCCGAGCGGCTATGGGCCCGGGCATTGACCTCCGAGTGTCGGCGCCAGCCGCTGATGCTCACGCCCGTGCCGTTGGCCTGGGCCGAGGCCCGATATCGGGCATCGCTTTCGGCCCGGACGCGGCTGGTGGCCGTTCCGCCGTAGGTGTCGGCCAGCGAGTCGCTCACGCTGGTCGCCCGGCCGCCGTAAGCCCCGATGCTCCGGGCCCGGCCGTCGCTGACCGCCGTGCCCCAGCGGCTCAGGGCCGTGGAGGAGGCATGGCTGCGGGCGACGCCAAAGAACGTTCCGCTGGCCTGGGCATCGCTGTGGCTCACGGCCACTCCGCCCAGGGCGGCGGCGATGCTCTCGCTGGTAGCGATGGCCGAGCCGCCGTACACGCCTCGGGCGTCGGCCAGAGAGGTGCTCAGCGCCAGCCCGCGATCGGCGACGGCCACCGCGTCGCTGGCCGCGTAGCCGGCGGCATGGCCGATCGCACGGGAGTCGGCCACCGCCCGCCCGCCGTTGGTCGCCCCGGCCGTGGCGGTCGCGTCGGCGTTTCCGACGGCCGAGGCGGTCGCGGAACTGGACCCGCCATTGCTGGAGACCGATGTCGCGGTCACGGAGGCCGCCATCGCCGTGGCGGTGACCGCCAGCATCCCGATTGCCGTCCAAGCCATCCTTCTGGTGATCATGACCCACCTCCTGGAGCCGGGCTTTCACCGGACCGGCCGCCGGGAGCCGCGCCCACCGGATGCTCGGCCTTGTCCGGCAGAATAGACAGTTGGCTCGCATAAATAGTTGGCGCAAAGAAATAGTTTTCCGGAAGAAATTCCCCTTCATGCCGAAACACACATCTCTTTAATTGAAAGACACTTACGACAAATCCGGTCGGGCGCCGGCTTTCTGGACAAGTCTCCTGTCGCCCGATAGGATGGCCAAGGATCAAGGTATTGCGGTATCTGGCAACGGTGAACCCCACCCCGGAGACGACCTTGCACCCGTCCCCGGGGTGTGTTCATAGATGCACGCCTCGTGGCCCGGGGTGCAGCCGGAAACGAGCGAAAAAAGGCTTCGCGGGCCATCCAACCGGTGCGGCGCGGGGCAGCGTGCCCGAAACGGGCGCACCGTGCCGCGGTGCGCGGTCGTCATGTCGCTGACCAACAGGCAGCTGCTGCGTTGGACGCTGGGCTTTCTGCGGCCGGTGCGGAAAGTGGCGGTGCTGGCCTGTCTCTATCTGGCATTATGGACGGCCGTGGAGATCGTCACCGTTCGGGTGACCGCCGAAGCAGTCAATCGGATCGAGGGGCTGCACCCGGATGCCGCCTCGGCGGTGGGGCGGCCGGCGTGGCGGTGGCTGGTCGGTGATGATCCTGCGGCCGCGATGCTGCGCACGACGGTGCTGCTGCTGGCGGGGTTCACCGTGCTGATGGGCGTGTTGCGCTACCTCCGCGAGGTGGCCAACATGCGTCTCAGCATGGACATGGTCTTTCACATCCGCGAGGCGGTGTACGACAAGCTCCAGCGGGCGGGGTTCGCCTTTCACGACGCGATCTCAACCGGCGAGCTGATCAACCGGGCGTTGACCGATCTGCAGCACGTCCGGGCGTTCGTCAACACCGCGCTATTGGTTTCTCTGGAGATCCTCCTGATCGTCGGCGGTTACATCGCCCTGCTGTTGTCGCGTTCGCCGTGGGTCGCGGGGCTGGCCCTGGCGCCGCTGCCGGTCTGGACGTGGATCATCCTGCGGTTCAGCCGCCGGGCCCAGCCGGCCTCGGAGGCGGTGATGAAGGCCGGCGACCGCGACCTGGCCCTGATCACCGAGAACATCGCCGGCGTCCACGTGGTGCGTGCGTTCGCCACCGAGGCGATGGAGATCCGCAAGTACGAGGACAACTGTGAGCGCTTCTTTGACCGGGTCATGCGGCGGGTGGGGCTGTTCGCGGACTTCGTGCCGGTGATGCGCGGCATCGCCACGGCCTCGCACCTGACGCTGTTCCTGGCCGCGGGTATTCTGATCATGCGCGGGCGCTTCAACGCCGGCGACATTCTCATGCTCGGGTCGGCGATGGGCGCGATCCTCTCCCGGCTGCAGCAGATCTCGGTGATCAACGACCAGTACCAGAACGCGATCGTCTCGGCGCGGCGGCTGCACGAGGTGCTGCACGCCCCGCCGTCGGTGCGGCAGCGTCCGGACGCCCGACCGCTTCCGGACGGCCCGGCGGACGTGCGTTTCGAGCACGTCACCTTCGGCTACGACCCGGCCCGGCCGGTGCTGCACGACGTCAGCTTTCACGCGCCGGCCGGGGCCACGGTGGCGGTGGTCGGCCCGACCGGCGCGGGCAAGACCACGCTGGTCAGCCTGCTGGCTCGCTTCTACGATCCGCAGCGCGGGCGCATCCTGGTCGGAGGCACGGACATCCGCGACGTGACCCTGGAGAGCCTGCGTCGCCGCGTCGCGTATGTGTTCCAGGAGACCTACCTGTTCAGCGACACGGTGGAGGCCAACATCGCCTACGGGCGTCCGGCGGCGCGCGGCGGTCCGGTGGAGGCCGCCGCCCGGCTCGCCCAGGCCCACGAGTTCATCGCGGCGCTGCCCAAAGGCTACCTCACGGCGGTGGGCGAACGGGGCACCACGCTTTCCGGCGGCCAGCGGCAGCGGCTGGCCATCGCCCGGGCGATCGCCGCCGACCCGCGGATCCTGGTGCTCGACGACGCGACCGCGGCGGTGGACTCCGAGACCGAGCAGGCGATCCACCGGGCCATGCAGCTGGTCATGCGGCACTGCACGGCCTTCATCATCGCGCACCGGATCAGCACGGTGCGGAACGCCGACCTGGTGCTGGTGCTGGAAGGCGGACGGATCGTGGAGGCCGGCACGCACACGGAGCTTCTGGCCCGCGGCGGGCACTATCGCCGGATTGTGGACCTGCAGCTCCGCGGCGATGACGAGCCCGAAGATCGCCGGTCGCACATGGACCGCATGACCGACCTGGAGCGCCGCCGTCCGGCGCCGGTGCCGCTGGAGAACCCCCCGGATGAGCCCTGAGCCCGACGCGCCCGCGCCCGCACCCGCCGCCCGACGGTGGTTCGACCGCTTGCGCGGCCGCCGTGGGAGCCCCGCGGCCTGCGAGCTGTCGGTGGCCACGGAGGAGGGCGAACCGCGCTACCGCCCCATCGACCGGCGGATGGTCCTGCGGCTGGCCGGCCGGCTGAAGCCCTATTGGCGGCGTTACGCCCTCGGGCTGGTCCTGGGGCTGCTGATGATCGTCCTAGAAATGCTGGGGCCGACGTTCATGGGGGCGATCATCAACCTCGCCTCCGGCTACGCCGCCGGCACCCTGCGGCCGATGCCCTCCGAGCAGGCCGCCATCGCCCGGCTCGCCGGGCTGGTGGGGCTGTGGGGCCTGGCCCTGGCCGCGGCGCTGCTCATCCAGCGCTGGACCATCCTGATCATGGTCGATGCCGGCGAACGGGTGCAGTTCGACCTCCGCCGCGAGCTGTTCGCTCATCTCCAGCGGCTCTCGATGAGCTTCTACGACCGCACCCGGCTGGGCCGGATCATCAGCCGCTGCACCAGCGACGTGAACAGCCTGCGCGAGGTCAACGTCTGGGGCATCGACCTGGTGCTCAAGAACGCCCTGGTGACCGTGGTGGCCGCCGGGATGCTCTACCGCACCGAGCCGCGGCTGTTCCTCTCGGTGGTCTGGCTGGCCCCGGTGCTGTTCGTGCTCAACCGGACCTACCGCCGCAAGGCCGCGGTGCTCCAGCAGCAGGTTCGCGAGGGCTTCACCCGCGTCAGCACCAACCTGGCCGAAAACATCACCGGCGTGCGGGTCGTCACCGCCTTCGACCGCCAGGTGTGGAATCTGGGAGTGTTCAACAGCCTCCAGCAGCGCAATACCGCCAACAACCTCCAGGCCGCCCGTCTGACCGGCGTCTACCAGCCGCTGCTGAGCCTGGTGGGCTTCGCCGGCCGGGCGATCATCCTGCTGTACGGCGGCTATCTCGTGGCCGCGGGACGGATCGACCGCTCCATCGGCGTCGGCTCGGTGGTGGCGGCCTTCCTCTACTGGGACTGGTTCATGGTGCCGGTGGTCAACTTCGGCAACTTCTACGGCCAGCTCATGATGGCCATGGCCGGCGCCGAGCGGATCTTCTCGCTGCTGGACACCGAGCCGGAGGTCCGCGACCTGCCCGATGCCCGGCCGCTGGCGCCGGTCCGCGGGCACGTGCGCTTCGAGCACGTCACGTTCGGCTACGACCCGGCCCGGCCGGTGCTGCACGACATCGACTTCGAGGCCCGGCCCGGGCAGATGGTCGCCCTCGTGGGCCCCACCGGCAGCGGCAAGAGCAGCATCATCTCGCTGATCGCCCGCTTCTATCAGCCGCAGCGGGGGCGGGTGCTGATCGACGGCCACGACATCCGCGAGGTGACCGCCGAATCGCTGCACCGCCAGACCGGCCTGGTGCTGCAGAGCAACTACCTGTTCAGCGGCACGGTGATGGACAACATCCGCTACGTCCGGCCGCAGGCCACCGACGAGCAGATCGCGCAGGCGGCGCGGGACCTGGGCACCTACGAGGCGATCATGTCGCTCAAGGAAGGATTCCACACGCCCGTGGGCGAGCGCGGGGCGAACCTCTCGCTGGGCCAGCGGCAGCTGGTATGCTTCACCCGGGCTTTCGTGGCCGACCCGCGCATTTTCCTGCTGGATGAGGCCACCAGCGCCATCGACACCGCCACCGAGCAGGTCGTGCAGCGCTCGCTGGAGCGGCTGCTGCACGGCCGGACGACGTTCGTGGTCGCCCACCGGCTCAGCACCATCCAGCGGGCGGACCTCATCCTGGTCATCGAGGCCGGCCGGATCATCGAACGCGGCACCCACTGGGAGCTGCTGGAGCTGGCCGGCCGGTACGCCGAACTCTACCAGCAGTTCGCCCGCGCGATCGACTGAGTCGACGGCCTCTTCCGGCGATTCCGGCGTTTCACACCTTCCCCGCCCGACGCCTCCGGCGCACCGTCGCCGGCGGCGGTCAGAGCCATTCGGTGTGGAAGATGCCCGGCCTGTCCACGCGCTCGTAGGTGTGGGCCCCGAAGTAGTCGCGCTGGGCCTGCAGCAGATTGGCCGGAAGCCGGGCGCTGCGGTAGCTGTCGTAGTAGGCCAGCGCCGAGGAGAACGCCGGCACCGGGATGCCGGTCTCGGCGGCCGTGGCCACCACCCGGCGCCAGTTGGCCTGCGTGCGGTCGATGATGTCCTTGAAATACGGATCCAGCAGCAGGTTGGCCAGCCGCGGGTTGCGGTCGTAGGCCTCCTTGATGCGGTTGAGGAAGTGGGCCCGGATGATGCAGCCGCCGCGCCAGATCATCGCGATCCGGCCGTAATCGAGGTCCCACTTGTACTCCTCGCCGGCGGCGCGCATCAGCTGAAAGCCCTGGGCGTACGAACAGATCTTGGAGGCGTACAGGGCATCGTGGATCGCACGGATGAACTCCCTGCGGTCCCCCTGGAAGCGGCCGGTCGGCCCGGAGAGCTGCGCCGAGGCCGCGACGCGCTCGTCCTTGATCGCCGAAATGCAGCGGGCGAACACCGCCTCGGCGATCGTCGGGGCCGGCACGCCGAGGTCCAGGGCCGAGACGCTGGTCCACTTGCCGGTGCCCTTCTGGCCGGCGCGGTCGAGGATGACATCGACCATCGGTTTGCCGGTGTCCGGGTCGGTGCGGGCGAAGATGTCGCGGGTGATCTCGATGAGGTAGCTGTTGAGGTCCCCGGCGTTCCATTCGGCGAAGACCTGATGCAGCTCGGCGGCCGACAGGCCCAGCACCCGGTGCAGGATGTCGTAGGCCTCGCAGATCATCTGCATGTCGCCGTACTCGATGCCGTTGTGCACCATCTTGACGTAGTGGCCGGCGCCGTCCGGGCCGATGTACGTGCAGCAGGGCTGGCCGTCGACCCTGGCGGCGATGGCCTCGAACACCGGGGCGATCAGGGCATAGGCCTCGCGCTGCCCGCCGGGCATGATGCTGGGGCCCTTGAGGGCGCCCTCCTCCCCGCCGGACACGCCGGTGCCGATGAACAGCAGTCCTCTGGCGGCCAGCTCGCGGCTGCGGCGGATGGTGTCGGGAAAATGGCTGTTGCCGCCGTCGATGATCAGGTCGCCCTTGTCCAGAAGCGGAATGAGCTGGTTGATGAAGTCGTCCACCGGCGCGCCGGCCTTGACCATCAGAATGATCCGGCGGGGCTTCTCGAGCGAGTCGACGAACTCCTTCAGCGTGCGGGCCCCGAAGAAGCGCCTGCCTCTGGCCCGGCCGTTGATCAGGGCCTCGGTCTTCTCGGTCGTGCGGTTGAAAACCGCGATCGAGTAGCCCCGGCTCTCGATGTTCAAGGCCAGGTTCTCTCCCATGACCGCCAGCCCGATCAGGCCCACATTCTGTCCGGACATCGGATTGCCGCCTCCGCGATGAAGGAAAACGTCTCCGCAGCCGCCGAACCGCGCCGGCGGCTCTCCCCGCAGGAGCGGCCATTGTAGGCGCCCGGTTCCGGGCCGCAAGGCACGGTTTCGTCCGGACGGTTTCCGGCGGGGCGGCCCGGCCCCCCGGGGCCGGGAGCATCCGCCAGGGCCGCAGACCGGCGATTTGCCCGGGCAGGCGGACGGGCATAAACTCCAGACGGGCCTGAAGCGACACGCGGACTCCGGCGTGCCGCCGGTCGGAACACAGGAACCGAAACAGCCGTTCGCCGGCGGCGCAGGGTTTCGCCGTCCCGGGGGAGAGGCCGGGTTCATGTCGCCGCATGCCATGTCCGCTCCGCCTCAGCCCGGCGGTCGAGGAGGTTCGCATGCCGCCCCGGCGTCCGACACGCAGGCGCATCGGCCGGCTGTCCCGGCTCCGCACGGCCGGGTGCGCCTCTTCCCGAAACGGGTTTTTCAGGAACACTTTCAAGCCATTGTGGCGCGAGCTGCCTGACCCCCGTCCGTCGCCTCACGCGTTCACGCTGATCGAAGTGCTGGTAGTCGTGGCGATCATCGCCCTGCTGGCCGCCATCCTGCTGCCGGCACTGCGGGAATCGCGCAACCAGGCCCAAGCCACGGTGTGCGGCAGCAACCTCAGGCAGGCCGTGGCCGGCACGCTGATCCACCGGCTGGAGCAGGGCATGCGCCGCGAGCGGGTGAGCACCAACTTCGGCTGGGCGGTGCCCTCCTTCCGGGTGAACAAGGAGTGCAAAGAGATCTTCAACTGTCCGGCCGACCCGCGCCCCCGGCCGACGCCGGCGCTGCAGGCGGAGATCTACGAGGGCTCGACCTTCCGCGGACTGACCTCCTCCGACGGGGTCTTCAACCGCGTGTTCGAGGAGGCCGGCGAGTGGAACCTGGACATCCAGGACACCGTCGACCAGCGGGGCTTCGGGCGCGACTCGGGCACGAACGACCGCGACCTGCTGTTGTCGTTCAAGGCCGTCGCCGGCCAGGACAACGCCACCGTGGGGGTCAAGCTGGTGGAGTCCGCCTGGGACTTCAAGGTCCGCGACCACCGCGGGAAGATGCTCTGGCCCAACGCCAAGAGCGCCACCGGACAGCACACCGTGCCGCTGCTGTGGATGAGCTACGGGGCCAACGCCCCGGCCGGCCTGCTGAACGTCAAGGGCAACCCGATTCTCGTGGCCGAGCACTCCAAGCCCGGCATCTTCCCGGAGAGTTACGCCGGCAAGGGGGCCTACGGCGGCGGGCAGCCGAACGACAACCTGCCGCAGACGCTCCGCTACCGGCACGGCCCCAGGCTGTCCGACAGCCGCTTCAAGGATCCCAACGACAGGACCTACGTCGCCCGGGAGCGCATGAACGTCGGCTTCCTCGACGGCAGCGTCTCGCGCCTTTCTTACCTCCAGATGACGCGGAAGGATGTTCCGCAGGTGATCAGCGGCGAGCTGCAGTGGCACCGGGCCCTCTGGCTGGGCAACCGGCGCGGCGGCGAATCGCGGTTCGACTGACAGTCCTCCCCGGGGTGCCGGTCGGGCCGTACCGCCTGTGCGGGCGTCTGGCCGGAAGGATCGGGGATGGTCGCGGCGGGACCGGGCGTCACAGCGACGCAACATCGACAAACCGGCCGGTCGAGGCACTCTCCTTCTCGGCCAGGGCGACGGCCACGGCGTCGCGGCTGTCGCGCGGCGTGCTGACGGTCGGCGGCTCTACTTCTCTCCGGCCGCCCGTCGCCGGGCGAAGAACTCCCGCAGCAGACCCGCGCAGGCCTCGCCCATCACTCCGCCGGTGACCTCCAGCCGGTGGTTGAGGCGATCGCTGCGCACCAGGTCGAACACCGACCCGCACGCCCCGGCCTTGGGATCCTCGGCGCCGAACACCAGCCGCTTGACGCGGGCCAGGACCAGGGCTCCGGCGCACATCGCGCAGGGCTCCAGCGTCACATAGACGGTGCAGCCTTCCAGCCGCCAGCTGTGCATTTCCGCGGCCGCGGCGGTCAGGGCGATGATCTCGGCATGAGCCGTGGGATCCTGGAGCTTCTCGCGCTGGTTGCGGCCTCGACCGATGACACGCCCGCCGCTGACCACCACCGCCCCGACGGGCACATCTTCGGACTCCAGGGCGGCCTCGGCCTCGCGCAGGGCCTCGCCCATCAGCCGTTCGTCCTCCTGCCGGTTCGTGCCGGGAAGATCCACGGGTTGTTTACCTTCGCACATCCGACCGCCGATCACGCCGCAGTCGGTGCCGCGGGTCACAGCAGCGGGTCCTTGGCCCGGGAAACCGGCGGCTGTCCACACGGCCCGGCCGGCGGGGGCGCCGGCGGCTACATCGCATGTCCGAATCGGCCGGCCGACCGACCGCTGCCCGCTGCGGCACTTCGAATCCGCGAAGGCGAAAATCGGCCTGACACCTCCGGACGATCGACACCATTCGCGGTCGCGGGGGGAGAATCATCCGACATCTTCACCTTGTTCGGGCCCATGACCGGTTTTTCATGGTATCGCCGTTGGCGATCCGCGCGAAGGCGGCGTTTTCTCCGCGTCGTCGGCGGCAGGATGGACCGGGTTTCCGGCCGCAGGCATCCTGAACGGATGAGGAACGCCGGCGCCTCCGCCGGGCAGCGCCGCTGCCCGCCGGAAGGCTCGTCACAGCGGATGACCGGAGGGCGCCCCGGGCGGTAGAATGGCCGATGGGGTATGCGGGCCCGACAGTGGTCGCGGGCTCAGACGGTTCGACCGGGGATATCCAGCGATGAGCGGGCGAAGGCGCGATGATGCGGACCCGCCGCTGACGCCGGAACTGCTGGTTCGGGCCTATGCGGCCGGGGCTTTCCCGATGGATGTGCAGGGCCGGATCCGCTGGTTCAGCCCCGATCCGCGGGCGATCATCCCGCTGGAGGATTTCCACGCCTCCCGCACGCTCATGCAGCTGTACCGCTCGGGCCGCTTCGAGATCCGCATGAACACCCGTTTCCGGGAGGTCATGGAGGCTTGCGCCGACCGTCCCGAGGGCACCTGGATCTCCGCCGAGATCATCGAGGCGTATGTCGAGCTGCACCGGCTGGGCTTGGCCCATTCGGTCGAAGCCTGGCGCGACGGCGAGCTGGCCGGCGGGCTGTACGGCGTCGCCCTGCGCGGGGCGTTCTTCGGCGAGTCGATGTTTCACCGCCGCACCGACGCCTCCAAGGTCGCCCTGGTGGCCCTGGTCGAGCGGATGCGGCATCGCGGACTGACGCTCCTGGATGTACAATTCCTCACGCCGCACCTGCAGCGGTTCGGGGCCCGGGAGATTCCCCGGAGCACCTACCTCCGGCGGCTGCAGGCCGCGTTGCGGCGCGAGGTCGATCTGATCGGCGACTGAGGCCGACGGATCGGCGCATGGAGCCGTCATGACCGACGCAGCGACGCCGTCCGCGGACCCGGACCTCCGCAGCGACGCCGTCTACGCGCGCAACATGGCCGCCCTGTTCCGCACCGACCCCCGGCTGGCCCAGCGGCTGGACGAGCTCGAGCCCGACGATTCGGTGATCCTGGAGGCGGCGCGGAACGGCGCGGTCACCGCCGCCGTCCGGCTGCCCGGGGTGGACCGGCCGATCCAGGTCCACAGCCGCGTCGATCCTGAGGCCGAGGCCGCCCGTTTCGCCGAGAGCGTCGAGGTGGGCACGCATCTGTGCTTCGTCGTCCATGGTTTCGGGCTGGGCTACCACGTCCGGGCCCTGTACCGGCGGCTCAAGGGCGAGGAGATCCTGGTGGTCGCCGAACCGGATCTGCAGCTGCTCAAGGCCGCCATGGACACGGTGGACCTGGCCGAGGTCTTCGCGGACCGGCGCTGCGCGATCCTGACCTCCGAGGACCGGGGCGACATCCAGACCCGCCTGGAACCGTACGGCACGCAGATGATGCTCGGCACGCGGTTCGTCTCCCACGGGCCCTCCGAGCGGCTCAACGGCCCGTTCCACGCGGGCATCCGCCGGCTGCTGGCCGAGCACATGACCGCCAACCGCATGGCCCTGGTCACGCTGGTGGCCAACTCGCGCATCACCTGTCGCAACATCATCAACAACCTGCCGACCTACGTGGCCACCCCGCCGATCGACATTCTCCGCGACCGCTTCAGGGGTTTTCCGGGCATCGTGGTCTCGGCCGGCCCGTCGCTGCGGCGCAACATCGACCTGCTGGGGCGGCTCAAGGGCCGGGCCCCGATCATCGCCGTGCAGACGACGTTCAGGACGCTGCTGGACCGCGGGGTGGTGCCGGATTTCGTGACCTCGCTGGACTTCCACGAGATCTCGCGGCGCTTCTTCGAGGACGTCGGCGACTTCAGCGGCACCCATCTGGTGGCCGAGCCCAAGGTCACCTGGCACGTGGTGGACGCCTACCGCGGACCGGTGTCGCTGATCGGCAACGACTTCGCCCGCCAGCTGCTCGGCGACGCCCTGGGTTTCCGTCCCGGGCTCAAGGCCGGCGCAACCGTGGCCCACCTGGCGTTCTATCTGGCGGTGTACATGGGCTGCGACCCGGTGGTGTTGGTCGGGCAGGACCTGGGCTACTCGAACCACGTGTACTATGTTCCCGGCGTGCCTTTTCACGACATCTGGCGGCCGGACCTGAACCGGTTCTGCACCATCGAGATGAAGGAGTGGGAGCGGATCGCCCGCCATCGCCGGCTGCTGATGAAGGTCAAGGACATTCACGGCCACGACATCTACACCGACGAGCAGCTGTTCACCTACCTCCAGCAGTTCGAGGGCGACTTCGCGGCCCTGCCCGGGCGGGTGATCGATGCGACCGAGGGCGGCGTGCGCAAGGCCCACACGCGGATCATGCCGCTGGCCGAGGTGATCGAACGCCACGCGACCCGCGAGATCCCCTCGGAACGGCTCGCCTACCTGCGGGAGACCCGGTGGTGGGACCCGTCGCGGCTGGGCCCGGCCCGCGAGGCCCTGGACCGGCGGCTCTCCGGCCTCGAAGAGGTGACCAGAGTCTGTCGCCGCATGCTTGAGGTCCTGCGCGAGCTGCAGGGCCTGATCGACGACCCCCAGCGCTTCAACCGCCGTCTGGCCGAGGTGGACCGGCTGCGCCGCGAGGTGCGGGCCCGGGCGGACCTGTATCGCCTGGTCAGTTCGGTGGCCCAGCAGGCCGAACTGCAGCGGTTCAGCGCCGACCGCCGGCTGGCCCTGGCCGATGTGGACAGCAGGGACCGGGCCCGCCGCCAACTGGACCGCGACATCCGCTTCGTCGAAGCCATGCTGGAAGGCGCGGACGTGCTCGGCGGGATGCTTCGCGAGGGGCGCGACCGCCTGACGGCGGCCATGGAGAAAACCGCCTCATGAAAATCCTGGCCGCCGTCGTCGCCGACTTCCAGATGGGCAACGTGACCCCGCGTTCGCGGCTGGGCGACGATCTGCGCGGCGAGCCGGTGATCCGGCGGACGCTGCGCCGCGTGCTGGCCGCCGGCCGGTTCTCCGGCGTGCACCTGCTGGTCGATCCCTCTCAGGAAGCCGCCGCGCGCCGGGCCTGCGACGGGCTGGACGTGGCCGTGGAAACCCATGCCGCCGGACGGGTGCCCTGGCGGGGGTATATGGCCGCGGCCCGCAAATGGGCCCTGGACGGCTGGCGCGGCGGGCTGCTGGGGGCCACGGTCTTCGATGAATCCTGTCACCCCTGGGTCCTGGAGGCCCTGGCGCGCCGCGAGCAGGCCGACGCGGTGGCGGACATCCACCCGGCCGCGGCGCTGCTGGACCCCAAGCTGACCGCCGCAGTGGTCGATCATTACAAGGGCATCGCCGAGGACGCGCGGCTGGCCTTCACCCAGGCTCCGCCGGGACTGTCGGCGGCCGTGTACGCCGCCAGCCTGCTGGCGGACATGGCCCGGCAGGTGCAGCCGCTCTGCCGCACGCTGGCCTACCGGCCCGCCGAGCCGCAGAAGGACATGATCATGCAGCCCTGCCACCTGGCCTGCCAGGCCCGGGTGGCCCACGCCTGGGGCCGGTGCCTGGCCGACACCGACACCGGTTTCGAGCGCGTCGCGGCCATCCTGGAACAGGTCGGCGCCGATGAACCGGATGCCGATGCGGTGGCCGAATTCCTGCGGACCCGGCGCTGGACGCCGACCGGCATGCTGCCGGCCGAGGTGGAGATCGAACTGACCACGGAGGACCCGTTGGCGGAATCGACCCTTCGCCCCCGCGGCCGGGCGGTCGGCAGTCGCGGGCCGATGCCGCCGGCACTGTTCGGGCGGCTGATCGAGGAACTAGCCTCGCGGGGCGACATCCGCGTGGTGCTGGGCGGTTTCGGCGACCCGCTGCGGCACCCCCAGTGGCCGGAGCTGCTGCGGCTCTGCCGGGCGGCGGACATCTTCGCGCTGGCGGTGCGGACGCCGGCGCTGGATCTGGATCGGCGGGCGAGTGCCGTGCTGCACGAGCAGGCGGTGGACGTGCTCAACGTGCTGCTGGACGCGAACACGCCGGAGACGTACCGCCGGGTGCACGGCGTGGACGCCTTCGAGCAGGTGACGGCCAACCTGGAGGGCTTCTTCGCCGTTCAGGCCGAGCTGCAGCGGCCCGTGCCGCTGGTCGTTCCGGAGATGATCAAGACGCACGCGACGCTGGACGAGATGGAGGCCTTCTATGACCGCTGGATCAACCGCTGCGGCTCGGCGGTGATCGCGGGCCCCTCGTGCTACGGGGGCAGGTGGCCTGACCTGGCGGTCATGGACATGAGCCCGCCGACGCGGCAGCCCTGTGCCCGGGTGTTCGAGCGCCTGACGGTGCTGGCCGACGGGCGGGTCACGGCCTGCGACCAGGACTTCACCGGCGAGCACGCGATCGGCTCGATCGGCGAGGAGTCGCTGGCGGCCATCTGGTCGGGGCCGGCGATGGCGTCCCTGCGGCGCTCGCACCTGGAGAAGCGGTATGACGGCCTGCCGCTGTGCCCGGAGTGCCGCGAATGGCACCGTCCGTGATGGCCTCGCGGGGCGACGCGCAGATGAATACGACGCTCGAGGACGTTGAACAGCTGCTGCGGCGCTCGCGCCCGGCTTCCGGGCCATGGCGGGGCACGACCGTCGCCCTGCTGGGGCTGTCGATGCTGCTGGGGGCATGGCTGGCCGATCCGGCGCTGGTGCCGGCCGCCCCGGAGTACCGCTGGATGCTGCCCCACCTGGTCCTGGGCTGCATGGCCGCGGTGATGCTGGTGCGGATGGCCCGTCAGCGTCGCCTGGCCGAGCGGCTGCGCCGCGCGTTCGAGGCCGTCCGGATCGAGGACTGGCCCGCCGGTGAAGCCGATCTGGTCCGGGCCCTCAGCACGCCCGTCGCCCCGCCGGCGGTCCGGACCGAGGCCCTGTTGGCACTGGCGGCGGTGGCCGAGGCCGGTCGGCGACCGGAGATCGCCGCGCGGTTATACGAGACCGTGCTCGAGCAGCGCGCGGGCGAACCGCTGCAGCTTCATGCGGCCCGCGTGGCCCTGGCGACGCTTCTCCTGCGACAGGGGCAGATCACCGACGCCGTGAACATGATCGACCGCCTCGATCGCTCCGAGCTGCCCGAGGCCCTGCGCGCCGGCGTGGAGATGCTCGTTCTGCTCCGCGAACTGACCCTGGGACACAGCGGCGAGGCCCTGGATCGCGCCCCGCGGCGGCGGGCGCTGTTCCGCCGCCATCTGGGCACGCGGGCCGGCTACGGCTACGCGCTGCTGGCCGCGGCTTTCGACCGCGCCGGCCGGCAGGACGAGGCCCAGCGGTTCTGGCACGACGCGACGATGCTCCTGCGGCCCGCGGCACTGACCGCGCGTTTCGAGGAACTCGCACCGCTCGCACGGCGATACCCCGCGGCGGAGCGCCCGATATGAGCCGTACGCCTCATCCGACCGACCCGATGGCGGTTCTCCTGCGCCGGCAAATGGCCCTGACCCGGGCGGCACGTCTGTTGCTCTGGGGGACGTTCCTGGCGGCCGCCGGCTGGGCCGGTCTGCGCGACGGGGGGCGCGGCCCCCAGACCGTCGTGTGGGTGCTGGCGGGCGGACTGGGAGTCTGGGCATTGGCGGCCCTGCATGGGCTGCGGATCGCGCGCTGCGTCCGCCTGGGCACCGTGCTGATGGGGCTGGGGCAGCTGGACAACGCCGAAGTCTGGCTGCGCCGCGCGGTCGGGCAGTTCACGTTCTCGACCCAGGGGAAATATTTCGCCGGGCAGCAGCTGGCGTCGCTGGCGTTCGCCCGCGGTTCTTATGATGCGGCCATCGACCTGTGCCGCGTGCTGCTCCGCCGCCACCCCGGCGGAACCGGCCGGCAGGCACTGAACGTCCGGCTCCTTCTGGCGGACGCCCTGCTGCTGAGGGACCGGCCGGCCGAGGCCCGCGAGGCCCTGGGGCCGGTGTACCGGCGGCGGCTGTCGCTGGTGGAGCGGATGAAGCTGCTGCCCATCCGGCTGCGCTGCGAGCTGGCCGTCGGCGACGCGGAGTCCGCGGCCCGGGAGCTGCCCGAGCAGGTCCGTCTGGCCGAGCTGCTGGATTCCGCGGGCGCCGCCCTGGCTCACGCCCTCCTGGCCGAGGCCTGCCGACGACTCGGGCGGGATATCGAGGCGGCGTTTCTCCGCCGTCGTGCCGCCCTGTACCACGACCTCGAACCGCTGGTGGAACGGTATCCGGTTCTGACCCCGATCGCGGCCGCCGGGAACAGTCCGGCCGCCGGAACCCCCCATCCGGTCTCCGGGGAGTGACCCCGTCGGTCGAATTGTTTGCATGTTTGCATGGCGGGCCGTCCGGCGGCTAGAATGACCGGCGACCTGGTCGCGGGGCGCGAACCGGCGGCCCCGACCGCCGTCCAGCCCTCGACCGGGGCCGCTTCACGGGGCATCCGTCGGTTGGAAACAGACCAGCGAACCAGACTATCCGTCTATCGTGAGAACGCGGTTCTGGTGGGCGTCGGCCTGCCCGGGGCGGATATGGACGCGGCCGACTCGCTGGCCGAGCTTCGGG
Organism: uncultured Phycisphaerae bacterium; assembly: GCA_938005315.1. GTDB lineage: Bacteria > Planctomycetota > Phycisphaerae > UBA1845 > PWPN01 > CALLOB01. Next base: position 20,843 of record CALLOB010000027.1, read on the forward strand.
CCCTGGCCGAGTCCGCTGGCGCGGTGGTGGTCTCGATCATGCTGCAGCGGCGCGATCGGGTCGACCCCCGGACTTACATCGGCCGGGGAAAGGTCGAGGAGCTCCGCCGCCGGGTCGAGGAGAACGCCGCCGACGTGGTCATCTTCGACAACGACCTCTCGCCCGCCCAGATCCGCGAGCTCGAGAAAGCCTGCGGGCGCAAGGTCATCGACCGCAGCGAGCTCATCCTGGACATCTTCGCCGGCCGGGCCCGGACCCACGAGGCCCGTCTGCAGGTCGAGCTGGCCCAGCTGGAGTACACGGCTCCGCGGTTGCGCGGCATGTGGACCCACCTGGAGCGCATCGCCGGGGCCGGCGGCGGCACCGGCGCCGGCGCGGTCGGTGGCATCGGAACCCGCGGACCGGGCGAGCGCCAGATCGAGATCGACCGTCGGATCGTGGCCCGCCGCGTCAGCCAGCTCAAGCGCGAGATCGCCGGGATCGACCGTCGCAAGGTCCGCGCGGTCCGCGCCCGTCAGGAGCACTTCAACATCTCGCTGGTCGGCTACACCAACGCCGGCAAAAGCACGCTGATGAACACCCTGACCGGCGCGGGTGTGCCGGCCGAGAACCGGCTGTTCGCCACGCTGGACACGCGGACCCGCAAGTGGCCGCTGGGCGACGGGCTGCACGCCCTGCTCAGCGACACCGTCGGGTTCATCCGCCGTCTGCCGCACCACCTGGTGGCCTCGTTCCGGGCCACGCTCGAGGAGGCCATCCACGCCGACCTGCTGCTGCACGTGGTCGATGCGTCCTCCCCGGCCGCCTGGGAGCAGTACACGGCCGTCAGCGGGGTGCTGGAGGAGCTCGGCTGCAGCGGGCACCGCACGCTGGTGCTGCTCAACAAGACCGACGCGGTGGACGCCCCGGCCGAGCTGCAGGTGCTGCGCCACCGCCTGCCGGAGGCGATGTGCGTCTCGGCCCGGACCGGCGCGGGCCTGGAGGAGCTGGCCGAGGCCGTGCGGCGGATGGTGGCCGGACCGCCGCTGCGGGCGGTGCTGCGGCTGCCGGCCGCCGAGGGGCGGGCGATCCACTTTCTGGAGCGGCACGCCGAGGTCCTGGATCGCCGTTACCAAGACCATGCCGTCGAGATGGAGGTTCTGATCGGCGAAACCGTGCTCCGCCGCCTTCAGGCGGGCTGGCCAGCCGCTCAGGTGGTGGGGTCCTGAAGCCCTCGTGACCCCGTACACGGGGGACGTCACCACCCCGCAGGCGGGGGAGGGACGGAACCGGGGGACTTTTTCCGGCGTATCGGATAATATGTCCGCCCGATGCCCGGGACGAGGGGGGCCGGATGAGCGGATCGCCGGCGGGGCGACCCGATCCCCGGGAGGACATGAAGACAGGCGCGTGACCCGCAGCGAACCTCCGGGTCGCTTCGAGGTCCGCGCCGGCGCGGCATCCGGGCCGCGACCGAAGCATCCACGGACACCGAGGCCCGGCGCCTCGGGGAGCGCAGCGCATCCATGGCCCATACCCACATCCGCGATTCCATCGAGGCCCAGACCGGACGATCGACCCTGCTGCTGATCGGCACGCTGATGGGCGGGCTGCTGGTGGTCAACGCCTTCATCGCCCAGTACGTGTTCGACTCGCCGCAGCACAGCGACATCTTCGCCCTGATCGGGGCGGTGATGCTCGGGACGCCGCTGTTCGTCCACGCGATCAAACACCTGATCTCCGGCCACATGCACATGGACGAGCTGGTGGCCATGGCCATCCTGGCGGCCATCGCGATCGGGGACTACAAGGAGGCCGGGGTCATCGCCTTCTTCATGACCATTTCGACGCTGATCGAGACCCGCACCGCTCTGGGGGCCCGGGCGTCGATCGAGTCGCTGATCCGCCTGACGCCCACGCGGGCCCACCGGATCGAACCGGACGGGCGCGAGGTGGAGGTCGATGCCGCGGACCTCAGGCCCGGCGACATCATCCGGGTCCGCCCCGGCGACAACATCGCCGCCGACGGCGTGGTGCTCAGCGGCGAATCCACGGTCAACCAGGCGAACATCACCGGCGAATCGATCCCGGCCGACAAGGCGGCCAACGACGAGGTCTTCAACGGCACCGTCAACCTCACCGGGGTGCTGACCATCCGCGTGACCCGCTCCGGGGCCGACACCACGCTGGGGCGCGTCCGCGACCTGATCCTCGACGCCGAGCGCACCCGTATCCCGCTGATGCGGCTGATCGACCAGTACTCCGCGTGGTACACGCCGACCATTTTGATGCTGGCCGGGATCGTGCTGTTCTTCAAGGCCGACAGCGACGGCATGGAACGGGCGATCACTATGCTGGTGGTCGCCTGCCCGTGCGCCCTGGTGCTGGCCACGCCGACGGCCATGGTCGCGGCCCTGTCCTGCGCCGCCCGGCTGGGCATTCTGGTCAAGAACGTGGTCACTCTGGAGGCCGCCCGCAACATCAGCGCGGTGATGTTCGACAAGACCGGCACCCTGACTACCGGCGAGTTGAGCGTCACCCAGATGAAGCCCGCCCCAGGCGTCAACGGCTCGGACCTGCTGCAGGCCGCGGCCTCCGCGGACCAGATGTCCCGGCATCCGACCGCCAAGGCCCTGGCCGCGGTCGCCCGGCGGGCCCGGCTGACACTCCAGCAGCCCGAGAAGTTCGAGGAGGTCTCGGGCAAGGGCGTGGCCGCGGTCGTCGGGGGGCACGAGGTCCTGGTCGGCCGGGCGACCTGGCTGGCCGACCGGGGCGTGAACCTGGACCTGCTCCAGGATCCCGAGTTCGGCGAGCCCGAGGGTCTCAGCGTGCTGCACGTCGCCCGCGACGGCCGGCTGATCGGCTGGATCGGGCTGGAGGACCGGACCCGCGAGGAGGCCCGCGGGGCGATCGAAGAGCTGCAGGCCTTGGGCGTACGCGCGCTGACCATGGTGACCGGCGACAAGTGGTCCGTCGCCCGCCGCGTCGCTGCGGAGATGGGGTGCAGCGAGGTGTACGCCGAGGTGCTGCCGGCGCAGAAGCTGGATATCGTCGATCAGCTCCGGCGCCGGGGGCACACGGTGGCGGTCATCGGCGACGGCGTGAACGACGCTCCAGCCCTGGCCGCCGGCGACCTGGGCATCGCCATGGGCGCCGCCGGCAGCGACGTGGCCATCCATTCGGCCAGCATCGCGCTGATGAACAACGACCTGCGGCGGATCCCGTTCCTGATCCGGCTGTCGCGGGCGACCACCAGCGTGATCTGGCAGAACCTGCTGTTCGGCGTGGCCTTCATCGTGCTGCTGCTGGCCCTGGGCGCGATGGGCAAGATCAATCCCATGCTCGCCGCTTTTCTGCACACCGTGGCCGGCGGCTTCGTGATCTTCAACTCCGCGCGGCTGGTCCGCTTCGGCGAGCACCTGGATCTGACCCCGCACCATCCCCGCCGGCCAGTCGACTCGACAGGGGCGGTGCATCCGGCCCCGCCGGCGGCCATGCCGGCCACGGCCTGACCGCCGGGTTTCTCGGACCCGACCCGAGCACTGCCGTCGCCGGACCCGCGCAGACGGGCCCGAGACCGGCCCTTTCGCCGCTTCCGATAAGAACGGCCGTTCGCGCCCGTCCCGGCTCCCTGTGCCACGCGCCCCGACGAGGGGGAACAATGCCGCCTGACCGATGATGAAGGGTCGCCGCGGGAAGGACGATATCGAGCAGGGAAACCGGTGCATCCGCATCCGGAGGCGGCTGCGCCAGGCGTCCGCACGGCACGGGCTGTTACGGGGTCCGGCAGATGGACATTGCAAGCGTCGTCGGCCTGATGGCCGCCATCGGCATGGTTGTCTGGTCGCTCTGGGCGGGCACCGGCGGCGCGATGGGTGTCTACTGGGACACCCCCTCGGCCATCCTGGTGCTCGGCGGCACGCTGTTCACCATCCTGAACACCCAGTCGCTGGACCGCTTTCTCGGCGTCTTCAAGGTCGTCAAGCTCCACTTCTTCAGTAAGAGCCAGACTGTCGCCCAGACCATCGAGCTGATCGTCAAGCTGGGCGAACTGGCCCGCCGCGAGGGCGTGCTTTCGCTGGAGAACCACCTCAAAGAGGTCCAGGACGAATACCTCGCCAACGGCATCCGCCTGGTCATCGACGGCACCGCCGCCAGCGAAATCGAGGCCATCCTGACCGGCGAGATGGAGGCCCTGGACCAGCGGCACAATCAGGGCAAGAACATCATCGACCTGACCGCCAAGTATGCCCCGGCGTTCGGCATGATCGGTACCCTGATGGGACTGGTCGCGATGCTGTCGAACATGGACGATCCCAAGAAGATCGGTCCGGGCATGGCCGTAGCCATCCTCACCACCTTCTACGGAGCCATTATCGCCAACGTCTTCTGCCTGCCGCTGGTGGACAAGCTCAGCTACCGCCACGAGGAGGAGATGCTGCTCAAGACGGTCATGCTCAAGGGCATCCTGTCCCTGCAGGCCGGCGACAACCCGCGCGTGACCCAGGCGAAACTCTCGGTCTACCTGCCGCCGCGGGCACGCGACAAGATCGAAGGCCCCAACACCCGCAAGGAGTGACCCGAAAACCGCGCCTGGCGAGGCGGTCGGTGAACCATGGCTCTGAAGAAGAAACCACCTCCGGCCGGAGCACCCGCCTGGGTTCTGACCTACGGCGACATGATGTCCCTGCTGCTGTGCTTCTTCATCCTCCTGGCGGCCTTCGCGGATTACGAGGCCGGCGGCGGCAGCGAGGCCATGGCCGTGGCGCTCAAGAGCATTCAGGACGCCCTCGGCATCCGCCTGCCCAACGCCTCGCCCAACGCCACGGTGACCGAGTTCAACGCCGTCATCCAGAACATCCGCGACGCCATCCGGCACCTGGAGCAGAAGAACCGCGGCGACAGCACCGACCGGGGCGTCTACGGGCGGAGCTTCCGCCTCCGCCGCATCCGCGACGGCATGGAGATCACTATCGGCGGTCCGGTGCTGTTCGAACCGTTCTCGGCCGAACTGAGCCCCGGCGGCGCCGAGGCCCTGGCCCACATCGGCGAGGCCCTGGCCGGACACCGCAACAAGATCGAGATCCGCGGCCACGCCGCCGAAGGCCCGCGACCCAGGGACTGGACTCACGAAGACGCCATGCGGCTTTCGTTCGAGCGGGCTGCACGTGTGGCCGCGGAACTCGTCCGCCTGGGCGTGGATCCCCGGACGATCCGGCTGGCGGCCTGCGGGGCCAACGAGCCGATCCCCGAGGACAAGACCGATCCGACGCGCCGCGACGACAACCGCCGCGTCGAGGTCTTCGTCCGCGAATCCGTCATCGACGATTACATGGGAGAGGTGCCGGCCAGCGCCGGCCCCGCCGCCACCGCGCCGGGAGGATGAGGGGCCTCACGGGCCGCGCGGATCACCAAAATTCCAGCACCCCGGGTCCGAACCACTTGACCAGCAGGCTGTCGTAGACCAGGTCCAGGTTGGCCTCCGGGGCGTACAGGATCTCCATCTCCCGCGAAATGGTCCGCAGACAGGCGGTCTGCGGCAGCACCGCCACCAGGGCCGGAATCGCCAGCCGCCACGCCTTGTGAAGCCGCTCTCGTGTCATCTGCCTGCACCTCCCGCCGCCGGCCGGCCGCCGCCTCAGGGCTTGGCGCTACAGGTGCACACCATCAGTCCGCAGCCCGGGCACCCCGTTCCGTACTTGGCGTGCACGGCATCGCTCAAGTCGATGCCCTCGACATTGGCCAGCGTCGCCAGCCAGGCCAGCACGTCGGCGAATTCCGCGGCCTTGGCCGACCGATCCTGCCCCTCGGCAATCGCGGCCGCCAGCTCGCCGACCTCCTCCATCAGCCACATGAAGGTTCCCGCCGGACCGCGCTGGCGGTCCTTGTGCGAGTACATCCGCTCGATCAGCCCCTGGAAGTCCCGCAGGTCCAAGCCGCCTTGCATCGCCACCGCCCAAGACCCCCGGTCCGAGTTCCGGCGACCGACGGCGCGCCGGCCGGCGTCGCCCCGACCACACGGGTGATGGCCTGAAGTATAATGGACCCAATGCCCGACACGCCAACCCGCTACACCCTGCCCCGTGAAGCGCGAATCCGCAAACGCGCCGACTTCGACCGCATCTTCAGACGTGGGCTCTCCTGCTCGGACCGGTGGCTGACGGTCTATGCCGACGGGCACGAAGGCTCCCTGGCCCGCCTGGGCATCGCTGCCGGCCGGCGGCTGGGCAACGCCCCGCGCCGCAACCGCTGCAAACGCCTGGTCCGGGAAGCTTTCCGCCGGCTCCGGCCCGAACTGCCGCCGGGCACCGACTGGGTGGTCATGCCCAAAGCCTCCGGCTCTCGGACCGCGACCTTCAAGGACTACCTGGACTCCCTGAGCAGGCTCACCCGACAGCTGTCCCGGCGGCTCAGACCCGTCCCCCCCGCGAAAGATTGAACACCCGCCACCAGGCCCGGAAAAGGTGTCAGGATGATTTTCTGTCGCCTCCGGAATTCATCCTGACACCTTATTCGGATCGCCGTCGATGACGGACCGGCCCTGAAACCTGACCTCCTGGGCCGGGTCTTTGTCCAGCCGGGCTTGGGCTTCCACCGGCTGGTGATGACTCGTCCGGACCATCAACCCGTGGAAACGACCGTCGCGGTCCTGAACGGGAGCGACAGCACGATCGTCGTCCTGCCGAACCCCGCCCCGGCATCAACGCCGAGCTGACCAGTCCGGCCGGACCGAAGCCCGCACTGCGGATCCACTTTTGATCCGGCCTCGTCGCCCCCTTGAGGCCCTGAGCACCGACCCCTCGCGTTCGCAGGCTCGCGTGGCGGACGCGAGGGGTTCGGGCCGTTTGAAGCCCATCGCCCGGCCCCGGGATTCTCGCCAGGATCTCCATCTGCCGTCCGCGCCTGCATCCGGACGCCCGGACACGGCGGCCCCGGGGGTCTCTTCAGTCCGGCGACGCGTGAAACGCCGCTGCGAAAACACCCGGCGGCGATACGCCGTCGGACCTCCAGCGAACATAGCCGATCCTGCCCAGGTTGACGGCGAGCCGGAACGTCGGTAAGCTTTGCTAAGAAATCGTTAAGGAGGCTGGGGGAGGCATCTCATCGACCCCAACTCTCGTCTTCATCGAAATCAAGGTCGCTGCGGCGACAAGTGGAAGAAGCCATGGAGCATAAGTTGTACTGCACTTTGTATCCGCCTTCAGTAACGTGGCACTGCGGCTTTATGGTGCTGCTTCTGCTGGCCGCGGGGCCGCAAATCGCCCGAGGCGAACCGGAGGGCCCCACGGTGACTACGGATCCGGCGGCCGAGCCGATCCCGATGCGTGCCCCGGCCGCAATCGATCCGCCCGACCCCGGGCCGACCACATCCGCGCCCGCACAGGCCGATGAAACCCGGTCCGCCGGGGGGCCTGCCGATGGCAGACCGACTTACGATCTGCTTCGAACCAAACAGCTGGCCGGCGATCCGTTCGGCGTCCGAACGGCTTTACGGGATCTGGGCGTGACCCTGGAGCCGACGCTGTGGGTCATCTATCAGCAGAATTACAAAGGCGGAGTCGAGACCCACAACGCCGACGATGTCGCCGGCAAGTGGCACTATGAACTGACGTTCGACTTCCAGAAGATGGGCCTCATCCCCGGCGGTTCGTTCAGAACCCGTCTGATCCAGTCCTGGAACGACGGCATTCAGGACGAGGTCGGCTCCCTGACTCAGCCCTATTACAGCGCTGGCTCCAGCGGCGACCATTACTTCGGGGACAATGCCTGCATTCTGGCCGACAAGTGGTGGTACCAGCAGGAATGGCTGGACGGCAAAGTCGAGCTTCGTCTGGGCAAGCAGCAGGCCTACAAGGACCTTTTCGACGCTAACGCCTTCGCCGGGGATTACGGACGGCAGTTCATGAACCGGGCGTTGTACTGGAACACCACCGTTCCGGGCGTCAAGGGCATCGGGGCCTATCTCCGGGTGCGGCCGGTCAAGTCCTTCTACGTGTCGGCCGGGGCGTTCGACCCCCAGCAGCGCACGACCCGCACCGGCTTCGACACCGCCTTCCACGGCCGGGCGTGGTTCACCGGCTACGCGGAAACGGGCGTGTCGCCGGAGTTTCAGACGGCCGGGGGGCGGTTGCCGGGGAACTATCGTTTCGGGCTCTGGTACGACCCGGTCGTGCGGACCGTGTACCGCGACACGCTCGGCGGCGCGCGTCGCGCCCCGCGCGAAGGCGGCGACGTCGGTTTCTACACCAGCATGGACCAGATGCTCTGGAAGGAGAATCCGGACCGCGACGACGACCAGGGCCTGGGGGTCTTTTTCCGCTACGGATGGGCTCCCGACGATGCCCGCCTGATCGGGCACTCCTGGTCGGTGGGTCTGCAGCACCGCGGGCTGATTCCGTCGCGTGACGCGGACGTGCTCGGATTCGGCTTCGCCCAGAGCATCCTCTCGCGGCGGTATCGCGGCGAAATCCAGCCCCTCGCCGACCGCGAGTCGATCTGGGAGCTGTACTACCGCATCCAGGTATTCCCGTGGATGGAGGTGACGCCGGACGTGCAGGTCATCGCCAACCCCGGAGGGTTGAAGTCGGCCCGCGACGCCATCGTCGGAGGCGTGCGGGTGCGGGTGACGCTCTGACCACCCCGCGGCGGAGCCGGACCCGGCCGAAGCGGCAGGAGGCCGCGACATGACGGCGCATTTTTTCAGTCTGCTGGACGATCTGCTCCACAGATCGTTCCGCATGGCCGGGGCGGTCGAGCACATGCTCGCCACCGGAGGCGAGGCTCTGGAACGCCTGGACGCGGGCCTGGCCCGGACCATCATCGAGCAGGACCGGACCGTGGACGAGGAGGAGGTGGCCATCGAGAAAGAGGCCCTGCGCCTGATGACCCTGTTCCAGCCGATGGGCGCGGACATGAGACGACTGTGCACCGTGCTGAAGGTCAACAACGATCTGGAGCGCATCGCCGACTGCGCGGTGAACATCGCCCAGCGCGTCTGCCGGATATCGCCCGGCGTGCTGCGCGAGCTGGGGGGGGATCTCGCGGAGCTCTATCGTGCCGTGCGGCGCATGCTGCGGGACGCGCTGAACGCCCTGGCGCTGGTCGATGAGGACGCCGCCTCGGGCGTGCGCGGACAGGACGCGCAGATCGACGGCATGTACGCACGCTACGTGCGCAAGGTCATCGCGGCGGCCGGCGGCAGGGATCCCGGCGGAGTGTCGGCCTGCGTGGACGTGCTGGCGATCGCCAAGAGCCTCGAGCGGATCGCCGACCACGCCGCCAACATCGCCGAGGACGTCATCTACATGAGCTCGGGGCGTATCGTCCGCCACTCGGTCGCGCAGTCGCGCTGATCCGCCGGGCGCGGGGAGAACGGTCCGGGCGGCCCGGGAATGCGGGGTCTGGAGCAGCCGGGGGCTCCGAAGTCGCCGGTCTCGAGTCCCCGGGGCACGGACCGGCGTTCGGGGAAGGCTCAAGACGCCGCCCGGAACGCGGTCCGGATCAGGCATGGCGGTCGGGCTGCACCTGTTCAGCGCGCGGCAGGGGGCGGACGCTCCCGGAGGGCCCCGCTCCGTCGGGGCCGCGCACCTGTGCAGCGCGCGGCAGGGGGCGGACGCGCCTGGAGGGCCCCGCTCCGTCAGGGCCGCGCACCTGTTCAGCGCGCGGCAGGGGGCGGACCGTCCAGATGGAGGTGCCACCCGCGGGTCAGGGTCGGGATGGCGTACAGCGACGTGCGCGCGGTGATGTACAGGACGCGCTGATCCGGCCCGCCGAAGGTGCAGTTGGCCGGCTGCTCGGCGACGCCGATCACGCCGATCCAGCGGCCGTCGGGCTCGAGCACGACCACGCCCTCGCGACCGGTCACGTAGAGTCGTCCGCGGACGTCGACGGTCATGCCGTCCGGGTGGGTGACCCAGGCGATGCGCCGCCCCGGTCCGACGCGGCCGGGGGCCTCGACCGGATACCGCCAGAGGCTGTCGGCGCCGTTGTCGACGACGTAAAGATGACGCCCGTCGGGGGCCAGGGCGATGCCGTTGGGCCGGACCAGGTCGCCGATGATCCGGGTGATGTCTCCGCCGCGGTCCACGTAGTACACCGCCTCGACGTCCTGCTCGAGGTCCTCGCGTCCCCCGTAGCGGGGATCGGTGAAGTAGATTCCACCGGCGGCATCGATCCAGAGGTCGTTGGGACTGTTGAGGCGCTTTCCCTGGTAGCGGTCCACGATCGTCCGGCCGGGCTCCCCCGGCCGGGCGCGGGACACGCGGCGACCGCGGTGCTCGCAGGCCACCAGCTCGCCGGCGGCGTCGAACATCAGCCCGTTGGACTGCCCGCTGTCGGCGTTGGCGACCGACGTGTCGCCCTCGGCGAAGCGGATGATGCAGGACCGGGGAATGTCGGAGAAGTACAACGCCTGGCCGCGGCGGTCCCAGGCGGGGCCCTCGCTGAATGCGAAATCGCCGGCCAGGCGGCGGGCCTGCGGTTCCCCGTCGATGATCCCCGGCAGCCTCTCGGCCGGCAACAGGCGGACGTTGTCGATACGGGTGACCAGATCCTGGAAGTCGTCGTTGTCGGAGTACTCCCAGCCGATCAGATAGCTGTCGACCACCGGCCGGCCGGTGCCCCGGTCGATGCACGGATAGATCATCGCCTTGTACGGCTGGTCCTTGAGCCGGCGGTTGGCCGCGGCCACCAGCTCCGGATCGGTGAAGACCCCGCCGTCGTCGAACCGGTCGTTGGAGACCCACAGAACGAAGGGGCCGTCGCCGGGGTCGATCTGCGTCGAGCCGGACTTCAGCGGCACCGGCTCGAAGGCCGCGTCCGCATCGGCGTGCGGATGCTTGAAGGCATAGGACCAGGCCTCCTGCTTCACGATGGCCGGACGCTCGGCGCCCAGTGCCGCCCCCAGGCGGGCGATGCCCGCGCGGACCGTCGTCTCCAGCCCCAGGGCGATGACCGGGGTGAGCACGACCGGCTTGCTGCCATCGACGCGGACGAACCGCGACGCCGGAGCCGCGTCCTTGTGCCAGGGGTTCCGCAGATCGCCGACCATGTCCAGTCCCCACTGATGCCTGAGCAGGTCGGCCCAGTCGGGCTCCTTGTCCGCCGGCCGGACCCGGGGCTGGGCACCCGGGGCGACGGATGCCGCCGGTGCCGCCAACGTCGCCAGGAAGACCGCAAGGATTCCGTTCGTGAGCTTCATGTCGAAACCTCCTGCCGTCTGCAGAAGCGAGAATCCCCAATCCCCAGGCAGACGAGCATAGCAACCCGAATCATGGGCGTCGATAGGGTGACGGGACGTCCCGACCGCCCGGGGTGCGTGCCGGATCAGGCGGCCATGCGTCGGCCCGGCGATCCGGGAGACCTTCTTTCGCACCATGCGTCGCATAAGGGGCCCCGCTCTGCGGGCTGGAGGGCCCCGCTCTGTCGGGGCCGCCTCAAAAGAACGCGGTCGGGTCCGTGACTGAGGACGCGACACAGCGCGTCCCTCCATCGGCCGGCGCAGGAGAGCCCCAGGGCCTTCCGTGGGGCTCGATTCCCGCCGTTGCAGAATGCAACCGGGACTCAGTTGGAAGGGACCGAAGCCAGGTCGGGAGGAAACGTGATCCTGAAGACCTCCTGGGCTACCAGCGGCCGGCCGGTAAGGAACTCGGTGAAGACCACGCGGGCGGTGACCTCGGAATGGTCCGGCAGCCGGCCGGCCGGCCAGGGGCAGCGGACGGTGAAATGGTTGGTCATCAGCCGGCCGTGCCATTTTTCTCGAAGCGTAGGCTCGTCGAAGTGGTATTCTGCGATCAGCCGGCGGTCCTCCGGGGCCGCCAGGTCGAAGAGGGCGACATGAAGCCGCCCGGCGGCCTTGACCACGTGCTGATCGCGGTCCACGGGCCGAATATGGAGCACGATGCCGTCGTCACCGACCCGGCCGTCGGCGTCGTAGCCGCCCGAGCGACGGTCCAGTTCGATGCGTTCGGGGAGCGGGAGCATGGCCAGGGCCTTCTCGTCGAGCCCGCGGGCGGAGGCCAGCTGCTGCTGGAGCTCGCGGGTGGCCTGCTGTTCGGCAGCCAGCTGCTGCTGGAGGCGGCGGACCTCCTCGCGGGCGGCCTGGAGTTCGCGCTGGGTGCCCTGGAACTTCTCGGCCGGGACGGTGTTGCAGCCCGCGGCCAGCAGGGCCGCGACACCGGCGAGAATGAGTCTTCGGGCGGCTCTCACGGCCGGTCTACTCCTCCGCCGGGCGGGGCGGGGTTTCCGGGGCGCGTTCCAGGATCGTGTCCGCCAGGCCGTAGTCGACGGCCTGCCGGGCGTCGAGCCACTTGTTGCGGTCGCAATCCACGGCGATCTGGTCCACGGACTGGCCGGTGTGGGCGGCCAGGATCTCGTAGATGCGCTGCCGCAGGCGGATGGTCTCCTGGGCCTGGATGGACAGATCGGTGGCCGGGCCCTCAAGCACGCCGGCGATCAGCGGCTGGTGGACCATGAGGCGCGAGTTGGGCAGCACGTAGCGCTTGCCCTTCTGGCCCCCGGCCATGAGGACCGCGCCCATGCTGGCGGCCATGCCGATGCAGAAGGTGTGCACCTCGCAGCGCAGGAACTGCATGGTGTCGTAGATCGCCAGCCCGGCGGTCACCGAGCCGCCCGGCGAGTTGATGTAGAAGCTCACCGGGGACTTGGAGTCCTCGTTGGAGAGGAAGAGCATCTGGGCGATGATCAGGTTGGCGCTTTCGTCGTGGACCTCGCCGCCGAGGAACACGATGCGGTCCTTCAGCAGACGGGAGTAGATGTCGTAGGCCCGCTCGCCGCGACCGGTCTTCTCGATGACGATGGGCACCAGCGTGTCGTGGGTCATGGTCTTGCATCCGTCGCAAGGCCGCCGCGCGGCCGTCCGGCGCGATACCGGCGGGACCGCGGTCCGGCGGCTCATCTCTTCTTCTTGGCGTCCTTGGCCGGCTCCGAGAGGATCTCGTCCACCAGCCCGTACTCCAGGGCCTCGCGGGCGTTCATGTAGCGGTCGCGCTCGATCTCGCGGGCGATCTTCTCCGCGTCCTGGCCGGTGTGTTTGGCGAGGATCGAATTGAGCAGGGCCTTGTCCTTGAGAATCTCCTCGGCCTGGATGCGCAGATCCTCGGCCTGGCCGGTGATGCCGCTGTAGGGCTGGTGGAGCATGACCTTGGCATTGGGCAGGGCGAAACGCTGCCCCTTGGTGCCTGCGGCCAGCACGATGGCCGCGCCGCTGGCGGCCTGCCCGATGCAGTAGGTGGCCACGTCGCAGCCAAGGAACTGCATGGTGTCATAGATCGCCAAGGTCTGATCGACCAGTCCGCCGGGCGAGTTGATGTACAGGTGGATGGTCTGATCCTTCTTGATCGACTGCAGGTATAGCAGCCGCATGATCACGATGCTGGCGGACCGCTCGGTGATCGGGCCAGCCAGGAAGATGATGCGGTTCTCCAGAAGCATGTCCTCGATGGACATCTCCCGGTACCGCTGGTAGGGCGGCTGCTGCTGGTTGAAGGTCGGCATCATGTCATGAAAATAGTGCATGTTCGCTCGTCCCGTCTCTGGATCCCGCGGGGGGATCCGTTGGTCGCCGGCGCCGGGCCGGCTTTCAGGTCGCGTCGGCGCCCGCGTCCGCGGATCCTGCCGGGCTTCCGGCCGGGGCTTCGGGTTCGACGGCCTTCTCGGTGATCCTGGCGCGGGCGACGAGCGCCGCCAGCAGCTTCTCGTCGCGCAGCCGCAGGTAGAGGTTCGCGATGGCGTCCTGGCGGGCCAGCTCGTCCCGCACGCGGTCGAACCGCCGGCCCTGCCGCCGGGCGATGGCGGCAATGGCCGCGTTGATCTCGCCCTCGGAGACGTCGACCTCGATCTGCTCGGCCAGCTTCTCCATGATGAACGCCAGCTTGAGCTCCTCGACGGCACTGGCCCGGGCCCGGGTCCGCAGGTCGTCCATCAGCCGGTTGATCTCGTCCTCGGGCACGCCCTGCTGGTAGAGCTCCAGCAGCTTGCTGGCGACCACCCGGTTGATCTGCCGGCCGGACAGACGCTCGGGCAGCTCGAAGCTCACGTGATCCATGAGGTACTTGACCACCTGGGCGTGCATCGCCCGGCGGACCTGCTCGTCGATGGAGCTCTCCAGCTCGCCGCGGGCCCAGTCGCGCATCTCCTCCAGCGATCCGAAGCCCAGCCCGCTGACGAACGCGTCGTCGAGTTCCGGAAGTCGGCGGCGGCTGATGCCCCGGATGCGGAACTCCAGGTCGGCCTGCCGGCCGCGGAACTCCACCTTGACGTAGTCGTCGGGAATCGTGCCCGAAATGCTGACGGTGTCGCCGACGCGCTTCCCGACCAGCGCCTGGCCGAGCCCGTCGAGAACCACCCCGTCGACCACCTGGGGGCGGGCGGCCACTTGCACCGCGTCCTGCTGCTTGAGCAGCTGTCCCTCGCAGGTCATCACCACATCGGCTGTCAGCAGGTCGTTCTCCGCGACCGGCACGTCCACCACGGGCTCGTAGACCCCCTGGTACGCGCGCAGCCGGTCGATGTACTCCGTCACATCCTGATCCGTGACCTTGATGACCGGCTTCTCCAGCGGGATGCCGTCGAGTTCGGGCAGCTCGAACTCCGGTCGGACCTCCACCTCGCAGGAGAAGGTCAGCGGGCCGTCCTTGGGCATCTCGATGCGGCCGATGGCCTCCTTGACCTCCAGCAGGACCTCACCTTCGCCCTCCTTCTCGCCCTTGACCCAGATCAGCGGGTCGCCCAGCACCTTCAGGCCGGCCTTGTCCACCGCGGCCAGGTAGCCGCTGCCCACCAGCTGCTGCACCAGCGTCTCGCCGACTTCGTGTCCGAAGCGCTTCTCCAGCAGCCGCCGGGGAGCCCGCCCCTTGCGGAAGCCCGGCACCAGGGCGTCGCGGCGAAGCTCGTCGTACTGGTCGTTGATCTTCTCCGAAAGCGTTTCGGCAGGAATGGTCACGGTCAGCTTGCGACGCAGACTGCCGACGTCATCGACTTGGACCTCGATGACCTCCTTGAGCGTCTCCTCGAGAGTCGGCTCCGACTGCTCCCCGGCCTCTTCGTCCTCGACGCCCGGTCCGGCAAGTCCTTCGCCCTGCTCGTCCGTGTCCTGGTCCTGCTCCATCCGCTCGCCCGGTCCGTTCTGGAGTTCCTCGTCGGACATCGTGCCGCTCCTGGGGTGATGGGATTTCGCCGCGCCGCCTGGGGGGACCGCGGGCAAAGAAAACGGCCAACCGATTTCGCCGCGTCGCCAGGCGTTGGGGCTGGCAGGGGCGAAACCGACTGGCCTGACCCGTGCGATCGCGGCCAACGCCTGGCCTGTCCGGCCGGTACCCCGCGATCGCCCTTTGCCTTCAAAAGCGGGTGATGGGACTTGAACCCACGACATTCACGTTGGCAACGTGACGCTCTACCACTGAGCTACACCCGCCTCGCGCAGCGCGAATATACCAACGGACGTCCGACTTTCAACCCCATCGCCGGCCCGGGGCGACGAATGGACCACAAAAGCCCGTGTTACGGCAATCATGTTCGCCGCCGGCCGAGATGGCCTGCTATACAGTCACACTGAATCGCGGGTCCTGCCGCGCGTACTGGCCCGCAAGCCCGGCTTTGTCCCTCGCCGGTCGGGACCGAAGTTTCGGCCGAAGCATCACTTAGCGGCGCCGGGGTACTCCACGGTGCGGCCCTGCAGGCCGACGGAGGCCAGCACGGCGTAGACCACGAAGCCGACGATGAACGAATAGACGCTGGTCGGATGCCAG
>CALLOB010000028.1 GCA_938005315.1 uncultured Phycisphaerae bacterium
CATGTCGCACGGCCTCGGAGGGACGCGCTCCGTCGCGTCCGCCATCGCGCACCTTTTGGAACGGCCCCGACGGAGCGGGGCCCTCCGGGCGAAGGCGTGGCCCCGACGGGGCCCTCCAGGCGAACCTTCGGCCTCGGCGGAGAACCTAGAAGGTTTCGGACCGATCCTTATAATGCACCACCACGCTGCGGCACCGGAAGGCGGGTTTCCGGCGACGCAGGCGGACTTGGCGAAAGGCAGGCAGGTGTCGGCATGAGCGAATCAACCGTTCGGGCGGGCGTCATACTGACGGTGGTCGCGTCGCTGACGATGGTCGCGTGCCGGCCGGCGGACGCACCCAACGCCGCGGCGGACACCACGGTCCAGGCTAACCTGGTGGTGCTGTCGCCGCACGGCCCGGAGATCCGGGACGCCTTCTGCGACCGCTTCAGCAGCTGGTACGAGCAGAAGTACAAGGAAGTCCTGACCATCCAGTGGATCCAGAAGGGCACGCTGGAGTGCCAGCGCGAGCTGTACGCCCGCAAGCAGGACCACGCGGGGGCGGACATCTTCTTCGGCGGCGGCGTGGCGGTGCACCAGGACGTGGCGGCGCGGGGCTATGCCGAGCCGATCGAGCTGGACCAGGGACTGCTGGCCGGGCTGCCGGCGGAGCTTCACGGCCAGCCGCTGCGGGCGGCCGACGGCACCTGGTTCGGATCGGCCCTCAGCGGTTTCGGGATCCTCTACAGCAAGGCGGGGTGCGCGGCCCGGGACGTCCCGCCGCCGCGCGGATGGGCGGACCTGGCAGCGCCGGCCTGGCGCGGCTGGGTGGCGGTCGCGGACCCGGCGGTCTCCGGCAGCACGCTGCAGTGCCTGGTGCTGATTCTGCTGGAGCGCGGCTGGGAGGAGGGCTGGCCGGTGGTGCTGGGGATCATGGCCAACTGCAACGGCGTGATGAGCTCCAGTTCCCAGCTGGCGCCCAGCATCCGGTCAGGGCTGGCGATCGCCGGGCTGATGCCGGATTTCATGGCCCGGATGTCCATCGCCAACGACCCCGGAACGCTCGCCTACGCCGGGCCGGAGCCGGAGCCGGCGGTGCTCACGCCGGATCCGATCATGGTCCTCAAGGGCGCGGCCAACCGGACGGCCGCCCGGCGATTCCTGGAGTTCGTGCTTTCGGCGGAAGGCCAGCGACTGTGGGCTCTTCCGCAGGAGGCCGGCGGTCCGGAGGGCACGCCGCTGTACCGTTACCCCGTACGGCCGGACGTTTACGACGAGTTCGGCGACCGTCTGGTGGTTCCGGGCAACCCTTTCAAGTCGCCGGCCAGCGCGATTCTGGACTCGAAAGCCGAGACGGCCTGGAGCACGCTGCTGCCCACGCTGCTGACGGCCGCCTGCGGGCGAAACCACCTGGCGCTGCAACGGGCCTGGAGGATCGCCGCCGCCGAAGGGGAGAACTCCGAGCGTCTGGCGGCCCTGCGCAGGCCGCCGATGGACGCAGCGGCGGCGATGGCCGCGGCCGGACAGATGCAGGAGGATCCGGCCGCCGCAGCCCGGTTCGCCCAGGAATGGAGCGATCACTTCCACAAGCTCTACGAGCAGGTGGCCGGCCCGATGCCCACAGTGCAGGACTGACGGCGGGGAACGCGGCCGGTCGGACGTTCGGATCAGGAGACCAGGCGGTTGATCTCGCCGGCCAGGGCGACGTCCTTGTCGGTCAGACCGCCGGCTGAATGCGTGGTCAGCGTCAGCCGGACGCGGGGATAGGTCAGCAACACGTCGGGATGGTGGTCGGCTTTCTCGGCCAGGATCGCGATCTGAGTGACCAGTCCCAGGCCCTTGACGAAACTGCCGGTTTCAATGGTCCGGCGCAGACACGGGCGTCCGCCTTCGGTCACCAGCGCCCACCCGGGCAGCTCCGCTAAAGCCTCGCGGACACGATCTTCAGTCAGCACGCTCATCGGGCATCTCCAGTCTCGTTCGCGGTCGGGCCGTGGAATCGGCCCCGATTACGTCATGAGGGGCCGCACGCAAGCCGGTCGGTCCGCGGCCGGTCGGACACATCAAGCGTAGGGGGCGCGCCGCTCGTCGGCCATAGCCGGCGGACCGGGCCGGCGGGCGCGTTGCGTGTCAACCGGCCGACGGCGCTCACGGCGCGTGGTTCGCGAACCGGCCGAGCGGGACCGGCTGGGCGTTCAGACCCGGATGTAGATCCTTCGCCAGTAGAGGGGGGCGAACAGGAGACAAAAGATGGCGGCGTAACCGAGGGCATACGCCAGCGAGGCGCCGTTGGCACCCCATTCCGCAAGGGCTCCCGCCGGCGCCGAGGCGGTGATGCCGTCGGCGGCGGGAACCAGCCGGGCGGCGATGGTTTCGTAGAGGTATGTCTTGAGAATCGTCGTGGTCCCGTCGGTCGGGGTGATCGGCGCGGTGGCCAGCCAGCGTGCGGCGATGCCCGACGCGCAGTAGACCGCGATGGCATTGGTCCCCAGGACCATGAACGGCCGGGCCCAGCCGCGCCATGCCTGCACGTCCACCAGCCAATAGCAGGTCGCCAGCAGGTGCAGGGCCAGGCCGGCGGTCACGAAGACGTAGGAGCTGGTCCAGATCTTCTTGTTGATCGGCAGGAACAGTCCGATCCACAGTCCCGCCACAAGCAGCACGTTGGCGGCGATGAACAGCCAGGCGGCCCGCGATTCGGGGGCCATGCGGCTGCGCAGGCCGGCGCCGGCCAGGGCCCCGAAGAGGACGGTCGAGATCGCCGGAAGGGTGCTCAGCAGGCCCTCGGGGTCGGGGCGTTCGCCGTAAAGATGCGTCCCCAGGATACGAACGTCGATCCAGTCGTGCAGGACGCCCAGCGGGCGGGTCGCATGCAGCGGGGTCTCGTAGTCGGCCGGGGCGTGAGCGAAGGCCAGGATCGCCCAGTAGCCGCCCGCCAGAGCGAGGGCCCAGAACAGCCGGCCGCGGGTGCAGCAGACGAGCACGACCATGGAGGCGAACAGGTAGCACAGTCCGATCCGCTGAAGGACGCCGGGGACCCGCAGGCGGCTCTCGGTGAAGCGGTGGTAGTCGATCACGAACCAGGCCACAGCCGCCGCGAGGATCAACCAGGCCCCGAGCTTGCCGATGCGGGCAAGGACTCCGGACGGCCAGCCCAGCGGCGGCTCGTCGGCGAAGAGCAGCGACAGGCCGATGATCCCCAGCACGTAGGGCAGCACCGGTCTCCAGCAGGACCAGTCCCAGGCATCGGCGAACCCGAAGAACGGGGCGACCTCCGGCCAGCGGGGCCAGGCATTCAGGGTCAGACCCAGCAGGACCAGCGTCAGCGCCCGCCGCACAACGTGTTCGAACAGCCGGACCCGCGAAGCCCCGGCGGCGATGCGACGGTCGAACGAGAAAGGCATGGCCGCGCCGACGATGAACAGGAAGAACGGAAACACCAGGTCGGTCGGGGTCAGGCCGTGCCACTCGGCGTGCCGCAGCGGGCTGAAGACGTGCGTCCAGCTGCCGGGGTTGTTCACCACCAGCATGGCGGCCATGGTGAGGCCCCGGAAGACGTCCAGGGACTGCAGACGCTCCGCGGCGGCACGAAGCGGCACCGGGACCGGCGCGCCCGGATCCGGCGCGGCGGGCGGCGTCCCCGGCGTGGTGGTGGCACAGGAGTCAGGTGATGGTTCCGCAGGAGCAGGTGTGTCGTCTTGCATGGCGAAGGTTTACCAGATCCCGGTCTGCCGGGCCAGCGGTCCGGTTGCCGAAGGCGGGAACCGCGGCCGCACGATACGGCCGCTGGCGGAGCTGCGGCCGGCGGAAGCCTTCTGGAATGCCTCGCCGGACGAGCAGGCCCGGCTGATCGAGGTCTTCCGCCAGGGGACGCAGGTCAAGGCGCTGATCGGCTTCCGGAGACCCGGGGAACCGCCTCCGGGACCGGGCTGGCAGGCCGTGCCGCGGACGCCTTTCTTGGTCTATCGACTGGATCGCTGAACAGCGTCTCCGATCTCCGCCCCGGGGGCGGACGGGTCGCCGGCCTGCGGGCATCGCGGGAGCGGCGTTTGACGGCCGGGTCGAGGCCGGATAGACTGTCGACAGTTTTTTCAGAGTGTCGTCAGTTCAGGAACCGGAACCTCCCATCCGGCAGCCCGGCCCGGCGAGCCGCTCATGAGACGAGGCGGGTCAGCATCGGTCCGTTCGGCGTCCTCCCGCTCCCCGGCGGCGCGTTCCACGAGGCGCGTGGTTACCCGTCATCAGGTGCGTGACGCGCTGGAGCGGCTGATCCTCGACGGCACGCACAAGCCCGGCACGCGGCTCGTGCAGGAGCAGTTCGCCCGGCGTTTCAACGTCGCCCGGTCGGTGGTTCGGGAGGCCCTGCTGGAGCTCCAGTCCAGCGGGCTGGTGGAATCGGTGGACAACCGCGGGGTTTACGTGGGTCGGCTGGACGCTGCCCGGCTGATCGAGGCCTTCGAGGTGCGCGAGGCTCTGGAAGCCCTGGCGGTGCGGCTGTGCTGCGAGCGGACCACGCGGGAGGAGCTTCGCGGGCTGGAAGCGATGGCCGAACGCATCCGCGACCTCGGGCGTCAGCGGCGGCCGACGGAGATGGCCTCGACCGACCGGGCTTTTCACGATGAGCTGCTGCGGCTGTCGGGCAATCGGATGCTGGTGAGCCTGTCGAGCTCCTGGCGGGTGTTCGGCAAGGTCATCCGGGTGGGCCGCGACCCGGAGCAGGTGTTCCGGGAGCACATGGGGATCCTGCGGGCGATCGGTGCCAACCAACCGGAGCGTGCCGAGCGACTGGCTCGCGCCCATATCCGCGTGGCCCGCGAGATCGTGGCCCGACGGGCGCGATCCGGCCGGTTCGTACCCGAGTGGGTGAGTTGAGCGTACGGAGAGGTGCGGCCCGGAGGGAATCGGTTTCATGAGGCATCATCCCGAAGACCTTTTCAGGACGCCCGACGGCGCGCCGCGGGTCGTCGCCGGAGTCGCGGTCTACAGCGCCGCCCCCCGGCTGGCCGAACTGGCGGCGCGGATCGGATTCGACACCGTGTGGATCGAGATCGAACACGGGCCGTCGGGCTTCGAGGAGGCCGAGCATATCTGCATGGCCCTGGAGGCCGCAGGGGCCGTGGGTGCCATCCGGGTCCCGGATGCCCAGCGTTGCCATATTTTGCGGGCTCTGGAGACCGGGGCGAGCATCGTGATCGTGCCGATGGTCGATGACGCCGAAACCGCCCGGCGGATCGTCGAGTTCGGCAGGTTTCCGCCTCTTGGAAAACGGGGATTCAACGCCCGCAGCCGGGGCGTAGGCTACGGGTTGACGCCGGTGAGCGAGGCTTTCGCGGCCGCCAATCGGCGCACGCACCTGATCGCCCAGATCGAGACCGTCGAGGGGGTCGCCGACCTGGACGCGATCTGCGCGGTCGAGGGGCTCAGCGGCATCCTGATCGGTCCGGGGGATCTGTCGATGAGTCTGGGTTGCGGCGGTGACCTGGCTTCGCGGCGGCTCATCGAAACGGCCTGCGACTGCATCCGCCGGGCCCGGGCCGCCGGGCGTCACGCGGGGATCCTCGTCGGCCCCGGGCCGCTGCTGGACGCGGCGCTGGCGGCCGGTTGCGACCTGGTCTTCGCCGGCGGGGACGTGACCAACCTGATCGAGCCCTGGCAGAACCTTCTGGCGGACCTGCGGCGGAGGGAGTCCCGGTCGTGAAACGCTATCGCATCGCCTTGTATCCCGGCGACGGCATCGGTCCGGAGGTGCTGGACGCGTCGCTGCCCGTGCTGGAGGCCGCGGCGGAGCGGGCGGGCGGCTTTGCCTTCGAGTTCGTCCGATTCCCGTGGGGGGCGGACTACTACTTCGAGCACGGCCGGACGGCCCCGGAGGACTTCCTGGAGGTGCTCAGGCCGTTCGACGCCATCTACCTGGGCGCGCTGGGCGATCCGGGGCGGATCCCCGACCACATCACGCTCGATCCGCTGATGCGGATGCGGCAGGGCTTCGACCAGTACGCCTGCCTGCGTCCGTGCCGGCTGTTCCGCGGAGTGCCTTCGCCGCTGGCCCGCCCCGGGGACATCGACCTGGTGGTGGTGCGCGAAAACTCCGAGGGCGAGTATTCGATCTGCGGCGGGCGGGTGCGTCGCGACGAGCCGGAGGAGGTCGCGATTCAGACCGCAGTGCACAGCCGCCGGGGCGTGGAGCGGATCCTGCGGTTCGGCTTCGAGCTCGCCCGGACGCGGCGTCGCCAGCTGACGATGATCACCAAATCCAACGCCCTGCGCTACGGCATGGTGCTGTGGGACGAGGTGCTGGAGGCTTTGCGGCCGGAATACGCGGATGTGGAGGCGGATCGCATGCATATCGACGCCGCCGCCATGGATTTCGTGCGGCGGCCGGCGCGTTTCGACGTGGTGGTGGCCAGCAACCTGTTCGGCGACATTCTCAGCGATCTGGCCGGGGCAATCATCGGCGGGCTGGGGCTGGCGCCCAGCGCCAACATCAACCCCCCGCGCCGGTGTCCGTCGATGTTCGAGCCGGTGCACGGTTCGGCGCCGGACATCGCCGGCCGGGGCATCGCCAACCCGGTCACCCAGATCCTGAGCGGGGCGACGATGCTCGAGTGGCTCGGGGAGGCCGTGGCGGCCGGGATGATCCGCCGGGCGGTGGACGAGGCTCTGGCCTCGGGCGCCCGTACGCCGGACCTGGGGGGCCGGCTGACGACCGTGCAGATGGCCGAGGCGGTTCGCCGCTGCGTGAAGGAGGGTTGCTGATGCTGCCGTCGGAACTGCTGGACGGAATCGACCTCGTGGCCGCCGGCCGGGCGTTGCCGCAGGACCGATGGTTCGAGGTCCGCAACAAGACCAGCGGCCAGGTGCTCGCCCGACTGCCGCGCATGACCGCCGAGGACGCCTCTGCGGCGGTGGACGAGGCCGCGGCCGCCCTGGAGCCGGAGCCGCCGCTGGAAACCCGGCGGGCATGGCTGGAGGCCATCGCCGGGTTGCTGCAGGCTCACAAATCCGAGCTCGCGCGCATCATCACGCTCGAGCACGGCAAGCCGCTGAAGGAATCCGCCGTCGAGGTCGAGTACACGGCGGGCTTCTTCGCATTTTTCGCCCGCCAGATGGACCGCCTGAAAGCCGAGGTGCTGCCGGAAAAGCTGCGCAACTGCCGCTGGACCATTCATCGACGTGCGGCGGGCGTGGCCGGGCTGATCACGCCGTGGAACTTCCCCCTGGCCATGCTGGGCAAGAAGCTCGCCCCGGCATTGGCCGCCGGATGCGCGGCGGTGATCAAGCCGGCGGCCCAGACGCCGCTATCGACGCTGGCCATCTGCGGCCTGGCGCGGCGGGCCGGCGTGCCGGACGGACGGATCCGGGTGGTCACCGGGCCGGCCGGTCCGATCGGCCAGGTGCTGTGTCGGCATTCGGCGGTGCGGGTGATCAGCTTCACCGGATCGACGGAGGTGGGCAAGCTGCTGGCCGCGCAGACGGCTCCGCACGTCAAGCGCCTGGCTATGGAACTGGGCGGCAACGCGCCGTTCATCGTTTTCCCCGACGCCGATCCGGCGGCGGCGCTGGACGCGCTGATGGCCAACAAGTTCCGGGCCGGCGGACAGACGTGCGTATGCACCAACCGGGTCTACGTGCACGAGTCGCTGGCCGAATCATTCAGCCGGGCCGTGGCCGAGCGGGCCTCGCGACTGAAGGTCGGCGACGGAATGGACCCGACCACGGACATCGGTCCGCTGATCGACCGGGCGGGCTTCGACAAGGTCGCGGCCCACGTGGCCGACGCGTTGCGCGGCGGTGCGCGGCGGCTGGCGGGCGACGACCCTCCGCGGCCGGAGAACGACTGGGGGGCGTTCTATCCGCCGACGGTGCTGACCGGCGTGAAGCCCGAGATGCTGGTCTGCCGGGAGGAGACCTTCGGGCCGGTGGTGGCGATCAGCACGTTCCGTGACGAAGACGAGGTGCTCGAGGCGGCCAACAGCACGCCTTTCGGACTGGCGGCCTACCTGTTCACCCGCGATGCCGGCCGGGCCGGGCGGATGATCCGCCGGCTGCGTTTCGGGCATGTGGGGCTGAACACCGGCACGGGTCCGACGCCGGAGGCGCCGTTCGGCGGGATGAAGGAATCGGGCTACGGCCGCGAGGGCGGCGTCGAGGGCCTGATGGAATACTGCGAAACGCAGGTGGTGGCCGAGGGATGAGCGAGCGGCCGCGACTGCTGGTGCTGAACCCCACCTGCCTGGAGGTGCTCGAAACCCACCGTGCCTTCCTGGATGCTTCCGGTATTTCCTGGGCGGGCGATCCTGCCTTCGCGGCTCTGGGGGAACGTCAGGCGGACGCGGTGCTGGAGGGGGCCGAGGCCGTGATCCTGCCGGCCGCGGTGCGACACCTGCCGACGGCCGAGCAGATGGAGCGGCACCGGCGTCTGCGGGTCCTGAGCATCGCGGCCAGCGGCTGGGACTGGCTGGACGTCGGGGCCGCCACCGCCCGCGGCATCGTGGTGACCTATGCCCCGGCGACCGAGGGCGTCGAGGTGGTTGCGGACATGGTTTGGGGCCTGATGCTGGCCGCGGCCCGCCAGATTCCCCCGTTTCATCAGCGTATCTGCCGGGGCGATCACACGCGCGGCATGGGGACGGCCGTCTGGGGCAAGACACTGGGGATCATCGGCCTGGGTCGGATCGGCAAGGCGGTGGCCCGGCGGGCGGCGGGCTTCGACATGTCGATCCTGGCGGTCGAGCCGTCGCCGGACAGGGACTTCGTCGCGTGGCACGGCATCGGGCTGACAAACCTGGAGACGCTGCTGAGCCGCAGCGATTTCGTCTCCCTGCACGCGCGGCTGGACGCGAGCACGCGGCACATGATCGGCCGGCGCGAGCTGGCGATGATGAAGCCGTCGGCCTTTCTGATCAACACCGCCCGCCGCGAGCTGGTGGACTTCGACGCGCTGGTCGAGGCGGTGCTTTCCGGCCGCATGGCCGGCGCGGGACTGGACGACCCGCCTCCGGACGGCGATGCCCGGCTGCTGGGCCTTCCCAACGTGGTTTTCGCGCCGCACCACGGCAACCGGGCGATCGAGGGCGTGCACGCCGTCTTCCGACTGGCGATCGACAACGCCCTGGCGGTCCTGCATGACCGGCGACCGGAATGGCTGGTGAATCCCGAGGTCTGGGAATCCCGACGACGCTGATCGAGGTCGATCGGCCGGCCGCAGCGAGGCGGTCAGGAGGAAAGCCATGCGGATCACGGACATCACCGTCCACCCCGTGCAGGCCCCCGGCCGCACGCTGGTGCCGGTGCTGGTGCACACCGATGCGGGTCTGACCGGTGTCGGCGAAGCCGGACTCCAGCGGCGCTGGAAGGCCATCGAGGGGGCGGTGGAGCATCTGAAGCGCTGGCTGGTGGGCGAGGACCCCATGCGCATCGAGCACCTCTGGCAGCGGATGGCCCGCGGCGGGTTCTATCCGGCCGACCGGCTGATCGGCTCGGCCCTGTCGGCGATCGACATCGCCCTGTGGGACATCAAGGGGCAGCGGCTGGGCGTGCCGGTGTACGAGCTGCTGGGCGGGCGATGCCGCGACCGGGTCGAGTGCTTCTTCCAGCCGGGATACCTCACGTCGGTGGTGGAGCACCCGCGCATGAAGGAGGTGGCCGAGGGGAACCTGCAGGCCGACGACCGGGAGGTCCGGCAGGCCGCCGAGCGGATGGCGGCCGAGGGCTATCGGTACTTTCGCGTCTCGCCCAACGCGGTCGACGGCATCTTCGACGCGTCCGCGGCCATGCAACAGGTCCTGCGGCAGCTCCGCACGGTGCGCGAGGCGGTGGGCGACGCGCTGGAGCTGATGGTCGATCTGCATACCCGACTGTCGCCCCCGGAGGCGGTCTGGTTCTGCAGGGCCTGCGAGCCGCTGCGGGTCTTCGTGATCGAGGATCCGATCCGCGCGGAGCATCCGGCCGGCTACCGCCGCATCCGGGCGCACACCCGCGTTCCGCTGGCCGCCGGGGAGCAATGGGCCGGACCGTGGGAGTTCCGCGCGGTGATCGAGGAGGAACTCGTCGACTACGTGCGTCCGGACCTGTGCATATGCGGCGGACTGACCGCCGGTCGCAAGATCGCGGCCATGGCCGAGACGCATCTGGTGAAGCTGCTGCCGCACAACCCGCTGGGGCCGGTGTGCACGGCCGCCTCGCTGCACCTGGACCTGGCCTGCGACAACGCCGGTCCGCAGGAGGTGCTCTGGCCGCCGCAGGACATGCTGCCGGACGTGTTCGAGTGTGCGTTCGCGCTGAAGAACGGCGCACTGAGCGTTCCGGAAGCGCCGGGGCTGGGGATACGTTTCAACGTCGAGGCGGCCGCGGCCCATCCGCCGGAGATGACCGAGCCGCCGCACTGGCGCCGGCCCGACGGATCGTACACCAACTACTGACCGGCGGCGCCGATGGCCGCGGCGGAAGCCCTTTCCGACGGCCTGGAGCCGACCGCACGACCGAAGGAGCAGCGGCGTCAGCCGCGGGAGATGGTTGTGATGCAGTCAACGCAGGACCGGCTCTCCTTCGGCCCGGCGGACTGGGCGATCATCGGGCTGTACATGCTGATGCTGCTGGGCATCGGCTGGTTCCACTCCCGCCGGCAACGGACGGTGAAGGAATACTTCCTGGCCGGCAAGCACATGAGCTGGCTGCCGATCGGGCTGTCGCTGATGGCGGCGCTGAACAGCGGCATCGACTACCTGATGCAGCCCTCGGCTTTCCTGAAGTACGGGTTGGTGGTGATTCTCGGCAGCCTGTCGTGGCTGGTGCTCTACCCGTACGCGTTCTTCGTGACCATGCCGATGTACCGGCGGCTGGACGTGTATTCGGCCTATGAGTACCTCGAGCAGCGGTTCGGCGTGTCGGTGCGGTGCCTGGCGGCGGCCATCTTCCTGGCCTGGCGTCTGGGATGGATGGCCACGGCGCTGTACGTGCCGTGTTTGGCGTTCCACACCGCCACGGGCGGGCAGCTGCCGCTCAAGCCCACCATTCTGGTACTGGGGGCCGTGGCGACGGTCTACACCATGCTGGGCGGCGTGAAGGCGGTGATCTGGACGGAGGTGATCCAGTTCCTGGTGATGTTCGGCGGCCTGCTGCTGACGGCCATCATCATCTTCATCCACGTTCCGATCGACCTGGCCGGCCTGACGGCGGCGGCGTTCGAGGCCCGCGGCGGTCCGGCGGCAGCCGAGCCCGCCTGCGGGACCGGGACGTGGCTGCTGCAGCTCTTCCGCGAGCCGGTGACCTGGTACGGCGTGCTGATCGCCACGCTGGTCGGCCGGCTGACCGGCTACACCAGCGACCAGGTGATGGTCCAGCGTTTCCAGACCTCCCGCAGCATCGCCGACGTGCGGCAGGGCTTTCTGATCACGGCGATCAGCGACGCCACGTGGATGGTGACGCTCACGCTGGTGGGCGTGGCCCTGAGCATCTACTTCCGCGGCCGCGGGCTGCCGGCCTGGGTGAGCGCCAACACGGACTATCACTTCCCGTACTTCATGTCGATGGTCTTCCCGCGGGGGACGACCGGCCCGGTGATCGCGGCCATCATGGCCGCGTCGCTGTCGGCCATCGCCTCGGCGATCAACTCGCAGAGCACCGTGGTCTTCGTCGATTTCTACAGCCGGCTGGTCCGGGGCCGGCGGCGGCCGGCGGAGAGCCCCGACCCGGCGGAGCAACGTTTCCAGATGCGGCTCTCGAAGATCGCCGCGGTGTTCGCGGGACTGGCCGGGACGCTGCTGGCCTGCCAGCTCGACCGGCTGGGCACGCTGTTCGAGATCGGCAACAAGGTCATCCAGACGTTTACCGGGCCGGTGCTGGCCATCTTCTGGCTGGGGATGTTCACCCGCCGGGCCACGACGTTCAGCGCCTTTGCCGGCGGGCTGGTCGGCACGGCCGTGGGCGTGTACGTGGCGTTCTTCAGCACGCTGAGCTTTCTGTGGCCGGCGGTGTTCGCATTCGCCTCGGCCATGGCCGTCGGGTGGCTGACCGGCCTGCCCTGGCCGGTGACCGAGCGGGCACGGGAATGGAACTGGTTCGCGATCACCCGCCGGCCGCTGAAGGAATGAGTGAAGGAACAGCCTGCGGACGGAATCGTGAGAGGCCGGGTGGAGAGTGAAGTCTGATGGTCACGGCGGCAAGCGCCGACAATGCGGCGGCCGGCGCCTCGGAAGGCCGCCGAAGGCGGAGCTCCCGGGCGGCCGGGCTGACCGGATAACGCAGAGTCTGTTTTCCAGAAACCCGTCGAAGTGACACATGCATGGAGTTCGATCATGCCCTCACGCCGCAGGCAGAGCCGTCTGAGCCGCAGAAGAATCCTCCAGCCGGCCTCCGCCGGGGCCGCCGGCTCGATCGCCACGGCGGCCGCAGGCAGGGAGAGTCCGGCGGAGGCACCGGTGGAACCGCCTCCGCCGATGCCGGCCGAAGCCGGTATGACGCCTGCGGCCACAACCGCGCGCCCTGCCCCCTGCCGCCGGGGCCGCCCGGCTCCACGCGATCCACGCGACGGCGGAGCCATGAATCCGCTGCGTCCACGATGCCCGCGACGGTCCGGGGCCGCATGCGCGCTTACTGCGCGGGAGCCGTCGCCGGCGTCGGCTCGACCAACGGAAACTCGGTGATCCGCAGCCGCGTGCTGCCGTACGGAATCAGCTCCAGCTCCACCGGCGCCTGGTCGGAGACCACCGGGCTGACCGGCACGTCGGCCGCCTGGTGGTTGGACATCTGCCACTCGGGGATCTGACGTCCCGTGACCTTCAGCACCACCGGCGCGTCCTGCTGAGCGAAGGGTACCTTCGCCGGCGGGCGAAAATCGACCTTGAAGGACTCCGCGGGGTTCTTCATATCGATCTGCAGGCCGTAGTTCCAGGGCGTGGTCGGCTGCACCTGCCAGTCGATGGCCGGGAACGTCTCGTGGTGGGCATGGAGCTTGACGAACTCCTCGCCGATCTTCAGCGAGAAGTACAGCGGGCCCCGCAGCACCGAGACGGCCTTGTTGTAGCGCCGCTCGAGCCGGACGTTCATCGGCAGGACCAGCTCGGCGGTGTCGCCGGACTTCCACTCGCGCTCCACCGAGGCGAACGTTCCGGCGGTGACGGGCGTCTCGCGTCCGCCGCAGACCATTTTCGCCCCGTGGGCCCATCCCGGCACGCGCACCGCCAGCGGGAACTTCACCGGCGCGGCGGTCTCGATCGTGAAACGGATGCGCCCGTCGAACGGATAGTCGGTCGATTCATGGATGGTCACCGTCGCGCCGTCGGCGACCTTCGCGGTGACCGTGCAGGGCCCCAGGGCCACGGCCGCCAGCCCCTGATCCTGCGTGGCCATCCACATGTGGGCGACGAACTTGGGCCAGCCCTGATGCATGTTGGCGGTGCAGCAGCCGAAGTTGGGCTCCAGACCGTAGAGGTTGGAGGTGTCGCCGTTGGTGCTCCACTCGCGCCGGGCGACGCTGCAGAGCACCTGGTTGGACTGCTGATCGTACTGGTGGGCCCAGTAATCCGGCGTGCAGGTGCCGGGGTTGGCGTTGTAGGCCAGCACCTCCAGCCGGTCGGCCAGCATCGGCTCGCCCCAGGCGGCCAGGAGCTGCTCCAGCGAGAACATGAACTCCACGACCGCGCACAGCTCGGTGCCCTGGGTCGGCCGGCGGCCCGAGAGGTGCTCGTCGCCGGAGAACCTGCCGGCGGCCTGACCGTGGAACTCGTCGAGACTCTTGAGACCCTCGAAGACGGCCTTGAGCTCATGGACGCTGCCGGACTGCATGGCCCACAGACCCGGGTACTTCAGGGCCATGGCGATGTTGACGACGTGGGTCGGATGCCCATAGCGCAGGCCGCGTGCCAGGGCTTCGTCGTTGTAGGGGAAGTCCAGGAAGTACGTCACCCAGTCGAAGCTGTGGAGGTAGATCGAGCGGGCGGCCTGCAGGGCCGCGGGGTCGCCGGTGCGGTTGTAGTACCAGTAGGCGGTGACCGCATGCTCCATCGCCCGCACGCCGCGCCACTGGTGGTCCGGCCAGTCCGGCGGATTGGACGCCAGGTAGCGGATGTAGCCGCGGATGACGTCCATCGCCCGGGCGTCGCCCGTGGCCTCGTGGTACTGGGCCAGGACCTTCAACGCCACGGCCAGCGGCCAGCGGTCGTTGTTGGCCTGCGGTCCGAACCAGCCGTCGGGGCGGGCGCTGGCCAGGATGGGCTCCATCCAGGACTTCACCTTGGCGATCAGCCGTTCGTCGTTCAGCGTGTACGCCAGCGGCACCAGCCCGTCGAGATAATAGGGCCCGCGTTCCCAGGCCTCGCCGGTCGGGCCGCGCCAGGCGGACTCGGCCAGGCTGGGCCAGAACTCGTCCAGGTGGCCGGTCAGGCCGTTGGCCTGGACCGTCAGCTGGTCCTTCAGCCAGCCGGCCGGCCGGACCGCTCCCAGCGGCAGCGTCGCGAACTTCGACTCCGCCAGCGGCGGGCGGTTCGGGAAATAGTGCTTGTTGGCCGCCGCCGCCGGGCCGCCGGCCAGACCGATCACCGCCGCCGCACACAGACTCGCCAGAGTTGCTCTCACCTTCGATCCTCCTTCCGCCGGCGGCCGGCCATCGGGCCGGCACCGCCCTGTCGGATGCTCCATCCATGCCGATCCGTGATCCCCGGCCGGGGCCCGGGTTCACCTCACGCCCAGCAGCAGCTCCTGCGTCAGCTGATCCAGCCGCTCGTGATGCAGCCGACGCCGGGCGAGCTCGTCCCAGTCGAACACCATTCCGCGCAGTTCGTCCGGATCGGGCAACGGCCCGACGTCCGGCTCGTGCAGCTCCCGAAGCAGTCCCTGGATCTCGGCGTCGGCGTTGAAACGGGCGACCTTCTCCCGCAGGATCAGATAGCTGCGCATGCAGCCTTCGACGAAGTCCCACACCTCCTGCCGGTCGGCGGTGCGGTAGGGGTGGGCGTCGAACGTCCTGGGCCCCGTCCAGCCGGCGTCCTCGATCAGCCTGACCACGAAAAACGACTCCTTGAGGTCCTCGGCGCCGAAGCGCAGGTCCTGATCGAAACGCAGCGGCTTCTGGGCGTTCAGGTGCAGTCCGAACAGCTTTCCGGCATCCAGGGCCAGGGCGACCTCATGGCAGGCGTTGAGCCCGGCCATGCGGGCATGAGCCAGTTCCGGCACGAGCCCGCAGTTCTCCGGTCGGTCCAGCATCGCGATCAGGCCGAGCGCGTGGCCGACCGTGGGCAGGTAGCTGTCTCCTCGCGGCTCGTTGGGCTTGGGCTCGATCGCCAGCCGGTAACCGGCGTAGCCGCGGCGCTCGATATAGTGCTGAAGGTAATTCAGGCCCTCGCGCAAGCGCTTGAACGCCTCCAGCGGGCTTCTGGCGGCGTCGGATTCGCAGCCGTCGCGACCCCACCACAGGTCGCACAGCCTGCAGCCCAGCTCCACGCCGACATCGATGGCCACCATGTAGCGCTGCATGGCCAGCGCCCGCACCTTGGCGTCATGGCTGGTCAGGGCACCGTCGCGGAACACCGGATGCGAGAACACGTTGGCCCCGACGTTGACGCAGGCCATGCCGTGGTCCTCCAGGCGCCGGCGGGCCTCGCGGATCAGCCGGTCGCGCTCGGCGGCGCTGCTTCCGACGGGAATGAGATCCTCCACGTGCATCTCGATGCCCCAGACGCCGCGCCGGCCGAGCTCGACGATGACCTCCAGCGGGTCGATCGGCTCGCGCGTCGGCCCGCCGAAAGGATCGGCGCCGCGGTTCATGATCGTCCACAGGCCGAACGCGAAGCGGTCCTCGCGTCTGGGAGTGCAGGAGCTCATCGCCGCTGTGCCTCCGTCACCGCATCGGGCCCGAACTCATTTCGCCCGCTTGATCCACAGGAAATCCAGGCCGATTTCGCCGGTTTCGGCGCCGTCCGGGCCGCCTTCGCACCGCAGCGTCAGCTCGTGCCCGCCGGCGGTCAGCTCGGGCTCCGGCAGCCGGATGTTCCAGGAAAGCGTGTGATAGGGCGTGGCCAGGTCCACCACCTCGCCGACATCGCCGCCCTGGAGACGCCGGCCGTCCAGCCAGAGCGAGAACTTCCCGGAGCCAGGGCTTTTCATGACCGTCAGGAACATCATCTGCCTGCCGGCCTCGACCACCGGGACCTTCAGCCGCAGCTCATCACCTTTCCGCGCCGGCCGCCAGACCAGCAGGCGCCCGCCGGCCCAGAGCCGGCCGTCGCGCAGCGTGGTGCCGGTCTTGTCCGCCAGCAACTCCTCGACCTGGTGGAACGTGTAGCCCGAGGCGCCGTGACGCGCCGCCGGCATGAAGTGCTCCGGAAGCTCGAGCCGCCGCACGTCCGCGCGGGTGATCGGCATGTGGTCGTCGATCAGGCCCGGGCGGGCATAGTGATAGCCGATCCGGGCGTACGACATGCCCGCGGTGCGCTCGTGGGTGAACAGCTCCATGTAGAACGCCATCCGCTTCCGGAAGGGCAGGCAGTCGAGGATGTGCCAGCGGTGATTGGTCACGAATCCCCGGTTGGCCGGGCCGTCGTTGCGCGGCTGGCCGCAGTAGGCGTAGCCGAACAGGTCCGGGGCCGACCAGGAGTAGTTGAAGTAGTCCTCGCTGCCGGTGCCGAACGTCGAAGGCCGCACGTCGTCGTCGACGAAGACCTTCTCGTCGCCCTCGCCCCACCAGTTGCCGCCGGGCCAGGGCACCTCGTTGGGGTTCAGCAGCATCACGGCCGTACCCACGTACACGCCCTCGCCGCCGGCCACCAGGAAGGGGATGTCCTGTACCCAGGCCCCGGTGTCGCCGACCACATCATGATCGACGCGCCAGCGGGCCCGGAAATGCATCGACCGGTCCGGATCCCACCGCCGGGCCGTCCGCAGGGCCTCGCCGGTCAGCCGCACTTCCTGATCGCCGAGGTTGTCCATCTCGATCCGCAGCGAGGAGGCGAACGGCATGACGTAGCGGCAGGTCATCGTGCCGTCGGCGGCCACGGTGAACGGCACGCTGTTGAACGGATTGACGCCCGGGGCGGCGCCGAAGAAATCCCCCACCGGCGACTGCACCTGGCCCCAGGGATGGTCGTCGCAGACGATGCGCATCACCGTCTGACGCAGGGCCGCGTCGCGGTCCGCCGCGGATACCGCCAGCACGAGCCGCTCGATGGCCCCGGGGCCGTCGATCTTCAGCACCTCCGCGCTCTTGCCGGGCGGAACGGTCGCCTGAATCGGCATGGCCTGGCCGGCCGCGGAATGCTTCCACTGACCGCCGGGGTCGCGCAGCACGGCCGCCACCCGGCTGATCTGCGACTGGTACCTTTCGAGGTCCGCGGGAGTGAAGGTCTCCACGGCGGTGCCCGGCTCGTAGCGCCGGATCTGCACGGCGTAGAAATGGACCCGGTTGACATCGCCGATCCAGACGATCCGACACCCGCGGGCGAACGGCACCGGCAGGTAGCAGGCGTCGCGCTGCTGAAAAGTGCCCTCCAGGACGGCCGGATCGACCCCGGCCCGGGCGGCCCAGCGGCGATGCGGCCAGGAGAAGAAGTCGCGCGCCGGCCCGTCGAAGACGGGCTGGTCCCCGCCGTCGAGGTACATCCGCACCATGCCCTCGGCCGCGGCCGACCAGACCCGCACGATCGCGCCGGGGCCCTGGACGTCGGCCACCAGGTACTCCCCCACGCCGTCGGGACCGGGCTCCCTGAGCACGGCCTCGAAGTTGGGCCGCGGCTCACGCCCGAAACCGTCGGAGTTGGCGAACCAGCCCGGCCCGCCCGGCAGGTCGCTGGAACGGTCATAGGAGGAGAACTGCACCGTCTGGAAGTATGGCCGCGGCAGATCCGCCAGCCGGTCCAGGTCGATCATCTCCTCGACCAGCGATCCGGTGGTCACCGGCTCGGCGGCCTGCAGCAGGGCGACCGGACCGAGCATCCACGCCGCGAGAATCACGCACCTCATCATCGGCCTCCCGGGGCCCCTGGGGCCCACCGTCCGGCTCGTCCATGACGGATCAGCCGGCCGTCACTTCGTCGAGCCTCAACTGGAAATCCCGCACGTAGCCTCTGGACTGGAAGTGCTCGAAGGCCTCGCGAAGCGACCGGAAGACCCGCGTGGCCGTGCGGGTCACGAAGGGCGAGGGTTCCGAGCGGGCCTTCCAGACGACGTATACCTCCTTGGTGGACTCGAACGCGTGCTGCAGCTCCCGTTCGACGCCGCTGGAAAGCGACGGCTTGCCGTTGGGCAGTTCGGGGATGTAGCTCACGATCAGGTCCGACTGGTCGATCAGCTTGAAATCACGGGCGTAGATCTGCCCGTCGATGTCGTTGGCCACCGAGGAGACCTCGATCACGGAGAACTCCATCGGCTGCCCGAGGACCTCGACGGTGAACGTGCGGTCGCCCCGGCCGGTGGCGTTTCCGGCTTCGATCAGCAGCCGCTTCTCGTCGAGGTCGCTGGGGTCGAAGGTGATGAAATGCTCGCCCAGGATCCGGCGGAACTCCGCGATCTCGGCCTGCACCGCCGGCAGATCCATCACGTGCGTCATCGGGTAGGAGGGGTAGACCTTGCGCAGCTGCGGCTCGAACATCAGCCGGTAGACCATCTCGGCGGTGTCCGCCTCGTGCCCCCGGGCGATCACGTAGTGGTGCCCGTGCCCGCGCAGGATTCGTGAGAGGACCTCGGTGGTCAGGACCTCCTCCTCGCGCCAGACGAGGATGTCCTTGAGCGAGTGCTCCAGAACGTGGTCGCGGGCCAGACGCTGGTGAACCGCGTCCACGCTGTCCACCAGCGTGAAGTAGAGGTCGGCGTCGAGGTCCCGCATCTGGTCGTGATCGAAGGCCGGAAACAGCCCGTGCCGCCAGCGGAACGTCGCGTGGGTGTTGACCAGCACATGGTCGGCCCGCTCGGCGATCCGCAGGATGTCCTTGAACACGCTGCGGCGCAACGCGTCCAGCCGGGCCCGGGGGAGGTCCAGGATCCGCCCGGGAACCACGTCCGGGGCCTCGGCGTACATCATGTCGCCGACGTGGCAGACCGCCACCTCGTGCCCGTGCCGGCGGGCGATCTGAGCCACACGCTCCAGGAAGGGCTTCTTCTCCACGCCGACCTGGCCGGTCATCACCGCCCGGACGCCGGTCCGCGACCGGCCTGGCCGGGTCTGATTCGCCTTTTTCATCGTCTGCGATCTCCGCCCTTCAGCCGGACGGACGCCGGCCGTGGCCCGCGCCGCCACCCCGGGCCGCCGATCCCACGCGCCGCGATCCGTCCCATGGGCCCGGAGGGATTCGAACCCCCGACCAAGCGATTATGAGTCGCCTGCTCTAACCGCTGAGCTACGGGCCCCATGACGCCGGCTGCCGCGCCCCGCGGGCCGACCGGCCTGCTATCCTGCCGGCGGCAGCGCCCGAATGCGCCGGCTCGTGCCGAAGCCCATTCAGCCTAGCCGACCCCAGGCTGCCTGCCAAGCCGGGCGGCTGAGCGGGCGACAGCGGAGGTTCTGGACGGGGCAGGACTGATCGCGCTCGCCTCGTCGAGGCATGGATTCGCGGCTCAACGTCGTCGGTACCAGGCAGGCCCGATGCCTGGTGTTCCGAAGCGGCACCGGCGTTCAGTCCGAGGAAAGCCCGCGGGGCACGGCGTGCCAGGATCCAGATCCCCGGCGTGGCCTCCGGCATCGACGGGGAATCGGGCATGAGAGACGGAGAAACCCGAAAACGCGACCTCCGTGGCGTGTTGCGGGACTCCGCCACCGGTGACATCCGCGGATAGGGAACGAAGGCGGGGTTCCCTTCAGTCTCCACATCTCCATTTTCCGTTTTCCGGGGTTGCACGCCCCGGCGCGGGGGTGGACAAACGCGCGGGCGGCTGCTAGGCTGGAGCACCCGGTCAGGTCATCTCATAAGAATCGCAAGGGAAGGAGAAAACATGTCGGCGGGAGAGGGTCCGCAGGGGAAGATCTGCGTCGTCTGCCATTGCGATTGCACGGGGCGCCCGCGGGTCAAGGACCCCAAGGGCCGCTACTACTGCCGGAGCTGTTACGAGCGGGTCTCCGGCAGGCATCATGCCGATGATCCGCCCCGCACCGCCGCTGCTCAACGGCGGCCCGTGCAGCCGCCCGAACGACCGGCGGCACAGCCACAGTCGTCCGAGGCCCTGGCCCTGGAGGACGAGGGCGACCTGGGCCTGTTCGCCCGGCTGCCGGCGGCCGAACGGGAGGCCATGAACGCACCGGTCCAGCAGATCCCCTGCCCCGGCTGCGGCAAGCTCGTCCCGGCCGGCGCGGTGCTCTGCGTCCGCTGCGGGTACAACCGCCAGCTGGGCACCCGCATGGGCTCGCCGGAGATCGTCGCGGCCTCTTCCGGCAACGGGCTGTCCTTCGGCCCGCTGGGCGGTGCCGGGGAGATGCTGTTGCAGCCCTGGCTGGCCGGCGTGCTTCCCGGAGCGGGGTTCCTGCTTCTGTACATGCTGGCCAGCGGCAGCGAGGATCTCAGGGCGGTCTACCTGCTCGCACAGGGGCTGTTCGGGCTGGTCGTCGGAATCTGGGTGCTGATCAAGGCCTTCGGCAACAGCTTCCTCACCGGCATATTATGCCTGTGCGCCCCGTTTTACGTGTTGTACTTCGTCTTCGCGGGGGACAATGAAAGCCCGGCACTCAAGTGGGCGACCGTTGCGAGCATTCTCTCCGGCGCGCTGGGCTACGCACTGGGGGCTTGAACAATCAGACCTCGAGTCGGGAGCGAGCGACTGATTCCGGGCACACGCACCGCTCTGATCGCATGGGCGATGCTTATCGCGGCGGCGCTGCAGCCGCCGGACGGGCTGGGCATGCGATGCTGCTGGCTGGAGCGATCCACCGGCCTGCCCTGCCCGGGCTGCGGCCTGGGCCGGAGCCTCAGTTGCGCGCTGCATGGGCTGGTCGGAGCGAGCTGGACCTATCATCCGTTCGGCATCGTCTTCCTGGCCATCCTGACGGCCACGGCCATGGTCGGCGTGCTTCCGCTTCCCGCCCGCGAACGACTTGCCGTTCTCCTCCATCGTCGCCAGCGGCTGGTCGTCTCGGCCTACCTGCTCCTGATCGCATCCTTCCTGGCCTATGGGGCGGCACGGGCCCTGTGCCGTCTGATCTGACATCGCCAGCCTGCAACCGGAACGAGGCCGCGGCGATGACTTGAGCCGCCGATTCCGTTAAGCTGCCCGTCAAAGCTCGCGACGATTGACGGAGCCGCACCGATGAAGCACATTCGCGCACGCCGGAGTCTGCTCAAAGGGGCCGCCGCCGGTCTGGCGGCCTCGTGGGCCGGCCGGACCCTGGCGCAGACGACGAAGGCCGGCCCGCCGGCGTCCCCGGAAGGCACCGCCGGTCCAGCTTCACCGCCGTCACAAGCGGCCATGGGGCCGGTTTCCGCCTATGCGGCCGACGGCAAGATCTGGGTGCGGATCGGCGAACAGGCCTTCACCTGCTACCGGGCCGACGCCGCCCAGAAATACCCGTACTTCTATCCGCTGCTGGGCCCGGCCAGCGGCCTGCCGATGACCGAGGAGACCTGCCTGCCCTGGCCGCATCATCGCTCGATATTCCTGGCCTGCGACCGGGTCAACGGGGACAATTACTGGCAGGAGGGCAACGACCGGGGCCAGATCGTCTCGCGCGGGCCGGTGGTGGCCGCCGAAGACGCGCAGAGGGCAGTGATCACCGACCGCTGCGACTGGCGCCGGCCGGGACAGCCTCCGGTAATGGAGGACGGCCGGACGTTTACCGTCCGTGTTCTGCCGCCGGACGTGCGCTGCATCGACGCGGACATCACCATACGGGCCCTGGTCGATGTGCGGATCGAGAAGACCAACCACTCCCTGTTCGCCATCCGTGTGGCCCGGGGCCTGACGCCCCTGGCCGGCGGAACGCTGGTCAACGCCAACGGCCACAGGGGAGAGAAGGAGACGGATGGCGACGTCGGACCGTGGTGCGGGTTCGCCGGCTCGCGGCTGGGGGTCGCCGAGTCGATCGTGCTGATGGACCATCCCGGGAACCCGTGGTTTCCGTGCCGGTGGTCCACGCGCGACTACGGGTTCATCTCTCCGACCCCGTTCTTCTGGCTTGACGAGCGGGGCTGGACGCTGCCGGCGGGAAGGACGGTGCACCTGCGGTACCGGGTGCTGGCCGCCGCCGGCCCCATCGATATCGACCGGATGAATGAGATTCACGCCGAGTGGGCCGACAAGGCATGACCGCGCTGGACGACCTACCGCCGCCGGAGCCCGACATGCGCCGGCTGGAGTCCGTCCTGCGCAGGGGCAGGACCGACCGCGTGCCGCTGGTCGAGCTGGCCGTGGCCGACGAGGTGCTTGCAGCTCTGGCCGGCGAGGCTCTGCCCCCCCTGCCGGCCGGTCCCGGCGCCGCCGACGTGCGCGCCTGGGCCTCGTCCCGCGTGCGACTGTGGCACCGGCTGGGCTACGACTACTACCGCGTGCGGGCCGACATACCCCTGCGGATCGAACGCGGCGGGTCCACTGACACCGCCGACGGCGCCCGGCGGGTCTGGAGCAACGAAGGCACCGGCATCATCGCAAACCGGGCGGACTTCGACCGCTACCCCTGGCCCGAACCGTCGGACATCGACCTGAGCCGGGCCGAGGTCGGCGTCGAGTGCCTCCTCCCCGGAATGGGCGCGATCGGGTTCGTCGGCGGGGTTCTGGAACACGCCGTCGAGCTGCTGGGGCTGACCAACCTGGCCATGCTGCTGTACGACGACCCCGGGCTCGTCGAGGCGGTCATCGAACGGGTGGGCACGCTGATCCTGGCCGCGATCGAGGGCTTCTGCGGCATCGGGGGAATCTCGGCCGTCTGGCTGGGCGACGACCTGGGCTTCAAGACCTCCACGCTGATCAGCCCCGACCACCTGCGGCAGTACATTCTCCCCTGGCACCGCCGCTGTGCCGAGCTGGCCCATGCCCGCGGGCGACTGTTTCTTCTGCATTCCTGCGGCAAAGTCGAAGCGGTGATGGGCGACCTGGTCCGTGACGTCGGCATCGATGCCAAGCACAGCTTCGAGGACGTCATCGAGCCGGTGGAGCGCTTCTATGCCCGCTGGTCCGGAGACATCGCCGTGCTGGGCGGCATCGATGTGGACCTGCTCAGCCGCGGCACCCCCGAACAGGTCTCCGCCCGGACCCTCGCCGTGCTTGAGGCCTGCTCGGCCGGCGGCTACGCCTGCGGCTCGGGCAACTCGGTGACCGGCTATGTGCCGCCGGCCAACTACCTGGCCATGGTCCAGGCCCTCCACCGGTTCAACGGTCGAATGTGAGGACGCCCCGGCCCGTGGTCCGCGGCCCCGGCGCCCGCCGGCGCCGTGCTTGCGTCCGTCGGCCGGTTTATGATTCCGGCACGGCAGCAGATCCGGAAAATCGATGTTCCGGGTCACAGCCGCCGTGGAGATACCGCCATGAACGGCCGCGAACGCGTGCTTGCCCTGCTGGAAGGTCGCCCGGTCGATCGCCGGCCGCTGATGCCCATCACCATGATGTTCGCCGCCGACCGCATCGCAAGGAAATACCGCGATTATGCCGCGGACCACCGCGTGCTTGTCGAGGGGCAGGTCCGCGTGGCCGAGGAGTTCGACTTCGATCATGTCTCGGCGATTTCCGATCCGGCCCGCGAGGCCGCAGACTGCGGCGCATTCATCGAGTACTTCGACGACCAGCCCCCGGCCATCGTCGAGAGCCGGGCGCTGCTGGCCGACAAGACGGCTCTGGCACGCCTGAAGATGCCCGACCCGCTCGGCGGCGGGCGGATGCACGACCGCGTGCAGGCCGTCGCCCTGCTGCGGGAGCGCGTCGGGCGCGACCGGCTGGTGGAGGGCTGGATCGAAGGTCCGATCGCCCAGGCCGCCGACCTGCGCGGCCTCAACACGATCCTGCTGGACCTGGTGGACGATCCCGGCTTCGTGCGCGACCTCTTCGAGTTCGTGGTGGAGATGGAGCTGCGCTTCGCCCGGGCCCAGGTCGAGGCCGGCGCGGACATCATCGGCGTCGGCGACGCCGCCGCCTCGCTCGTGGGCCCGGGGCTCTACGAAGAACAAGTCTGGCCTTATGAAAGGAGGCTCGTGGACGGCCTGCACGCCCTGGGCACGCGGGTCCGCCTGCACATCTGCGGCAAGACCCGGGGCCTGCTCGAGGGGATGGGACGGCTGGGCTGCGAAATCGTCGATCTGGACTCGATGGCCCCGCTGGACGAGGCCCGGGCGAGGATGGGCCCCGACCAGGTGCTTTTGGGCAACATCAACCCGGTCAGCGTGCTGCGCAACGGGACGCCCGAGGCGGTGACCGAGGCCCTGGAACACTGCCGGTCGGCCGCCGGGACGAGGTGGATCGTCGGGGCCGGCTGCGAGGTGGTCCGCGACACGCCGATCGAGAACCTCCGCGCGATGTGCGCGTTCGCACGCGCGCCGGAATGAGACGACGCGAAGACCGGTACGGAGAAAAGCCGCGCGCTCACACGCGCGGGAGTGAGAATCAAAGCGCTGGAGCCTGAATCCATGAGGACCCGAACCTTTCGATCAGCCTGTCTGGGCATCCTGGCGACCGTGATGTGTCTTCCGCCGGCCCGCGGGGAGCCGGCCGCCTTCGACGCCGCGCCTTTCGGAAGCCCCACCGACACGCTGGACGGCCGCTCCTTCGGCCGCCGCTGGGCCCAGCCGCGCAAGATCCGTCGCGTCGAGATCGACTGGCCCGCCGGGACGGCGGTGCCCGCGCCGGAAAAGGTGCGCATCGAGTACTGGCACGGCCACTGGGACGGCCGGCCGGATCCGATCCTGGCCGAGACCGGCGCCGGAGGCTTCGGCTGGGTGGCCATGGACGACTGGACCAACGGGCGCTGGAAGCAGGCCTGCGCCTCCATCGACGCGTCCGGCGACCGCTGGACGGTAACCTTCGAGCCCACCGACGCCCGGGAGTTCGAGAAGCTCAAGACTCCCGGCGTGGCCTACCGCCGCACGCTGATGCTGCGGGTGATCGCCGACGAACCCATGCCCGAACCGGCCGGCCTGCGGATCCTGACCGACTCGGTCCGCCGCCCGCTGACCGTGCGGATCGAGTTCGGCCGACCGCGCGAACCTTCGATCCGCCCGGACCGCGAGGACCCCGGCCGCCTGACCGTTTTCAACGGAACGGTGATCGCGATCAGACCTCTGGCCGGCGACGGGCTGCAGATGGAAGGCCGGGACGGCTGGAAGCTCGGCCCGGGGGGCGCCGGGGCGGTGGAGGCCGACATCGAGATGGCCGTCGATCCGGTCCATTCGCGGTACGACCACACCGTGGTCACGGTGCATTCCGAGATCCGCCCGTTCTCGTTCGCCGCCGACGAGGTCGCCCGCGGCGATCGCATCCTGGTCGACGATCTGGGCGTGCTGGTCACCCGCGGCGACGACGCGACCTCGCTGGAGGGCTACCGGCTCGCCCTGCGCGAGTTCCCGGGCCGCACGGTGTACGATCGCATCTATGACCAGCCCGAGCAGACTCTCCAGCGTGCCTGGAACGACATGCCGCTCAAGCGGCCGCTGTACTTCGTCCACGGTCTGCCCGGCAACCGCAATGCGATGCGCCAGGACGCCGACGGCGACATCGGCGTGACGAGCCGCCATCGCTGGTTCCGCGGCAACGACCGCGTCGAGAGCCCGCGCGATTCGCAGCGCAAGGACTGGGAAGGCGACATGCTTTACGTCCGGCTGCGTCTTCCCGAGGGCGCCCGGCGCGGGGGACGCGAACTGCTGGACGGCTACCTGCCGCAGCTGCGGACGTGGTGGCAGGACGGGCCGGTGTTTTACGAGCTGCTCACGGTCATGGACAAGCTCGAGGGCCGGCTGGAGGAACTGCGACTGGACGACCCGACCGTCCTGCTGTGCATGTTCCGGGCCGTGAACACGTCCGCCGATCAGGCCGCCAGGGCCTCGCTGACGCTCCATACCGAGGTCAATCGCGGGCAGGCGGAGAAGCTCACGCTCGACGGCCATCGGGTCATGGCCGAACGGGAAGGCGGACCCGCTCTGCGGCTGGTCGTGCGTCCCTCCGGCGGCGAAATGCGGGACGGCGCCGGCCGGGTGACCTGGGCGGTCGATCTGCCGCCGGGAACCTCGCAGGAGGTCTTCCTGGCGATCCCGTCGATCACGCTGACCGAGCAGGGCGAGATCGCTGCCCTGGCCGAGCGGGACTTCCAGGCCGACAGCCGACGGGTGTGCGACTTCTGGCGGACGCTGACCGCCCGCACCGCCCGCATCGAGACGCCCGAGCCGTGGTTGAACGACTTCTACCGGGCCCATCTTCGCCATCTGGAGGTCAACTGCCTGGCCGACATCGAACCACGGACCCGCCGCCGGTACGCGCACGTCGGCACGTTCGAGTACGGCGTCTACGCGAACGAATCGGTGATGATGATCACCGACCTGGACCGTCGCGGCGAGCACGAGGCCGCCGAGCAGTGCTACCAGGCGTTCCTGGACTTCCAGGGCACGGTTCCGCTGCCCGGCAATTTCAAGACCACCGACGGGCTGTTCTACGGAGCCGACGGCCAGGAAGACGGCGGTTACAACAAGCACCACGGGTACGTGATGTGGGGCATGGCCGAGCACTGGTGGTTCACGCGGGACCGGGCGTGGATGGAACGGGCGGCGTCACGGCTGGTGCGGGCCTGCGACTGGGTCACCCGGGAGCGGCAGGGCACGATGGTGCTCAACCCCGACGGCAGCCGGCCGATCGAATGGGGCTGCCTGCCGGCTGGCGGGCTCGAGGACGTTCAGGACTACTGGTACTGGCTGGTGACCAACAGCTCGACCGTCTGGGGCTTCGAGAACCTCGCGGCCGCTCTGGCCGACTTCGGCCATCCGGAGGCCGACCGGCTCCGCGCCGACGCCGCCGCCTACCGCGAGGACGTGATGCGGGCCCTGCACGCCTCGCGGGTCGCCGCGCCGGTGGTGCGTCTGCGCGACGCCCGCTACGTGCCCAAATACCCTTCGGAGCTGTACGCGCGCGGCCGGTGCGTCGGCTGGCTCCGCGAGACGCTGGAGGGCTCGATCTTTCTGCCGTTCATGGGGCTGCTTCCGGCGGACGCTCCGGAAACCCGCTGGATCCTGCAGGATTACGAGGACAACCTCTACATCTCCGACCGCTACGGCTACGCGATCCCCAATTTCGACACCTTCTGGTTCTCGCGCGGCGGATTCTCGATGCAGGCCAATCTGCTGGACGGGCCGATGCCCTACCTCTACCGGGATGAGATCAAACACTACCTGCGGGCGTTCTTCAACGCCTTCGCCTCGGCTTTCTACCCGGAAATCCGGATGTGCAACGAGCATTCGCTGCCGGAACTGGGCTATCCGGCCGGCGACCACTTCAAGTCGTCCGACGAAGCCCAGTCCACTTGGTGGCTGCGCCTGATGTTCATTCACGAGCGCGGCGGCGACCTGTACCTCGGACAGGCCCTGCCCCGCGCATGGTTGACCGACGGGCGCGCGGCGGGCATCGACCGGGCGGCCACCCATTACGGGCCGATGAGCCTGAAGATCACGTCCGACGCCGCCGCCGGGCGGATCGTCGCGGCACTCGTTCCGCCGTCGCGGAATCCTCCCCGGACCATCTACCTGCGCCTGCGGCACCCCGAGGGCCGCCGAATCGAGAGCGTGACGCTGAATGGGCAGCCCTACGATCGTTTCGACGCGGACAAGGAGTGGGTGATCCTGGACGGCAACGCGACCGGTCCGCTGGAGATTGTCGCGCGGTATTGATCGCCGCCGGAAGGCGGAGCAGCGGAACCGGGAGCCGCGCGACCCGCCCGCCCCGGGGGCGGACCGTCGCCGGCGGCCCGGGCCCGACGAGGCCATTCCATCAACACCGTCCTGGAACCTGCAGTCAGGGGTTTGCAGACCCCGGGGGATGAACCGCGCCGGGGCCGATGCGGGCAGGAGAGGTTGGCTTTCTTTATGGGCAGGTATCAGCGCCGGCTGAGCCCTGGCCGTCGCCGCCGGACCAGCATCGCCGCCCCCAGGGTCAGCAGGCCCAGCGAAGCCGGTTCGGGGATGTTGCACGACATCTCGCCGATGATGATCGGGACGCCGGAAAGCTCCGTCAGCCGCTGGTAGTTATTGAACTCGCCGTCCTTCCAGGCCCCGAAGATGTATTCGAAATCGCGCCAGTCGTCCCACTGCCAGTCGTCGGGGTTGACCGGCCGGGGACGGCGACCCCAGTTGAACCCGTTGAGCCCCATCCGGTCGACGTAAGAGACGCCCGGAAACGAGGCGCTGAAGTCGTCCTGCCAGGAGGCGTTGGGGCACCAGACCCAATCCACGTTGGTCACGCCGGCGGCGTCGAACCGGTCGACGATGTGCCGGAATGCGTCCGCGAAGAGCGCGGGACTGTTGCCGTTGTAACCACCCAGGAAGCCCCAGGAGTACCAGTCCCCGTTCATCTCGTGGCCGATCGAGATTTCAATCTGGCGGCCGGGGTAGGCCGCGGCCATAGCCTGGGCCCCGGCGATCCACTCGTCGATGCGGGCGTCGAAGCCGCCGTTGACGATATCGTGAAGCCGGCTGGGGCCGGTCACGATGTCATCGCCGAGATCCGGGGCATACAACTGCCACACGATGAACGGCCGGGTCTCGAAGCCGCTGCCGGCGTGGCGGCCGAAAACGGCCTGAACCGTGGTCGTCGGGAAGGCGCTGGAAAGGGACTCGTACCACCCCACCCGCGACTGGCGGTGGTCGGTAAGGGTCTCGTAATCGTTGATCGCCCCGGTGGAAGGGGGGAAGCCGTCGATGTAGGCTCCCAGCTGGATGCGGCCCCAGTCGGCATAGAAGGCCTGGGCGCTGCCGTCGGCGGTGCTCAGCCGCCAGTCGACGCCGTCGGTGAGGGTGTTGTCGTAGTGGAACCACATGAACGAGTCGATCTGGTCGAACTGCCCGGACAGCAGTCTGGTCCGGACGTTGTTGATCCAGCCGGCCTTGTCGCCATAGATGGTCCCGGCCAGGGCCGGAACCGTGGTCAGGGCGGCTGTGATGCAGCCGACCATACCGG
The DNA here is from genome assembly GCA_938005315.1 of uncultured Phycisphaerae bacterium. Classification (GTDB taxonomy): domain Bacteria; phylum Planctomycetota; class Phycisphaerae; order UBA1845; family PWPN01; genus CALLOB01. Next base: position 29,029 of record CALLOB010000028.1, read on the forward strand.
CCAGTAGAACGCGATGAATGCCTGCCATCGTGATGACTCCGTCGACCGAGCGTGGCTGTCGGATTCCCCCCAGCATCGCGCCTGCCCCCCTCGGCCCGGTGGCGGACCTCTGCGGCAAGGCTGCGTGGAAAGCGTGTGACCCCATCCGATTCTTAGCCCGCTGCCCCCGTCGGGTCAATCCCGAGTTTGCGACAAATCAGGGATTCCTCGCCGGATGCCCGTGGACCGGGGGTCTGACCCGGTGGGCGGGTTTGGCCGGCTTTGATTTGACTTTCTCACCGGATGCCCGTGAACCGGGGGCTGCGTTCGGTCCTCCGCGGCTCCGGCGATAACCGCCGTGGGGTGCACGCCCGAGGCACGGACTCTGAGCTCTGTGTTTCGGACCTCAGGCGGGTGAATACCCTCCCGTCCCATAACCGCCGCTAAAAAAGTAATACTGCTTGCCTGCCAACCCGGGCAGTTGAATAATTGGTTGACTGCTGGGGGGCAGACGCCGAAGAGAGGAAAGTCCATTTCCCGACGAGGGCCGCGAACGGGCCTGAGGCGACGGTGCGTCACCGGGCGGCGAGGCATCCGGGTCGTGGCCGAAAACGAGTGAAGACCGGCGAACCCTTTCGAGGGGCGAATCCACTCTGAGAGCCGGCTTGTCATCAGGGGGCTGTTCATGAACACGCGTCCGGACGGCGCACTCCAGCGGCGCAACATCACCGACAGCCTGGCAGGCCTGCTCATCGGACTGGGCCTGCTGGCCGTGGCGGCCATGGCGGTCTATCTGACCGTTCGCGTCGTGCTGGTCGTCGAGGGGGGATACCGCGGCGTGGAGGTGCCAGTCACCCTGGCCCTGCTGCTGGCCGAAGGTTTCATCCTCGCCCACGCCGCCGGTTACATGCTCAGCATCGTGCGGGCCCTGCGCCGCCGTCCGCCGCTGCAGGCGGCGGTGCTCAACGGCGACTGCGACTGGCCTCATGTGGACGTTCTGGTGGCCGCCCGGCACGAGCCGCGACGCATCCTCCACCAGACCCTGACCTCGCTGGTCGGCCTGACCTATCCCAACAAGACCATCTGGCTGCTGGACGACTCGTCCGACCCGCGATTCGTCGCCGAGGCGACCGAACTCGCCCGGGAGTTCGGTGTCCGGCTGTTCCGCCGCGACAAGCGGCATGGCGCCAAGGCCGGCATCATCAACGACTGCCTCGCTCAACTGCAGGGCCGCTACGTCGCCATCTTCGACGCCGATCAGAACCCGATGCCGTTCTTTCTGAACCGCATCGTGCCGCTGCTGGAGGCCGACGATGGCATGGCCTTCGTCCAGACTCCGCAGTTCTACGCCAACATCACCGAAAACCGCGTGGCTCGGGCGGCCGGCGCGCAGCAGGCGGTCTTCTACGAGTTCATCTGCGAGGCCAAGGGAGCCGGCGGGGCCGCGTTCTGCTGCGGCACCAATGTCGTGTTCCGCCGCGAGGCCCTCCAGCGGGTCGGCGGGCTGGACGAGTCGTCCGTCACCGAGGACTTCGCCACCTCGGTCCGGCTGCATGCGGCCGGCTGGCGGTCGGCCTACTACGGGCAGGCCTACACCATGGGCAGCGGGCCGGAGTCGCTGACCGCCTACTTCCGCCAGCAGTTCCGCTGGGCCCGGGGCACGCTGGGCGTGGGGTTGAGGCTGCTGGGCATGCTGCTGACCCGACCGCGGAGCCTGGGCTTCTGGCAGTGGGTCGACTACCTGCTGTCGGGGACCTTCTATCTGGTGGGCTGGGCCTACCTGGTGCTCATGATCTGCCCGATGCTGTATATCTTCCTGGGCATACCGAGCTACCTGGTGCGGCCGGAGATCTATACCGCCGCCTTCCTCCCGTACCTGCTGTTCGCGGTCGGAGCCTTCCTCGGCGGTCTCAGGCAGCGTCACTACACGCTGTGGCAGATTCTGCAGGGACAACTGCTGGTGGTGCTGGCCGCGCCGGTGCACATCGTGGCGTCGCTCTCGGCCCTGACCGGCCGGGCGAGCGTCTTCGGCATCACGCCCAAGGACACCTCCGGTTTCGTGCCATTACGGGCCCTCTGGCCACAGGTGGGGCTGTGTGTGCTGAATTACGCGGCCCTGATCTGGGGGGTCAGCAAGTGCGTCTTCGAGCACGATCTGGCGGCGGGCATCAACGCCTTCTGGGCGGGCGCCCATTTCGCGATTCTGTGGTCGGTATTCTACTTCCGCGAGGCCGAGCCCCGACCGGTCCGCATCCCGGGGGAGAGCACCCCACGCCTGGAGGTGGCCTTGACATGAGCCAGGGCGACTGGATCGAGAGCCTGCGAACCGCCTTCCGCACCGAGGGAGCCGCCTCGGTCTTCGTGCGGAACACCATCAGCACCCTGGCCTGGAGCGGCCTGCCGGATCACCGGCGGGCCGAGACCGCCGAGCGGCTCGGCACCCTGGCCGACGGGGCTGCCCGGAGGGCCGCCCTGCTGGGCCGTCTGCTGGCCCGGCTGGAGGGAAAGGAGGGCCGCGATGTTCTCTGAAGGCACCTTTCGGCGATATCTCTTCGAAATCGCCGCCACGCACGAGAAGCTGGCCTCCCTCTACCGCCATCTGGCCGAGCACGCCGGTGACGAGCAGACCAGGAACACCGCCCGGACGTTCCTGAAGGAACTCGAGGACGAGGCCCGGAGCATTTCGGCGATCCACGCCAGCTTCGGAAAGACCGCGGCCGCCCCACCTGCGCGCCGGGGTTGAACGGTGGCGTGTCCGCTCGCACAGGCCTGTCCGACCCCCCACATCGGAGTTTGGCGGGGAAGACCTGCAAACTGTCCTTGACGCCGGCGTCATGTTCGTCCGATAATGGAATAGGCCCTTTCAGGTCCGCCCTCCGCACGGCGCCCGGCCGGCGGACGCCGGGCCATTCCGACGAGGTCGCAGCCGATCAGCGGCCCACAGCATGTCCCTCGGCCGCCTTCGCGGTCGCGGGGCCGGCCGGCAGGATCCGGCCGGAGGCGCGGCACGAAACCGGGGCTGTCGGTAATGCTCAGCCAGGGATGGTGAGCCATGTCCAGCTCCAGAGGCCAGCTCTGGTTCATTGCTCTTGTGTTCGCCGCCCTGGCGGTTGCCGGCACACTCGCCTATCAGCGGTTCCGCGTCGGGGATATCCAGCTCGCGGAGGGGCGACGGGCCTATGACGCCGGTCGATTCGAGGTGGCCGAGAAGGCCTTCGAACGTTCGGTCGGCCACAACCCTCAAAACGCCGGGGCCTGGTACTGGCTGGGTCTGAGCCGCAAGAACCAGGGACGCTCCGCCGAGGCCGCCGAGGCCTTCGGCCGAGCTGCCGCCCTCCAGCCGCAGAACGTCCTGTGGTGGATGGAGCTCGCCCAATGCCTGCAGTGGTCTCAGCGATTCGCAGAAGCCGAACAGGCCTGGGAACGCGTGCTTCAGGGTCTGCCCGACAACGATAACCGTCGCCGGGAGGCCGGCATCAACCGGGCCAAGTGCCTGGCCGGACTGGGCCGGACCGATCAGGCCGTTTCCGCCCTGAAAGGCCAACTCGCCGCCGACGACAGCCCCCTCGTACGGTTCGCTCTGGCTGAAGTCCTCGCCTGGGCAGGCCGCTTCGACGAATCCGAAACCCAGTACCGACTGGCGCTCCATGCCGCATCGCCCGGCTCTCAACCGGAGGCACGCCCATGAACCAAGTTCGTCACCGGCTCGGGTCGCTCATGCTGATGCTGCCTGCCGTCCTGGCTCCCGGCGGCCTTGCGTGGGCCGACCCGGCGACGCAGCCCGCGGAAGAGAACCTCCTCCAGCGGCGCTGCCAGCTCGCCTACGTCCTGCTGTGGAAACGCGATTTCGATGCCGCTTCGGCCGAGTTCCGCAAGGTGCTGGCCGGGGATCCCGCGCACGACGAGGCCCGCCTGGGACTGGCTCTGGCCCTGGAACGCAAGGGCGATCTGGATGCCGCCGAGGTCGAGTTCGGTCGCATTCCTCCCGGTCGGCCGCAGCACGCCGCGGCCTCGGCCGGTCGGGCCCGCATTCTGGCCGCCCGTCGGCGTTTCAAAGAGGCCGTCATGCTTTACGAGGACCTCAAGGCCCGCGGCGGTCTGGGCGACGAATTCCTTCTGAACTACGTCGAGACGCTGGCCTGGGACGGGCAGTTCGAAAAGGCGATGGCCGAGCTGGCGCCGCTGCGGAACCGCGAGAAGATGGCCGCCGAGGTCGCCAAGGCCGAGGGCCAGATCCTGGCCTGGAGCGGGCGCGCCGCCGAGGCGGTTCCCAGGCTCAGGCAGGCGCTGGAAAAGACACCGGAGGATGACGATCTGCGGATCGACCTGGCGCGGGCGCTGTGGCTTTCACACCAGCAGGAGCAGGCCGAGGAGACGCTCCGCGGACTCACACCCCCGGGCGCCGGATCGGTCAGGGCCGTGCTGCTGCGCACCGATATGCTCGCCTCGGCCCGGCAGTACGAGCCGGCCATCGCCCTGGTGACCGCCGCTCTGGACAAACACCCCGCCGATCGGGACCTGCGGCTGCGTATGGCGGAGCTGCTCAGCTGGACGCAGAAGTACGACCAGGCCGTGGAGATCTACCGCGAATTGCTCAGGGCCGCCCCGGACGATCGCCGGCTTCACGCGAAGATCGGGGAAACGCTCAGCTGGGCGGGTCGCTTCGAAGAGGCAGCCGATCACCTGCGCCGTGCCCTGGGAGACGACAAGGAATGATGTCCCGATCCTTCGGCCGACGGGTCCTGCTGGCCGCAGCGCTGGCGGCCACCGCCTGCTGGGCGGCCGACTCGTCCAGCGGTCCGGCAACCACGGTTCCGACATCGGTCGGGGCGATGCCCGGCGACCCGGAGCTGGCCACGCGTCTGACGCTGGCCGAGTCGCTGCTGTATGCCCATCGGCACGCAGCGGCCGCCGCCGAGTTCGAGAAGGTGCTGGCCCGCGATCCGGCCAGTGTCCGGGCCCGGCTGGGTCTGGCGCGGGCGCTGTTCTGGGACGGGCGGACCGAGGAGGCGATGCAGGCCCTGGAGCCGGCAATCACCGAAGCGACGGATCCGGTGGTGCTGGAACTGTGGCAGGAGATCCTCGCCGCCTCGGGCCGGCCCGTCGATGCCCTGGCCGCCATCGCCCGCACGATTGAGCGGAGTCCCGACGACGCCGTGCTGCGCCGCGCGCAGGCCCGCATGCAGGTGAACCTCGGCTGTTTCGGGCCGGCGATCACCACGTTGCAGGCGCTTCGCGACCGGTCTCCTGAGGATGCCGAGATCGCCCTGGACCTGGCCCATGCCCTGTTCACCGCCGACCGCTACGTCGAGGCCGTCGCCCTGTGCGCGCCCTACCTCGAACAGAACACCGCGGTCGGAGCCCGGGCGCGCCTGATCGCGGCCCGCAGCGAGATGAAGGCCCGGCGCTTCGATCGGGCCGTGGAATTTCTCGAGCAGATCGTCCGCGAGGACCCGGTCGAGCCCCGGGCCTGGTTCGGGCTGCTGAGCGCCTGGATCCTGGATGCCCCGCACCTGAACGTGGATTTTAAGGCCTGTCTGGCGGCTTTGGAGCGAGACGAAGTCCGCCGGCGGGTCATTCACCGCACGGAAACGCGGGAGTGGCTCTGGCCGGTGATCGGCGACCTGGTCGCCAGGCCCTGGACCGATGACCGGCGGCGGCTGGCCCGGTCGCTCGCCCGCCTGGTCGCCGAACTGAACTCGCCGGCGGGAAAGCTGGCCGCTGAAGCCCTGGACGGTTATCTCGAGAAGGGGGCGGCCGGCGCGGATCCCGATGTCGATGCTCTGGTGGAGGCAGTCCGCGCGAAACAGGTCGAGCGCGGCCCCCTGCTGGAGGCCTGCGACCTGCTCCTGACGCTGTACGCCGGCTCTCAGCTGACGAAACTCGCGGACGCCATGCTCGACCACTACGCCGGCGATATCGCCGCCGGCCTGTTTCGCGCCGAAGCTCTGGCCGTCACCGGAACGTACGAAGACGCCGCCGACGCCTACAAGGCGGTGCTCGACGTCCTGCCGATCTGCACCAAGGCCCGCCGGGGCCTGGCCCGGAACTACAGCTGGGCCCGCGATTTCGAGCGGGCCGACGAGACCTACCGCGAACTGATCGACCTGGACCCCACGGACAACATCATCCGCCTGGAGGCCGCCCGCAGCCTGGGCTGGGACAAGCGGATCGACGCCAGCCTGAAGGCGTACAAGGCGGCCTCCGAGCGGCTGGGGGACGCTCCGGCTCAGACGCAGTGGTCGCGGCGGCTTTCCCTGGAGCACGACGCCAAGCAGGCCTGGTGGTGGACCCGCACCCGCAAGGCCCTCAAGACCTACAAGGAGCTGATCGATCAGGAGCCGGCCGACATGGAGGCCCGCTTCGATCTCGCCCAGGTCTATGCCGCCAACCGCCACTGGGAGGAGGCCGCGGAGCAGTACAACGAGATCCTCAACATCGACGCCCGCCACCGCCGGGCGCGGGACGCGCTCTACAAGAACGGCGTCTACCACCACCCGGAGCTGACCACGCGCTTCGTCTGGTCCAAGGAATCCGGCCGGGGCGAGCTGGCGGACATCGAGACCCTCAGCCTCACCGAGTGGCTCAAGCAGGAGATCGCTCGGCGGACGGACTTCTCGGTGATCAACACCCAGTTCTGGCACTCCTTCGAGTTCTTCGGAGGCGGCAGGATCTGGGAGAACCTGACCGCCTTCCGCCTGGACCACCAGTTCGACATGAACACCCGCGGTCACATCATGTCCGGCTGGACGAAGGTGGGCTCCAGTGACGACCCGACCCGCTGGGTGGCCGAGGCCGAACTGGCCCACCACCTCACCGACTGCCTGGAACTGACCGTGGGCGCGACCCGCCGGCCCTGGCGCAAGAACCGGGCGACCATGGAGCAGGGCATCGACGAGAACCGTCTCTACGTCCGGCTGTTCAGCGACGTGAACCCCTGGCTGGACCTCTGGACCGAGTACGGCCACTCATGGATCGAGGGCGGCCGGTTCAAGCCCGGCCCGACCGACCGCCGCCGCGACCTGCCCGACCCGTATACGCCGCCCGACCGGGAGGCGCCGGTCGACGGCCTGGACCGCCTCATCACCAAACACAACGAGATGAACGAGCTGATCTGGGGAGCCACCTGGCGATTCACGCTGTTTCCCCGGATTCTCTACACCCAGTACCGCGGCGTGGCCTGGTGGTTCGACGAGGAGGTGCCGACCTACTTCTCGCCCGACAACTTCATCACCCACTACTGGCGGCTGGCCTGGCGGCACTACCTCAACAACGACCAGTATGTCGAGCAGAAGCAGCTCTACTACGAGGTGGGCATGACCGGGTCGCTGGACTCCGACGGCATGGGCGGGATCGGCTACGACGCCGAGGCCGGATGGGACATCTGCCATCACTTCGGCGTGGCGGCCAGGTGGGAAAGCACCTATTCGCGGGTCTACAAGGCCAACATCCTCTGGGTCCAGATCGTCATGCGCTTCTGACGCCCGCCGGGAAGGGACGCCCCGCACGGAGCGCGCATCGGGCACCCGGCTGCCGTCTCACTCCGGGGGTTTCTCCAGCGGATAGCGGACCATGGCCTCCATCGCGTAGTACTCCGGCAGTCCCAGGCGGTTATACAGGGCCGCCGTCTCGGTGTTGCGGGCCTCGGCCCGCTGCCAGAATTCGCGGTCGTCGTAGGGGCCGGGGAACAGGGCCTTGTCCTTCTGCGACTGGTGCTTGAAGATGCCGAAGACCTTGTGCATCAGCTCGGTGCGGGTGAACGGGATGGCCATGTCGATCACCTCGGGCTCCCATTCCTGCCAGGCACCGCGGTACAGCCACACCTCCCGGGGTCGCACGTCGGGTTCGAGCCGCTCGAGGGCCCGGAAGATGGCCTCGGCGCACAGCCGGTGCGTTCCGTGAGGGTCCGAGAGCTCGCCGGCCACGAAGACCGTCCCGGGACGGACGCGGCGCAGCAGGGCCAGCACGATGGCGATGTCCTCCTCGCCGATGGGCCGCTTGCGGACCTCGCCGGTCCGGTAGAAAGGCAGGTCCAGGAAGTGGGCCCGGTGCGACGGAATACCCATCCAGCGGCACGCGGCCAGGGCCTCGGAACGCCGGATCCGGGACTTGACCGTCTGGACCTCCTCGCTGTCCACCTGCCCGGGGCGCTTGGTGCCGAGGAACTGGCGGACCGACTCCAGCAGGGCGCTGACCACCCGCCCGTTGTGGTTCAGTGCCTCGCACATGTCGCCCCAGAACTCCAGCATCTGGAGGGCGTGGTCGTCGAAGACGGCGATGTTGCCGCTGGTCATGTACGCGACGTGCACCTCGTTTCCGAACTCGGCCAGCCGGGCCAGCGTCCCGCCCATGCTGATGACGTCGTCGTCGGGGTGCGGGCTGAAGCAGAGAACCCGCCGCCCCGCGGGCGTCCGCTCCTTGGGCAGGATCGTCGCCGAAAGCCGTTCGAAGACCCTGCGGTTGAGCACGTCGATGGACTCGTGAATCCGGGCAAGCGAGGCCAGATGATGCTGGTCATAGTCCTCCGGGTCGAGTTTCAGGATGCTCTTGCCGGTCTTGAGGCTCAGCCAGATCACCGCCCGGTACTGGGCGAAATCGCTCCAGTCGATCTCGCCCAGCAGCCAGGGGCTGGCCATGCGGGTCAGCCCGGCCGCCGCCGCCCGGTCGCAGACCACCTCGGCGCCGGGATGCCCCTGAAGGAAACTGGCCGGCACCTCGTCGGTCACGGGCCCCTCGATCGCCCGCTGAAGGATGCCGGCCTTCTGCTCGCCCAGAGCCATCAGAAACACCCGCCGGGCCCGCAGAATCGTGCCCACGCCCATCGTCACCGCCCGCCGCGGCACGTTCGCCTCGCCGAAGAAGTCCGCCGCCGCGTCGCGCCGGGTCACCGGGTCGAGGCTGATCAGGCGCGTCCGCGACTCCGGCGAAGACCCCGGCTCGTTGAAGCCGATGTGCCCCGTGCGCCCGATCCCCAGGATCTGGATGTCGATGCCCCCGGCGTCGTGGATCCGCCGCTCGTAGTCCTGGCACCAAGCTTCCATCTCACGCTCCGGAACGGTGCCGTCGGGGATGTGGATCGACGTCTCCGGGATGTTCACGTGATCGAAGAAGTTCTCGCGCATCCAACGCCGGTAGCTCTGGAGGCTGTCCGGCGGCATGGGGTAGTACTCGTCGAGGTTGAAGGTCACCACCCGCGAGAGGTCCAGGCCCTCCTCCCGGTGCCGCCGGATCAGCTCGCGGTACACCCCGATCGGCGTGTGCCCGGTTGCCAGCCCGAGCACCGTCGGCCGGCCCGCCCGGTTGTGCTCCGCGATCGTGCGGGCGATGATCGTGGCCACGTGATCGGCCACGGCGGCGGGGTGGTCGCAGATCGTCGTGGGAATCCGCTCGCGGACGCGAAAACGGTCGCTCTGAAGAATAGGCTCGTTGTTGATCACTGTTGACGGCTCCGGGGGCAAGCCAGGCCGCGGCATTCAGCCGGGCAGGTGGTGCAGCTCCAGATCCCAGTCCCACTCGTCGAAGTACAGGTTTCGACCGTCGATCTCCACCTCGCCGCGCTGAAAATCCGCCGGCTCGCTGCGCAGGCTCGTCTTGGGAGGATGCAGCGGAGCCCCGTAGTCGAGGTTGACGATCATCCGGTAGGCGTCGCTGTGGCCGAGGTAGAAGTCGCGCACGGCCGGCTCGTCGGACTTGCGCCGGCCGAACGACGGATCCGCCGGCAGCCAGCCCCAGGGCTCCAGGTGGAACTCCGCCCAGTCGTGCATGTTCCAGTGCCCCGGCTGGGTGAAGAAGCCCGACTGCCACCGCGCCGGTATCCCCGCGGTCCGGCACATGCTGATGAACAGAGCCGCCTGCACGCCGCAGTCGCCCCGGCGCCGCGAAAGAGCATGGGCCGACAGGCTCGGGATGACCGAGTACTCCTCCTCCGCGCAATAGCGGATCCGGCTGTCGATGTATTCGAAGATGCGCCGCGCCTTCCGCAGCGGGTTGGTCTCTCCCCCGACCGCCTCGGCGACCGCGGCCCGCAGCTCCGGCGTGAACGCCAGGTGCGGCCGGCGCTCCGCCAGGTGGCAGCGCACAGCCTCGTCGGAGCTGACCTGTGCGCGGTCTTCGTCCAGCTCCGGGCAGTACGCGGAGGTCAGAAACTCGAATTCCACGGCGAAACGCAGCGGTTCGGCCGGATCCCCCACCCGACGCTCGAAAAAGACCGTGCGGTGTGCCGCCCCACCGGGCTCGGTTCCCGGCGGCGCGATCAACGCCGGCGCCGGATCCGCCGAACGCAGGCGCACCTCGCGCTGCCGGCCATAGACCTGCGGGTAAGGCAGCCAGCACCGCACCACCGAGTCCGCCGCGGCCCCGGGACGGCCCGGCTTGACCGTCAGGGCGTATTTCACCACATGCCGCACCGGCAACACCTCGGCCTTGCCCGAGGCACGGGCAGCGGCCAAGGCCTCGGTCACGTGGGCATCCAGCGCGCCATCCCCGTCCGCCGGAGCCGAAGCTGCAGTGCCGCCGGCCGCCTTGTCCCGCCGCCGGCGGGCCTCCTCGCAAAAGCGCCACAGATTCAACGGCTCACTAGAAAAGAAGCGGATCTGGCCGTCCAGCATTCGGAACTGAAGTTCACCCGCCAGCCGCCATCGCTCCACGTCTGCCGCCGAAACATCCGGGATCCAGCGGCGCAGCTTCTCGACCATTTCCTCGGGTGCCAGCCCGTATTCACGACGAATGCGACGGATGATCTCGCGGGCCTCCTCGACCAGCGCCTGCCGGGACGTTCCGGCATCCCGGCCGGCGCGGTCCAGCAACGCCTCGGCCTCGGCCAGCCGCCCCTCGGCCATCAAACCCGCCACCTGAACCGTCAGCGGATCGGCGGAGCTGAAGACCTGTGGCGCACCGGCATGGCCCTCCGTGCCGCAGGCCGCAACCTTCGCCGCCCCGATCAACAACAACCCGATGAACACGTTCGAGATCGTCAACACCGTTCCCGCAAGCGGATCCCATTCGCGGTCGCGTCGGAGGGGTAACCCGCCCCACCGTGGTGCGAAGAATAATCCACCGTAGCCGTGGAAGTCAAATGCCCATGTCACAGGGTGACAAATCATGATGGCCGGGGAAGCCATGAATTGCTTCTGCAATACCATAAATCCATTTTAAATTGAGACTTACACTGAGATAGGATGAAGGCTCGTAATCCCATAAGTTATGACTGATTCGACACGATATCACATCATAAAAACTTTTCAAAGAATAGTTTACGCTATTACTTCATAATCTGAATGTCAGAGCGTTATTGATTTTTTGTCACAATGTGATTAGATTGAGCCTATGGACCACGCCGACCGATCGCCAGCGGGCCGCCGGACGGGGCACCGACCGGCCGAGTTCCTGCATCATTCCGTGGCCGACGCCATCCGCAAGCGCGTCGTGGCCGGCTCACTGACCGGGGGGGCCAAGCTTCCGCCGTTGCGGCAGATCGCCGAGGAGTTCGACGTCAGCACCATGACGGTCCGCCAGGCTCTGCGGCTGCTGGAGCAGGAGGGGCAGGTCTACCGTATTGCCGGTGTCGGAGCTTTCGTCCGCCCACCTCAGTCCGACCGCACGACCGCCGGCCGGATGCTGGCCTTCTCCGCGACCGACCTGCGCAGTGCTTTCGAGATGGGCGTGGCGCGCGGCATCGAGCGTGCCTGCCTTCAGCGCGGCTGGGCCATTCAGATTCTGGACGCCGGACACGATGTCGAGCTCGAGACGCGAAACATCGGCCGCCTGGCGGACTGCGGCTCTCAGGGGGCCATCATCCTGCCGACCTGGGGCGACCCGCGCTGCGTGATGTCCCTGTTCGCGCTCCAGTCGACCGGCTTCCCCATCGTCGTCGCCGACCGGATGCCGCCCGGCCTGAAGGCGGATTTCGTGGAGTCCGACCACGAAGGCGGCGCTTTCCAGGCGACAAGCTGCCTGCTGAGGCGCGGACACGATCGCGTGTTCATACTCACGCCGCCACCGCAGGTCTCCTCGCTGGCGGCCAGAATCCAAGGTTATCAACGGGCATTCCGTGCCCGGGGCATGGAACCTGACCCTGCCCGGATGATCTGGCTGGACCCCGGCGTCCAGGAACGGGCCTTCCGCCAGGAGCGGCCCTGGCTGGGCAGTTACGAGGCGGTTCTACCGGTGCTTCGCGAAAACCGCAGGCCGCTGGCGGTCTTCGCCGTCGACCCTTACCTCGCGTGGGGCGTCTACGAGGCCGCCCGCGAATTGGGGTTGCGTATTCCCGAGGACGTGGCCATCGCCGGCTTCGACGATTGCGAAATCACGCTGGCCATGCAGCCGCCCATGACTGTGGTCGCCCAGCGGACCGACGAGATCGGTCGGATCGCCGTCGAACTGCTCGACCGCCGCATCCGAGCGGGTGCCGCCCGCGATCCGCACCGACGGGACTACCAGCACGTCGTCGTCGATACGGAGCTCATCGAGCGGGAATCCACCCACCGGCCGGACGTTTCCGATCGCTGACCATCCAGACCGAGGCGAGCTTTGCCAGGAGTCGTCACTTGACGGCTGGGGGGCCGGGACTCAGCAACCTGGGCAAGACCGGCAACAGGTTTCACCCCAGGCTGTCGGCCCGGTGGGCACGATTTCCCTGGACCGGCGACGCTGGCGGCGGCTTCCGGGCGTCATGGGGCGCAACATGTGGTGCACCGCCTCGCTGATTCACGCCTCCGGCAGACGAATCTGGCACCGGGGCGATGCGTATGCCTGCCGGGCGAAACCCCCGCCGGGGACCGCCGAGGTCGAGATCTTCGCTTTCACACCCGCATGCGTCGAGATCGACCGTACCCGAGCGAGTCGCGACCGACGGCGATTGATTTCACACGCGCGCGCCGAGATCGACCCGTCCGGCCGGACCGTGCTGATGGAGGAAGACGAAGCGCCTCACATGCACCTGCTCACGGTGCGGGATGCGGTCGCCTACTCCCCGACCATGAGCGGGTGCCTGCGCGATCTGCTGCTGCGAATCGTCCCGGTTTCCGGACCTGTATCGGGCCCGGATCGCTGAGAGGCAACGCCTCGAGGCGTTTGATCCGGTACCCGTTCGCGGGCAACGGCCGCAGCCGGCGTCAGTTCTCCGGCGGCTTGAGCTCCTCGACCGCCGGCAGGTCCTCCAAGCTCGAGAGGCCGAAGACCTCCAGGAACCGCCGCGTCGTGCCGTAGAGGATCGGCCGGCCGACGTCCTCGGCCCGCCCGACGATCTTGATCAGCCCCAGCTCGCGCAGGCGGTTGAGCATCTCGCCGGCAGCCACGCCGCGTATGGCCTCGATCTCGGCCCGGACCACCGGCTGGCGGTAGGCCACGACCGCCAGGGTTTCCATGGCGGCCTGCGAAAGCCGCGACTCCTGTCGGCTCTGCTTGAACCGCCGCAGCCAGCTGTTGAAGACCGACAGCGTCAGCATCTGGAAACCCCCGGCGATCTCCTCGATGCGGAAAGCCGCGCCGATCTCCTCGTAGCGCCGGTTGAGGGCCCTGATGTGGTTGCGGACCTCACGGACCGTGCCGACGCCCAGAATCCCCACGATCCTGGCCGGGGTCAAGGGCTGCTCGGCGGTGAACAGGATCGCCTCGATCACCTGGGCGGTGCTGATCTCGGCCGTCGGCGCCGGACCTGCCACGGTTTCGTCCGGCAGCGCGGATCCGGCGGGTGTCGCCGGGGCCTGCTCATCCGGCGCGTCCTCGTCGGGCTGCGCCAGGTGCAACTCCGGAGCCCCGCCGCCGGCAGCCATGCGGCCGGCGACGCCTTCCGCCTCATCGCCGGCGGGCCGGTCCGGGCCGGTCATCCGATCTGGAGTATCATTCATACACCTGCCTCATCTTGTGCGGTTCAGCCCGCCTCCGGCGAGCCATGCGACCGCAATCTCCCTGCCGGGCGGACCGGACTTCCCGGCTCCGTTCCGTGCGTTCGCCGCTTCACGTGCGGCCCAACGTCAGCACGAGATTGTCGCGGTGGATGGCCTCCTCGAACGGGCACTCGCCGATCGCCTCGGCGAACTCCGACGATTTCAGTCCCTTGATGCGTGCAAGTTCGGCGGCGCTGTAGTTGCTCAGGCCGTGAGCGAACGCGATGCCGTCCGGCGAAACCACCCGCACGATCGCCCCCCGCGGGAAGTCGCCGCTGACGGCGGTGATCCCCTTGGCCAGGAGGCTCTTGCCCCTGAGCAGCACGGCTTCGGCGGCGCCGGCGTCCACGTCGATCCGTCCG
>CALLOB010000029.1 GCA_938005315.1 uncultured Phycisphaerae bacterium
GCTCCCGTCAGGCGCGCGCACAACGAACCGCTCATCGGGACGCGTCCGTCCCAATGACGTGAACGCCACGCCCGTCAGGGAGCCCGCCTCCCGCTCCATACGGCCGACCGCATCCGCGGTGACCTGAAGCACGTAGCCGCACGGCACCTCGACCAGCCCTTCAACCGGGGTGCCCAACAAATGGACACCATTCAGTGCCCGCCGGCCCGTGCAGGGGTCAAGAAGCGGGAAGGCGGTCCTGGGATCAGGAAGGGGGATGGTCCGGCGGATGCGGCGGCGGCAGGGTTCGCGCCGCGGGGGAATCGCGGGGCGGATGAGCGGTCAGGCGTTCGGCACGACCAGATGGCGGCCGGCCTGATGGCGGACGGACAGGCCCGGCCCGTAGAGCTCCGCCATCAGCCCGTCGTGCAGCACGGCATCGGGCGGACCGTCAGCCAGCAGTCGCCCATCGCGGAGCACCACGACGCGGCCGCAGGCCGGCGGCAGGACCTCCAGCTCGTGGCACACCAGGATCACGGTCAGCCGCCGCCCGGAATGCAGCTCCTCGACCAGCTCGACGATGCGCTCGCGCCAGCCCAGATCGAGGTTCGCGGTGGGCTCATCCAGCATGAGGATCTCGGGCTGCTGGACCATCGCCCGGGCGATGAGCGTCTTGCGCTGCTCGCCGCCGGAAACCTCGCCGTATCCGCGGTCGGCCAGCGCCGCCAGCCCCAGGCGATCCAGCCAGGCGTCGATGACGGCGAAGTCCTCGCCCGTCAGGCGACGACACAGGCCGCGAACGCCGCAGCGGCCGATGGCCACCACCTCGCGCACGGTCAGCGGTATCTCACTGCGTTCGGCCAGCAGTTGCGGCACGTAGCCGATTCGCTGTCGCAGGCGGGCCCGCGCGGTCAGCCCCAGGCGGCCCAGCGGCCGGCCCAGTACGGTCACGTCGCCGGCGGCGATGCGCCGCAGCCCCAGGCAGCTCTCCAGCAGCGTGGTCTTGCCCGCGCCGTTGGGGCCCAGCACGCCGAGGAACTCCCCGGTCGCGACGTCCAGCCGCTCCAACGCCAGCAGCGGCCTGCGGCGGGCGCGGATTTCAAGGCCGCGGATCTCGATCGCCGGTTCGTTCACGACGGGCCGGTCTCCGTGGCCAGGGACCCCCTGGTCGTGGGCTCGGCATCGGCGGCCAGAAGGGCCTCGACGTTGGCGACCAGCAGGGCGTCGAAAGGCGGCTCGTCGCCGTCCTTGAAATCCGGAAAGTTGCCGAAGACCACGACCGGCGCGTTCAGCCGCCGGCCCAGGGCGTCGGCGACCTTGCGGCCCTCCGGCCGGTTGGCGATCACCGCGGCTGCGGCGAGGCGCTCGCCGGCCTGGATGGCCTGCTCGACCTGACCGATGGAGGCAGTGTCGGCGCCGCTATACGTTCCGGCCACTTCCAGCCCCAGCCAGCGGCAGAAGGCCTCCTGATGCAGGCTGCAGATCACCGGTCGGCCATGCCAGCCCCGGGCCGCGATGTGTTCCCGGCACCGTGCGGCCAGAGCGTGGACGCGGGATTCAGCGGTCCGGAGGCGGTCCTCGGCGACGGTCCGCTCCACCAGGCCGGCCGAGACCAGGGCGTCGGCCACCTGGCGGCAGGCGGCCAGGTAGGAATCGGGCTCGCACAGGCCGCCGGGGACGCGGATCACCGCGGTATGCAGCCCCTCGTCCCGCAGTTTGCCGAGCCGCTGGTCGATCGACGCCTGAAACTCGAAGCGCAGCAGCACGCGACAGCGTCTCAGGGCCTCGATCTGGCTGGGGCGGATGTCGAAATGCCCCGGGCAGGTTCCCGGCTCGGCCAGGCGGAACACCGATGCGCCGGGCTGCAGAATCTCGGCGGCGGCGGCCTCGAGGTACGAATTGGTCGCGGCCACCAGGGACGCTGCGGACGGCGGGGCGGACCGGCCATGGTGCCGGTCGCAGCCGGCCGGCAGCGCGACCGCAGAGCACACCATCAGGAGAGAAAGCCGGTTCATGGCAGGCTCAATGACCCCCGGTCGGGCGGCGCGGGCTCTGGTCGTCCGGGCCGTGTCCGCACAGGGCCATCTCGAGGGGGCTCATCGGCGCGATGTCGAAGAGCCGGGCGACGTCGTCGGCCGCCAGCCGGCGGGAGATCTCCTCGAGGTTCTCCGGTGTGACGCCGGACAACGTCTCGTGCAGGGCCTTCCTGGCCGCGTAGGTCATGCCCTCGACCGGACGGTCCGCCTCGGGCAGCCGCAGAACGTGGACCACCGGCCAGCCGCGGGCGAGCACCTGGGCCGACTCCTCCAGGCGGAGGTTGCGTTTGCCGGTGGTCGCTCCGCAGCCGGTCTGCAGGCCGTCGAGGATGCAGGTGAACGGCGTACGGTGCCGCTCAGCCGGCATCCAGCAGACCACGTCGATCTTCCAGAAGCCGGGGGTGTCCAGACGGACGACCGCGTCGCGCCCGATCATGGTCCCCAGCACCAGCCAGGGGCCCAGGTGGCCGTGAAACATCGCTGCCTGCGCGAGCCAGTCGGGGTCGGCGGGGTCCCTGGTCAGGTAGAAGTGCACAGATCCTCCGTCAGCGGCGGATGCCGCAGGGCCGGTCAAGGGCTCGTGTAGGTCAGTCCACTGGCCGTCCGATAATGCACGATGAGCCCGCTTCGCGGCTCTTCCGGCGTCAGCCACCAGGACCGCTGCAGCGGAAAACGGCTCTGATCGATGGTACCGTCTTCCCAGCGGGGCAGCTTCGACGACTGCTCATAATCGGGCCCCACGCTCCAGACCGCAAATGCCACCGGGCTGCGCGGCTCGCGCCGCCGGGCATAGTAGAACCGACCTTCGCTTGACCGGCATTGCGGCAGGTCGTCGGGAACCCAGATGCTCGCCCGCGGCCGCCACGGGCTGTCGGGAAAGTCCATCAGCTGACCGTTCTGCCACACCGCCCCCGGCGCCCGGTAGCGGTAGGTCTGCCCGCGGTCGAAAATATCCTCGAAGTACGAGCGCTGCAACGCGTCGGGACTGCGCCTGAAGTAGCGTTTGACCGCCAGCTCGGCCGGCAGCTGGTAGAGGATGCTGGTGCCGCACGATTGGCGCGTGGGGGGCAGGCGGCCCTTGTGCTCGCCGGCGTACATGTCCAGGGCCAGGGTGATCTGCCGCAGATCGGAGTGGGCCACCACGACACGGGATCGTAACCGGGCTCGGGCCAGGGCCGGAGTCAGGATGCCCGCCAGCAAGGCGATGATGGCGACGACCACGAGCACTTCGATCAGTGTGAAACCCGCGAGACGGAAAACCGTCTGCCGCCCGCCCCGGTCTGCGGAGACCGGGGACGGGCGCGGTATCGAGCCTGTGCAAAGGCACGCGGTCGGACTCACGTTGGCTCCTTACAGGTCGCAATCGGGCTCCGGCAGGCGGCCGTTGCCTGACAGGCACCGCTGGAACACGCCGAAATCGGCCTGATCCACGTCGTTGTCGCCGTCAAAGTCGGCATTGCTGCACGCCGGGTCGGTCTGTTCGACCCCCGGGCCGCTCTGGCAGGCCTGGAAGTGGTCGAAATCCGTCGAATCCACGTCGCCGTTGCGGTCGAAATCCGGCCGAACGTAACGATACAGCAGGAAATTCTCGCCGTCGTAGTCCATCACCCACAACCGATAGCCGGCCTTGTAGCCGTCCGAGCCCACGGCGTCCTCCTGGTCGAGGATACCGACGATGTCGAATGAGCCCGTGGGCGCCGGGTACCGGCTGAAGCCGCTGCCGCGACCCAGGAGCACGGGGAACGTGCGCCCCGAGCCGTCGGCGATGGTCATGGACTGCCCCGGTCCCCAGGTTCCGGAGACGAACTGGACGTTCTCGATGGCGACGCCTCGGCCCTGATAGTGCTCCGTGCCGGTCATCCGGGTCTGGTCGAAGATGAAGGCGTCAGAGGCGTCTTTGAGGTCGGCCAGGGTGATGGTCTGAGGGCTCATCGGCCCGGTGGCCGCGGCCAGCAGCACGATCTCGAAGTCGGCCAGCGGCGTCTTCTGGTGCTGCTCGTTGATGTTGGTCTTGCCCCGGAAGAACAGCCCGGGCGCCCGGGCACGGACCTCGACGAGGTCGCCGGAGCGGAACGGCCGGCCGGTGATCGGGTCGCGGCTGAGGCGGTCGAGTTCGGCGATCCACTCGGCGTCGGTGTAGCTGCCGGCGGGGTGGTTGCCGACGATCTTGCCGATGTTCTGGCCCATGTAGAGGGCGGTTCCGCCGAAATCCCCGGCCTCATCGGCCTGGACGAACATCTGCCACTGCCCGCCCATGAAGGGGTTGGAGCCGGGTGTGGGATCGAGCATGTCCGAGGGCCGGTTGATGATGCGTCCCTTGACCTTGACCGGGTCGGTGGTCGGGAAGGTGCCCGCGCCGTCGGCATTGACGGCCTGGTACTCGCGGTGAAGCGTGTAGTTCATCCGGTTCCAGGTGCCGGCCAGCACGAAGGCCCCGTCCTGATAGTCCATGACCCACAGGCGGTAGCCGGCCTTGAAGCCGTCGCTGCCGACGGCGTCCTCCTGATCGAGAATGCCGACGATGTCGAAAGGCGCCGCCGGCGCCGGATAACGCTTGAAGCCTTCTCCCCGGCCCAGAAGGACGGGGAACGTGCGGCCGGTGCCGTCGGTGATGGTCATCGACTGGCCGGGACCCCAGGTGCCGGAGGCGAACTGCGCGCCGTTGATCTGCACGGCCGTGCCCTGGTAGTGCTCGCAGCCGGTGGCCCGGGTCTGGTCGAAGATGAACTGGTCGGAGGCGTCCTTGAGATCCGCCAGCGTGATCACCTGGGGGGTCGGCAGGCCGTAGCCGGCCGTGACGAGGACGATGTCGAAGTTGGCCTCGACGGCTTTGTTATGCTGCTCGTTGATGTTGGTTTTGCCGCGGAAGAACAGCCCCGGGGCCCGGGCCCGGACCTCGACCAGGTCGCCCGGCAGGAATGGCCGGCCGGTCTGGGGGTCGTGGTTCAGGCGATCGAGCTCGGCGAGCCATTCGGCGGCGGTGTAGCTTCCAGCGGGGTGGTTGCCGACGATCTTGCCGATGTTCTGGCCCATGTACATGGCCGTGCCGCCGAAATCGGCCGGGGCGACGGTCTGGAAGAACCGCTGCCACTGCCCGCCCATGAACGGGTTGGACCCCGGTGTCGGGTCGAGCATGTCCGAGGGGGCATGCAGGAGCACGCCGCGCATCTTGACCGGGTTGGTGGTCGGGAAGGTGCCGGCGCCGTCGGCATTGACAGCCTGATAGTCCTGGTGGGCCGTGAGACTCATCAGGTCCCAGTCGGGCTCCTGGCCGAACGCCGTGGTCCAGGTCATCAGAATCGCGATTCCCGGCAGCAGTGCTTGGAAACGGCTCATGGTATCCCTCCTTCGTCGTGGCCCGGGCATCGGGCCTCCTTGTCGCGTCCCCCGGGACGGCCTCCGCGCCGGGCCGGTTCGGTATTACGAAGTTAAGAATCATAATACCAGAGTTCCGGGCCGTCAAGCTCATCCGTGATCGCGGGCCGATGGCCGGCGGTGCCGCGGCGGCGGCTTGCGGGTGGACGGGGCCGGGGGTCTAATAGCCTCGGACGGTGCTGCGAGCTCCGCACGTGGCGGCAGCGCGGGCCGTGACCGGTGGCGGGGCGCCTCAACGGCCGAGGGGGACGGGATTCCGGCCCGGGCGCGGATTCCGGCGGATGCCGGCAGGGGCCGGGCCGGGGGTTGCCGGGGCGGACAGCGGTTTTTCATCGAAGGAGCCAGCTATGCGGATCGGCGGAAACTGTGCGGCGGTGTTGGTGACGGCGGGGATCGTCTGGGCGGTTTCGGCGGCGGTGAACCACGCCCAGACCGCCTCTCCGGCGGCTGCGGGTCCCACGCGGGTGGCGGTGGTGGATATCATCAAGGTGTTCGACTCGTTCAACCAGACCAAGGTGCTCAACACCAAGATCGAGGCCCACCGGCGGGGGCTGGCCCAACAGGCCGAGAAGAAGGAGCAGGAGATCAAGGCCGAGCAGGCGGCCCTGGAGGCCTTCGCCGAGAGCAGCGCCGAGTGGTACAAGCGCAACGAGCAGGTCAAGCGGATGATGTTCGAGTACAAGCTCTGGGAGGAGACCGAGCGTCAGAAGATCAGCGACCGGCACAAGATGTGGGTGCAGCGGACCTACGACATGATGGCCGCGGAGATCGCCCGCGTGGCCCGGGCCCACGGCGCCCAGCTGGTGGTGACCACCGAGGAGCTGAAGATGGACGTGCCGGACTCCAAGGCCCTGATCTCGCTGATCATGAACCGCAAGGTGATCTACTTCGACCCCGCGCTGGATCTTTCCGAGGAGGTGCTGGCGAACCTCAACGCGGCCTTCGAGAAGGCCGGCGGGGAGAAGTCGGTGGAGTTCGCGAACTGACGGCCCGACCGACCGCGGCCGGCGGTGCCGGGGGAGTCCGACGATGAGCAGGACCTTCACGCTGGCCCAGATCGCCAAATGGATCGACGGGGTCGTCCGTGGCGATGCTGCGACCCGGATCGACGGCGTGGCCGGGATCCGTGAGGCCGGTCCTGGGCAGATCACGTGGCTGAGCGACGATCGCTATGCCGCGGACCTGCGGGTGTCGCGGGCCGGTGCGGTGGTGGTTCCGTCGGGCTACGGCGAGACGCCGATGCCCGCGGTGCTGGTGGCCGATCCCGAACGGGCGATGGTCGAGGTGCTGGGGCGGTTCGCGCCCCCGGTGCCCCGACCGGAGCCGGGCGTGCATCCGACGGCCATCTTAGGCGAGGAGGTGGTTCTGGGGCGGGAGGTGCGGATCGGTCCGCATGTGGTCGTCGGCCGGGGGGCGGCCATCGGCGACCGGACGGTGCTGCATGCCGGGGTGTTCGTGGGCGACCAGACGGTGCTGGGCCAGGACTGCGAGATCTGGCCGCAGGTGGTCATCCGCGAGCGTTGCCGGCTGGGCGACCGGGTGGTCGTCCATCCGAATACCACCATCGGTTCCGACGGCTTCGGCTACGTGTTCGCCGGCGGCCGGCATGTGAAGATCCCGCAGATCGGCACGGTCGAGATCGAATCGGACGTGGAAATCGGGGCCAACTGCTCGGTGGACCGGGGCAAGTTCGGCGCGACGCGGATCGGCGCGGGCACCAAGATTGATAACCAGGTCCAGGTGGCCCATAATGTGCGGATCGGTCCGGGCTGCATCGTGGTCGCCCAGTGCGGCATCGCGGGCAGCGCCCGGCTGGGGACCGGCGTGGTGCTGGGCGGCAAGGTAGGCGTCCGGGACCACGTGGTGCTTCACGACGGGGCCCAGGCGGCGGCCTGCGCGTGCATTTCCAAGGACGTGCCGGCCGGCAGCACGGTGATCGGCATTCCGGCGGTGGAGCACCGCCAGTTCCTGCGGGACCGGACTTCCCTGCGTCGGGTGCCCGGGCTCCTCGAGCAGCTCGAGGCCCTGGCCAGACGGGTCGATCAGCTTGAGGCAGCAGCAGACGATTGACAGACCGGTCGATCTGACCGGGCGCGGTCTGTTCACCGGCGAACCGGTGACCATGCGGTTCGAGCCGGCCCCGGCCAATACCGGGATTGTCTTCGTGCGCGAGGACCAGAAGCCGCCGATCCGGATCCGGGCGGTGGTCGAGAACGTAGCCAAGCGGCTGCGCCGGACGTCGCTGCGCAACGGGTCGGTGCAGGTCGAGACCATCGAGCACTGCATGTCGGCGTTGGCCGGCCTGGGGATCGACAATCTCTACGTCGGGCTCAACGCTAACGAGGTGCCGGCCATGGACGGCAGCTGCGGAGCGTTCGTCGAGAAGCTCCGCGAGGCCGGGCTGCGCGGGCTGGGCCAGCCGCAGGATGTCTTCCGGGTGCCCGAGACGGTGCGGGTCTGTGAGGGCGACAGCTACGTGATGATCGCCCCGGGGACCGAGGGGGACGACGCCCTGGAGATCGTCTACGACCTCAACTACGGGCCCGGAGGTCCGATCGGCCAGCAGCTCTTCAAGTTCCGCCTGTCGCCGGAGGGTTTCGCCGAGCAGGTGGCCCCGGCGCGGACCTTCGTGCTGCAGTCCGAGGCCGAGCAGTTCCGGGCCGCCGGCCTGGGGACTCACCTGACCTATCAGGACATCCTGGTCTTCGGCGAGGACGGCCCGATCGACAACACCCTGCGCTTCCCCGACGAGTGCGTGCGTCACAAGGTGCTGGACCTGATCGGCGACCTGTTCCTGTTCGGCCGGTTCGTCGCCGGGCACGTCTTCGCCCGCCAGTCGGGCCACGCCTTGAACCACGAGCTGGTCCGCCGGCTGCGGGAGCTGGAGGAGGCCGGGCGGCTGCGCCGGCGCATGCACAGCCCGCCGGTCTTCGATATCCGGCAGATCCAGCGGATCCTGCCGCACCGCTTCCCGTTCCTGATGGTCGACCGGGTGATTGAGCTGGAGCCCGGCGAGCACGCCGTGGGCGTCAAGAACGTCACCGCCAACGAGGAGTTCTTCGTCGGGCACTATCCCGGCCAGCCGATCATGCCCGGCGTGCTGATCATCGAATGCATGGCCCAGCTGGGCGGACTGCTCCTGGCCCGGGAGCTGGAGCACACCGGCAAGGTGGCGGTGCTGCTGAGCCTGGACCGGGTCAAGTTCCGCCGGCCGGTGGTGCCCGGCGACCAGCTGATCCTGGAGGCCTCGGCCCGGCGGGTGAAATCCCGGACCGGGCACGTGTTCTGCACCGCCCGCGTCGGCGACCAGCAGGTGGCCGAGGCGGACATCAAGTTCATGATGGTGGACGCCGACCCGCTGTGACGGGCGGCGCGGGAGACCGGATGGCCGATACATGAGCGCGACCCAGATCCATCCCACGGCCCACGTCGATCCGACCGCCGAACTCGGCGAGGGCGTGATCATCGGCCCGCATTGCGTCGTCGGGCCGCACACGGTGCTCGGCGACGGCTGCGTGCTGCGCAACCACGTTACCATCGGCCCCCACACCGTGTGCGGCCGCGGCAATGTCTTTTTCGCCGGAGCCGTGATCGGGGAGGATCCGCAGGATCTCAAGTACCGCGGCACCGCGACGCGGCTGGAGATCGGGGACGACAACGTCTTCCGCGAGCACGTGACCGCCAACCGCGGGACCGAGGTCGCCGGCGGCGTCACCCGCATCGGTTCGCACAACCGCTTCATGGCCGGCTGCCACATCGCCCACGACGCGACCGTCGGCAGCCACTGCATCCTCTCCAACGGCGTGCAGCTCGCCGGGCACGTGCGGCTGGAGGACCAGGTGACCATGGGCGGAATCGTCGGCGTCCACCACTTCACCACGCTGGGACGACTCTGCTACGTCGGCGGGATGACGCGGATCGTGGCCGACGTGCCACCGTTCATGATCGTAGAGGGCAACCCCTCGCGGATCCGCGGCTTCAATGAGACCGGCATGCGCCGCTGGGGCTTCGACGAGCAACGGATCGCCGGCATCCGCGAGGCCTACGGCATCCTGTTCGGCCCGCGGAGTGCGTCCTACGGCTCCAGCATCCTTGAGCGCCTGGCGGTGCTGGAGCGGCGGGGCGACCTCAACGGCGAAGTGCGCCACCTGTGCGAGTCCGTGCGCCGCAGCCTCCACGACGGCGTGTACGGGCGGCAGCTGGAGCTCCATCGCCGCGACACCGATTCGGACCGCCAGGCCTATTACGGGGCGATCTCCCGAAGCGGAGGGGGACATCCGTGAGCGCACCGGTCCCCGTGGCGGTCATCGGCGCCGGGCACATGGGGCGGCACCACGCCCGCGTGTACCACGAGCTGCCCGAGGCCCGCCTGGTGGCGGTGGTCGATGCCGACCTCGAGCGGGCCCGGCGGCACGCCGAACCCTACGGCGCCGAGGCCCTCGCCTCGGTCGAGCCGCTCATCGGGCGGATCCGGGCGGCCAGCGTGGCCGTGCCCACCGTGGTGCACATGTCCGTCGCGGCGCCCCTGCTGGAGGCCGGGATCGCGGTGCTGGTCGAAAAGCCCCTGGCCCCCGACAGCCGCACCGGGCGGGAGCTCTGCGCCCTGGCCCGGCGCCACGGGACGTTGCTGGCCGTCGGGCACACCGAGCGCTTCAACCCCGTGGTGCAGGCCCTGACGCGCATGGAGGTGCGTCCGCGGTTCATCGAGACCCACCGCATCAGCCCCTTCACCTTCCGCTCGGCCGACATCGGCGTGGTCATGGACATGATGATCCACGACATCGACGTGGTGCTCTCGCTGGTGCGCTGCGCCCCGGCCCAGGTGGAGGCCGTGGGCGTGCGGGTGCTGGCCCGCCACGAGGACGTAGCCAACGCCTGGGTGACCTTCGCCGACGGCTGCGTGGCCAGCCT
The DNA here is from genome assembly GCA_938005315.1 of uncultured Phycisphaerae bacterium. Lineage (GTDB taxonomy): Bacteria > Planctomycetota > Phycisphaerae > UBA1845 > PWPN01 > CALLOB01. The sequence goes on from CALLOB010000029.1 coordinate 10,302, forward strand.
GACCGCCTCGCGCCTGGCGCTGAAGACCGAGCGCAAGATCCGGGTGTTCAGCGAGGAGGCCTACCTGTCGCTGGACTACCAGAAGAAGAACGGCATCGCCATCAAGAAGGATGCCAACCTCGACCTGCTCAAGCTGGCCCGCGAGCGGGACGCCTCGGACCTGGCGCAGCTGGCCGGCGTGGACTTCGGGGCCATGGTCAAGGTCGAGCCGCTGGCGGTGGACGACGTCGAGCCGCTGCGGGCCGAGCTGCAGTCTTTCCTCGCGGCCCTGACCACCGGCCGGCCGCCGGCGGTCAGCGCCGAGGACGGGCTGGCGGCCGTCGAACTGGCCGAGAAGATCGTGGAGGCTCTCAAGCGGCACCAGTGGGAGCTGCCGGGCTGAGCGGGCGTCGACGGCCTGGGACCAGGCCGCCCTTCGAAAGCCTCACCGCGCGATCTCGCGCCGCAGCCACTCCAGACTCTTCTCGACGTTGCCCGGGGCGGCCTCGCACTCGATGGACAGCACGCCGTCGAAGCCGATCCTCTTGAGGAGCTCGATGCAGCCGGCGATGTTCTCGGCGTTGACGCCCTCTCCGACGGCCACCACCGACGTGGAGATGCCGGTCTCCTCGCCGCGGACCGCCTTCGCCAGCGACTCGCTCACGTCCTTGATGTGCAGGTGGGCGACCTTGTGCCGGAACCGCTCGAGGAAACGCACCGGATCCCGGCCGCTGATGAAGGTGTTGCCGGTATCGAAGTTCAGGCGCAGGTACGGCGTGTCGAACATCTCGAAGATGCGCTCCATGGTGTCGGGATCGGTGGTGTAGGGGCCGTGGGGCTCGATGTTGATCACCACGTCGTGGCTTTCGGCCCACTCCAGGACGATCCGGTAGTACTGCCGGATGAGGGCCATGACCTCCTCGTCGGTCAGGCCCGGGGGCTTGCGGGCCCCGTCGGTGGTGTCCACGAAGCGCGCCCCCACGGCGCGGGCGAACTGGATGGTCCGGATGGTGTACTGCACGCCGCGGTACAGCCCCTCGGGAAAGGAGATCGGGTAGGCGGCGTCGAGCTGCGAGACCTTCAGGCCCATGCCGTCCAGGTAGCGCTTGAGCTTCAGCGGGTCGGTGTGCAGCGGGATGTGCGGGTTGTATCCCAGGGCCTGCACGAAATAGTCGCCGTCGATGGTGCCGAACTCGATGTACTCCATCCCGTGACGACGGGCGAATTCGCAGGGCACCTCGAAGGGGGCGTCCTGGTGCCGCCAGTTGTCCACGTGCATGCCGATCCTGAGCATGGTCGTGCCTCCGCCTGGTGAGGGCCGGACGTCCGGCGGTTCATCCGCCGCGACAGTCGGGCCGGAATATCGCTCTGTACCCCGGCGGGCCGGCGACGGATCAGCCGGGCCAGCCGGCCTGGCCGATCAGCCGCACGAACCGGCAGGCCAACCCGCGGCGCTCGTGGAGCTTGCCCTCCAGGCGATCCACCACGGTCAGCAGCTGGTCGCTCTCTCCTCCGACCGGCACGACCAGCCGCCCCCCCTCGGCCAGCTGCTCGATCAGCGGCGGCGGAACCTGCGGAGCTCCGGCCGTGACCATGATCCGGTCGAACGGCGCCTCCTCCGGCCAGCCCAGACTGCCGTCGCCCACACGGTAGTGCACGTTCAGGCGGCCCAGATCCTCCAGCAGCCGCCGGGCCTGCTCCTGCAGGGCGGCCAGACGCTCCACGGTCCAGACCTCCGCCGCCAGGCGCGACAGCACCGCGGTCTGATACCCCGAGCCGGTGCCGATCTCCAGAACCCGGTGATGCGGCCGGACATCCAGTTCGATGGTCATGGCCGCGACCATGAAAGGCTGGGAGATGGTCTGGCCCAGATCGATGCTCAGCGCCCGGTCGCTGAAGGCCTCTTCCGGCGGCATCCCCGGCACGAACCGCTCGCGGGGCACCTGCTCCATCACCGCCAGGACGCGCTCGTCGTCCAGGCCACGGGCCCGCATCTGTCGCTCGACCATGCGACGCCGCGCGGCCAGAAGGGGGTCTTCAGTCGTGTGCATGAGCTTTCGACCGCCGTGGGCCCGGCTGGCCCGCCGGGCATCTTACGTCTGCCGCCGCCCGGCTTGCAACGCCGGCCCCGGCCTCTACAATCGCCGCCGCACAGGCGTCGAAGCCCCCCGGGTTTCGCGGAGAGCCTCGGGCGGCTTCGATTCCTCAGACTGTTCCACCGCTTTCTGCGGACGCATGCCCGGGGAGGCTTCGATCATGATGCGAACATCCTTCATCCCGCTGGTCTGGATTTTCGGCCTGGCAGGCATTGCCGTCAGCACGGTACAGGCCGCCGGGGATGCCTGGCGGATCGGCACGCCGGACCGCGACTACCGCGATCTGGCCGCCGCTCACGGGGTCAACGGCTACCTGCAGGCTTTCCCGCAGGACGTGCGCTTCACCGTGGGCCGCAGCGACCCGGCCAGGGACTTCAGCTTCATCCATCCCGGACCGGCGGACGCCTGGGCCGGTTCGCGCTCGCATCCGTTCGAGATCGCCTTCGACCTGGGCGGCCCGCCGCAGGGAACCTACGCGTTCACCATCCATCTGGTCGATACCCACGCCGAGCAACCGCCGGTGCTGGTGCTCGACATCAACGGACGGGCGGTGCGCCGCGAGCTGGAGCGGGGCACCGGAGACTTCAGCCTGATGGACCCCGCGCGCGGCAAGGCCCGCACGATGAGTTTTCTGCTCGACGCCTCCGAGCTCAGGCCTCAGGGCAATCGCATCCGGCTCGAGGTCGCCCGCGGTTCGTGGATCCTCTACGACGCGCTGACCTTCTCGCCGCTCGCCGCGGCTGAGGTTCCGCCGATCGAGCTGCAGGTGCGGCCGACCATCTACTTCGTCGAACGCGAGGGACGGCTCAAGCAGGAACTCCGCGCGACCCTCACCGGCATCACCGGGGCCGCGCCGGTCACGGCCACGGTGCATGCGGGCGTGGACCTTCTGGAGCGGGCCGAGCTGGGCCCCCCGGAGTTCGGGAGCCTGGCGGCGACGCTGTACGTGGAGGAGACCGACCGCCCGCGGCAGCTCACGGTCACGCTCGAGGCCGGCGGACGCACGCACACCGCCAGCCTCACGCAGGAGCCGGTCAAGAAATGGCGGATCTACGTGGCTCCGGCGGTGCACACCGACATCGGCTACACCAATATCCAGAGCCGGGTGATCGCCGACCACAACCGCAACACCGACCTGTCGCTGGAAACCGCCGAAGCCTTCCCGTTGTGGCACTTCAACCTGGAGTCGTCCTGGGCGGCGCAGATGTGGCTGCGCGACCGCCCGGCCCACCGGCACGAGCGGTTCTACGACCAGGTGCGGCGCGGGCGGCTGGGCGTCGAAACCGGCTACCTCAACATGCTCACCGGCCTGTGCACCGAGGAGGAGCTGATCCGCAACCTGTACTACACCGCCCGGCTCCACCGCGAGCACGGGCTGCCGTTCACCAGCTTCACCCTCACCGACGCGCCCTCGCACGTCTGGTCGCTGCCGAGCATCCTGGCCGGGGCCGGGCTCCGCTGCGTCAGCGTCGGCGTCAACGGCATCCGCGCCCCGCTGCTCAAGAGCAACATCCACCACAAGTGCCCCTTCTGGTGGGAGGGGCCCGACGGCCGGCGGGTGCTGACCTGGTTCTCTCCCGGCTACGCCCAGGCCGGGCGGATCGGCCTGCGCCATGCCCTGGCCGACATGCAGACCGCCGTCGAGGCCGACCTGCACTGGTGGAACACGCGCACCGACTACCCCTACGACGCCATCCTGCTGCACGGAGCCTACGGGGACAACGAGCGCATCGGCCAGGAGATCGCCCGGGCGGTCACCGAGTACAGCCGGGTGTACGCCTATCCGAAGGTCATCCTGTGCTCCAACGATGCGTTCTTCCGGTACATCGAGGAGAACTTCGCCGACCGGATCCCCACGGTCCGCGGCTGCGGCGGCAGCTGGTGGGAGGACGGGGCCGCATCCAGCGCCCTGGAGACGGCCGTCAACCGCGCCACCCATCAGGAGGTGATCGCCGCCGAGGCGGCCTGGGGTGCTCTGGGGGCCCTGGGGCTGGTCGCTCCCGCGGATCATCCCCGGGACCGCTTCGACGCGGTCTGGGACGACGTCCTGCTGTATGACGAGCACACCTGGGGGGCCCACAACAGCATCACCCAGCCGACGCTGGATTTCGTGCAGCGCCAGTGGGCGGTCAAGGCCCAGTACGCCGCCCGGGCGGCCGACGGCTGTCGGCGACTGCTCGACGAGGCCCTGCTCCGACTGGCCGCGTCCGTGCGGGCCGAAGAGGGGTCCGTGCTGGTGTTCAACCCCTCCGGAGCCGCCCGCACCGGTCCGGTGGAAGTGGACATCCCCCGCGGCAGCGTGATCGTCGGCCTGCAGGGCCCGGTGCCCCAGCAGGTGGTCCGCGAGGACCTGCTGAAGGACGTCGCCGTCGCCTTCCTGGCCGAGGACGTGCCCCCGGTCGGATACCGCGTCTACCGCGTGATCGCGGGAGCCGACGCTCCCGCGGCCCCTCCGTCGCGCTTCGACGGACAGGTGCTGGAGAACGACTTCTACCGCGTGGCCTTCGACCCGGCGACCGGGGCCGTCGCATCGCTGCGCGACAAGCTGCTGGACAGAGAACTGGTGGACGCATCGAGTCCCTACCGGTTCGCCCAGCCGATCTACGTCAGCGGCGGCGAGGAGAAGCCCGGCGAGACGCAGTGGGACTGCCCCAACCCCAACAAGCTGAAGATCCATCTCCCGGTCGAGGGTGTTGTCCAGCGCGGGGCCGCAGGCCCGCTGTTCAGCAGCGTCCGGACCGGCTGCCGACTGGAGATGTTCGACCGCGTCGAGACCGACGTGGTACTCTACGAGCGGCTGCGCCGCGTGGACGTCATCCTGCGGCTGCACAAACGGATGACCTTCGACAAGGAGGCCTTCTACGTCGCCTTTCCGGTCGCCGGAGCCGATCCGCAGTTCCGCTACGAGATCGGCGGGGCCAGCGTCAGACCCAACGCGGACCAGATGCCCGGCGCCTGCCGCGACTGGTTCGCCGTGCAACGCTGGGTCACCGTCTCGACCGGCGACGCCGCCGTGGCCTGGTCGCCCCTGGACACCCCGCTGGCGACTTTCTGCCAGATGACCCCCGGAAACTGGCTGGCCGAGCTGCCGATCACCAACGGCACGATCTTCGCCTACGCGATGAACAACTACTGGTTCACCAATTACAAGGCCGGCCAGGACGGCGAGTTCGTCTTCCGCTTCTGCCTGACCAGCGACCGGGCGATCGACCCGCAGGCCGCATCGCACTTCGGCGAGTCCGCGGCCGCGCCGATGCGCGCCGTGGTCGTGCCGCCGGCCTCCGTCGAGCGAACGCTGCCGCCCGAGGGCAGCCTGGTGGCGGTCGAGCCCGAGCAAGTCGCCCTGACAGCCTTCAAGCGGGCCGACGACGGCCGCGGGCTGATCGTCCGCGTCCGGGAACTGACCGGCCGGGACGCCCGGGTGGCGATCCGCACGTCCATCCCCGGCCTGAAAGGGGCGCGTCGGTGCGATCTGGTGGAGCGCGACGGCGACGCCCTGCCCCTGGCCGACGGCCGGGTCGAGCTGCCTTTGAGCGGCAACGCGATGGCCACTGTGCGTCTGGAATAACCGCCCGGTCGTCCGGGCCGGGGATCACTCCACGCGCCGATGGCCACCGTGCGGCTGGAATAACCCCTTCGGCCGGCCCGGTGCAGCAGGGCCGGCGCCATGGGACGACCGATAAAGATCCAGGAATTGCTGCCTTGCGGCGTCTCGATGGGGCGCGCCCGCCCGAACCATGGCCCCGTAACTGCTGGCGCGGCCGTTTCTGAACGATGAAGCCGTAGTGTAAGCATCCGCCCCCCCGGCGGCGATCGCGGACAGGCCGCGCGCCGGTCGGCATTCGGGGTCGAAGGGTGTTCCGCAGGCCTTCCGGTCCGCGCCGGGACGATTCCGCGCCCACTGGAGGGGCCGGCCTTGTTGCGGGGCGTTGCATCGGCCGGCGGCGAAGGCATGTTCCGTCACGCCGGGGCAGGTTCGAAGCGCATGGTTGAGCCCGATGACATCGCGCCGGGGAGCAGGCCGGCTGGTTCCGCCGGGAATGAGCAACCGTCGGACCGGTCGGCGTCCGGTCCGACCGGTGTGGCGACCGGGCCTTCGCCCGCGGGCGACACGGATGCCGCCGGTGCCGGGAATGACGCGCTCGAAGCGGCTCTGCCTGCGGTGGTGCTCGGCCCTGCGGCCGAAGAGCCACGGGCCGCGGACGCCGGATCGCTCGGTGACGGGCCGCAGGTTCCGGAGGGGCTCGAGCGCGACAGCCCCGTGGGGCTTGCGGCCATCGAGCAGGAACTCGCCGAAGAGGCCGAAGCCCAGAGCGAGGAGATCGAGGAGTCCTCGATCCCCGGCCCCTGGCAGGGAACGCTGCCGGAGACGCTGCTGCGCATCCTGAGCATGCGCGTCAGCGTCTGGCGGCGGCTGTTCGAACTCGAGGCCCAGCGGCGGCAGCTTGCTCCGACGGCCTTCGCTCGCGAGATCCGCGACGAGCTGGCCCGGCAGGGTCGGGAGTTCCAGAAGACCCCTCCGGCCCAGGCCATGCAGGAGACGCTGAAACGGCTCACCGCCCGGCTGGCTGCACCGGTCATCCACGATCCGGTTCCGGCCATCGACCCCCAAACCCGTCAGCCGATCCCGGACCAGCAACGGCTCTACGCGCAGGTGCTGACCACCGGCGTGATCCAGACCAACCTGCTGCTCAAGCGGGCGGGTCTGGACGCGTTCATTCCGCCGGCGGCCCTGCCGGCGGCTCAGGACGAGCCGCTGCTGAAGGTCTGTCGCGCCCACGGTCTGGACGCCGACCGGCTCATTGGCTGGACCTATTACGCCCTGGGACTGGGGCAGTACATCAACGACCTGCGTTGCCGGCTGGAAGAGCAGCGCGCCGCCGCCTCGGCGGAGCCGAAACCCGCCCGCGGGCTTCTGGCGGTCTTCGGCGGAGCCACGAGCGTGGCCCCGACGCGGCCCGACCCGCAGATCGAGTGCGACCTGCAGGCCGCGCGGCGCGAGCTGCAGGTCATCGAGCCGCAGCTGACCGAGCTGTTCTGGGAGCTGTATGAGAGTGTGGCCTGGCTGCACGCCCAGGATCGCGCGGCCCCGGAGGAGGCTCCGGTGCTGCGGGCCTTTCTGCGTTACGGGCTGGTGTGCCGTCATCCGGGGCTGATTCCGCCGGAATCGCTGGACTACATCATGCGCGACTGCGCCGGGGACGTTCGCACGCGCGAACTTCAGCCCGAGGCCACCCACGTGCTTTACGCCGACGAGTACGTCGCCGACATCGTCCGCGGTCGGATCCCGGTCAGCCCGGACGAGGACCTGGATCTCAACGGCCGCGGCACGCCCCAGTGGCGGGCGGACCGGATCTGGCGGCTGGCGGTGGTCTCGAGTTCGCGGTGCCGCCTGATCGAGGGGCGGCTCCGGGAGCTGCAGGCCGCCATCGAGGCGCAGGAGAAGCAGGCCGCGACCAAGCAGGAGCTGATCGAGACGCTGAAGTCCAGCCCCCGGGCCCGGAACCTGCTGACCGAGGTGCTGCAGGAGTGCGGACTGATGCGGGCCAACATCGCCCGCCTGCGGAACGCGGCGGAAACCATCGAACAGCGCGTCCTGCCCAAGGTGCGTCAGCAGGCCGAAGAGGCCCAGAATCGGCTGGTCGAGCAGGCCCGGGTGCTGACCCCCGAGCAGGTCGCGCGCCGCGAGGCCCGCTTCATCCGGCGGATGGCCCGCCTGGCGGCGCGACTCAGGGAGCCGTTTCCGCCGTTCGTGCTCCGCGAGCACTTCGTCCCCGGGCGGGGCGATCACCACCACCGGGCCGCGGTCCTGGAGGCCCTGCGGCATCTGGAGGAGGCCGATCAGCGGGTTTTCCACATGACCCTGGTGCCCAACAAGCGGATGGAGCGGCAGATCACCGTCCGCGTCAGCCCGACCTTCCTGATCACGCCCGGCCGCGGACAGATGGGGCTGTCCGTCAGCCAGCGCAAATGGGACGATGACGGCCGGTTCGCCCTGCCGCTGATGTGCCAGCGCCAGGGGCTGCTGGAAAGCCTGCTGATCGACATGCTGGCCGACTTCCGGTGGGACTGTTCCAAGGAGGAGGCGGGCATGGACTGGCTGATGGCCGACGCGCTGTGCGCCGGCTACGCCACGGTGCGATGGAACATCCGCAAACTCAGCGAAAAGGCCCAGAAGGCCATGGGCTTCGACCCCCGCCTCAAGGACCGCCCCAACTGGCGGTATCACTATCGCCTCTTCATCACCAGCGCCAGGGAGCAGGGCCGTCTGCTGTTCACCAAGTGCAACGAGGTCTATAAGATCGTGCTGAAGTACATCGGGCTGCCGCCGGGCATAGAGCCGTTGAAGCGCGACTGACCGCTGCGGCCCGGCGCGCGACCCTTCCGCCCCGGACTCAGATGTATTCCTGAAACAGCTCGCGGCTGGGGCCGGGAATCACCACCGCCGAAACCAGCAGGCCCTTGGCCCGGATGACCTCGGCCGCGGTGTCCACGCCGGTGCGGCAGTCGGCCACCGTGCCGGCCATGAGCATGAAACCCTTGCCGCCCAGGGCCATGGCCACGTGGATGCGGTAGAGGGTGATGGCCGCGGCCTTGGCCGCCGCGTCGGCGGCCTCGAGAATGCTCGACGCGGAGTACGACTCGACCACGCCGATGGCCCCGAACTTCTCGTCCGGCAGCTGCACCGACTGCCCCAGAGCGGGAAACACCGTCGGGTGGACGTTGGGGATGAGCATCTGGTCGATCACGCCGTCGGGAGTCGCGGCCAGGCCGGCGTTCATGCTCGCCTGGACGTCGGCCACCGCGCCGCTAACCACGTTGATATACTTGCCCGAGCAGATCGTGCGCCCCAGCACCAGCCGGACCGCGGCGGCCTTGAGCATCGCGTCCTGCACCGCGAAGCCGATGCCGACGCTGGACAGTTCGATCATTCCGATGGCTTCAAGCATGTTGTCGTCCCGAGGGTCGGTGTCGTCCCGTGAATTGCGGCCGCGACGGCGGCCCCGCGTGCGCTAACTCCGCTCGATCACCACCTCGCCGGCGATCGAGGCCACCCGGCCGTCGATGCTGGCGTGAATCCGCGCTCCCAGCTGGCCGGCCGGAGGTTCCGCGACCACGTCTCCGGCCTTCACCGCCTGCCCGACGCGCACCACCGGCTCGGCCGGCGCCCCCAGGTGCTGTCGCAGCGGCAGCGTCACCCGGGCCGGCAACACCGTCGATTCCAGCATCGGCCCCTTGTTCGTGTAGTCCGAAAGGCCCAGCTTGCGGATCAGCCGCGCGATCGGCACCCGCCGGTTGTTCAGATGCAGCCGGGCCCGGTCGGGGTCGGCGGCCACCTCCCATTTGCGGCCTTCCTTCGCCAGGCGGCGCTTGTTCTGGGTGCAGACGTTCTTGGGGTCCAGGTCCTCCGGGCAGGCGATCATCGTACAGATGTTGCACTCGCAGCAGAACTGCGTCCCGATGGTGTTGGCCTCGCCGACGAGGTTGAAACCCAGCGAACGCATGGCCTTGTGCGGTTCGATCGGGTGGCCTAGCAGGTAGCGCGGGCAGAATTCGGTGCAGAACGAGCACTGGTCGCAGGCACTGGCTCCGATCCGGGCGATGGCCTTCCACTCGGCGGCGTAACGGCGGACCAGCGGGTGGTCGCCCGGAAGCACGATCAGCCCGCCGGTGGTCTTGGTGACCGGCTGGCTCAGATCTCGGCACAACTGGCCCATCATCACGCCGCCGACCAGCACCGCCGGGTCCGGCACGGTTGCCCCCCCGGCCAGCCCGATCGCCTCGGCGAAGGTCACGCCGACCGGCACCCGTATCGTCACCGGGTGATGCACCGCCCCGGCGACGGTCAGGAACTTCTCGATCACCGGCACGCCGCGGACCGCGTTGTAAACCGTCTCGACGTTGGTCACCACCGCACCGACGGCCAGCGGAATCCTGCCCGGCGGGATGATGCGGCCGGTGACGTCGTAAACCAGGATGAACTCGTCGCCGGTGGGGTAGCTGTCGGCCAGCTCCACGATCCGCATCCCCGGCCGCAGCTTCGGACGCAGCATCTCGATCACGTCGTGGTACTTGCCCTTGATGCCCACCACCGACTCGGCCGCCCCGACCAGCTCGCGGACCAGTTCCAGCCCGTCGAGGACCTCCTCGGGGAAGGTCCGGAGCATCTCCTTGTCCTTGTGCAGCAGCGGCTCGCACTCGGCGGCATTGAGGATGACCGTGTCGGCCCTGGCCGCATACTTGACGTGCGACGGGAACCCTGCCCCGCCGGCCCCGACCACGCCGCACGAACGGATCGTTTCGATGGAGACTCGAGCCATTCCGGATATCGCCAAAAAAAACGCCCGCCGGGTGCCCGGCAGGCCCCGCCGTGTCCACGGTCAGGTCAGTGTAACACGCCGTCGCCCGCCACGCCAGCCCGCCGGCTGGACCGGCCGGCCCGGCCATGTCGCAATTCCCCGCCTTGGAGGGACGCGCTCTATCGCGTCCCGATGTTCGGCGGTCCTGGAGGGACGCGCTCCGTCGCGTCCCCGAACGCGTGCCTTCCCGTGTCCATTTCGACGGCCCCGACGGAGCGGGGCCCTCCGGGAACCGATCCGGTCCGCCGGGTGTCGCCGGTCTGGAACGACCGGCGGACTTGCCTTAGATTGCCGTCCGATCGGTCCGTCCGGATCATCCGGGCGAACGGCGCCCCGTCACGCGGCGGGCGGCCTTGAGCCATGCTGCAGGAGGACTCATATGTGCAGACGAATCGCCTTGGTGCTCCTGATCGCGGCCTGTTCCCGCCTCTCGGCCCGGGAATGGCACGTGTCTTGCGACGGCGACGATGCGGCCGAAGGCAGCGTGGTCCGGCCGCTGCGGACCATCTCCGCGGCCGCGAAGGTCGCTCAGCCCGGCGATGAGGTCATCATCCACGGCGGGGTCTATCGCGAGCGCGTCGATCCCCCGCGCGGGGGCACGTCCGACGACCGGCGTATCGTCTACCGGGCGGCGCGGGGCGAAAAGCCGGTCCTCAAGGGCTCCGAACCGATCCGCGGCTGGGAGCCGGCCGGCGGGGACGCCTGGAAGGTCGCCATTCCCAACAGCTTCTTCGGCGACTTCAACCCCTATGCCGACGTCATCCACGGCGACTGGTTCGACGGCCGCGGCCGCCAGCACCACACCGGCGCGGTCTACCTCGACGGCCACTGGCTCGTCGAGGCGGCCAGGCTGGAGGAGGTTCTGGATCCGGCCGGCGAGCAGCCGCTGTGGTTCGGACGCGTCGAGGGCGACACCACCACGATCTGGGCCCGGTTCAAGGGCGTCGATCCCAACAGCTCCGACGTCGAGATCAACGTGCGGCGGGCGGTGTTCTATCCATCCGTTCCCGGCATCAACTACATCACCGTCCGCGGCCTGACCATGATGCACGCGGCCACGCCCTGGGCGCCGCCCACCGCCGAACAGATCGGCCTGATCGGCACCCACTGGAGCAGGGGCTGGATCATCGAGGACAACGACATCCGCTACTCGACCTGCACGGGCATCACCCTGGGCAAGCACGGCGACGAGTTCGACAACACCTCCCAGAACACCGCCGAGGGCTACGTCAAGACCATCGAGCGGGGCCTGGAGCGCGGCTGGTCGAAGGAGAACATCGGAGGGCACATCGTCCGCCGCAACCGCATCGCCCACTGCGAGCAGGCCGGCATCGTCGGCAGCCTCGGCGCGGCTTTCTGCGCCGTCACCGGCAACGAGATCCACGACATCCACGTCCGCAGGCTCTTTACCGGCGCGGAGATGGCGGGCATCAAGTTTCACGGCGCGATCGACACCGAAATAGCCGGCAACCACATCTACCGCACCTGCCGCGGCATCTGGCTGGACTGGATGACCCAGGGGACCCGCGTGCACCGCAACGTGCTCCATGACAACGGCCCCTGGGAGGACCTCATGGTCGAGGTCAACCATGGCCCGTTTCTGGTGGACCACAACATCATGCTCTCGCCCCTGGTGCTGCTGGACGTCTCCCAGGGCGGGGCCTACGCCCACAACCTGTTCGCCGGCCGCTTCATCGTCAGCGCCGAGCTGAACCGCGAAACCCCGTTCCATGCCCCGCATTCCACGAAGGTCCTGGGGCTGCGCAACATCCCCGGCGGCGACAACCGGTTCTACAACAACATTTTCCTGAATACCGCGGGCTTCGAGACCTACGACGGGGCCCCCCAGCCGGTCCGGATGGCCGGCAACGTGTATCTCGGGCAGGCCCCCGTCGGCAAGGCGGAAGCCGATCCGCTGGTGCGGGCGGACTTCGACCCGGCCATCAGGCTGGAAGTCGAGCCCGGCCGCGGCGCCGAACTCCACATCACCCTGGGCCACAACTGGGGCGGTGAGCGCCCGCAAAGGCCGCTGGTCACGACCGAGCTGCTGGGCCGGGCCGCGGTGCCGGATCTGCCCTTCGAGAAACCCGACGGTTCGCCGTATCGCCTGAACGTCGACTTCTTCGGCAGGCCCCGGGGCCCCAGCCCCTTCCCCGGCCCGTTCGAGCTGCCCCGCGGCGGCCGGCATGTCCTCAAGGTCTGGCCGGTCGTCCTGCCGTAGGGACCGCACGGTCCGCAGCGGCCGCCCGGGCCGCGGCGCGATCGGGAACGGCTCCGCCTAGAGGATGTACCGGCTGACGTCCTCGTCGGCGCAGATCGCCGCCAGCCGGCGCCGGACGGTGCCGGCGTCGATCACCACCGACTCGCCGGCACGCTCGGGGGCCTCGAACGACAGGTCCTCCAGCACCTTCTCCACGATGGTGTACAGCCGTCGGGCGCCGATGTTCATGGTGTTGCGGTTGACCTGCTCAGCGATTTCGGCCATGGCTTCGACGGCGTCGTCGGTGAACTCCAGACGCACGCCCTCGGCCGCCATCAGGGCGATCTGCTGGCGCGTCAGGGCGTTCTGCGGCTGGGTCAGGATGCGGACGAAATCCTCGCGGGTCAGATCGCTCAGCTCGACCCGCAGGGGAAACCGGCCCTGCAGCTCGGGCATCAGGTCGCTGGGCCGGCTGCCGTGGAACGCCCCGGCGGCGATGAACAGGATATGGTCGGTGCGGACCGGCCCGTAGCGGGTGTTCACCGTGCAGCCCTCCACCACCGGCAGCAGGTCGCGCTGCACGCCCTGGCGGGAGACGTCCGGGCCGTGCTCCCGGCCGGAGGCGGCGATCTTGTCGATCTCGTCGAGGAAGATGATGCCGGTCTCCTCCGCGCGGCGCACAGCCTCGCGGTGCAGCTTCTCGCGGTCGATCAGCTGCTCGCAGGCCTGGTCGAACAGCATCCGGCGGGCTTCGCGCACCGGCACGCGGCGGCTGCGGTTCTGCTGGGGCATGAGCCGCTCGAAGAAGTTCTGGATCTCCGGGTCGAGCTGATCGACGCCGATGGCGGCCATCATGCCGACCGGCACGGGCCGGTCCTCGGCGGCGATCTCGACCTCCCGGTCGTCCAGCTGGCCGTCGCGCAGCAGGGCCCGCATCTTCTCGCGGGATCGCTGCCGCTGCGTCGAGACCTCGTCGCCGGACGCATCTTCGGCGCGGGTGCGGTCGGCACGTGGAACGAGGGCGTCCAGCAGCCGCTCCTCGGCGAGCTGTTCGGCCTGGGCGCGGACCACCTCGGTCTGCTCCTGCCGGACCATGCGGACGGCCTGTTCGACCAGGTCGCGCACCATGCTCTCGACGTCGCGGCCGTGATAGCCCACTTCGGTGTAGCGGGTGGCCTCGACCTTGATGAACGGGGCATTGACCAGCCTCGCCAGCCGGCGGGCGATCTCGGTCTTGCCCACCCCGGTAGGCCCCATCATCATGATGTTCTTGGGGCCAACGTCGGACCGCAGGCTCTCCGGAAGCCGCTGCCGCCGCCAGCGGTTGCGCACCGCCACGGCCACCGCGCGCTTGGCATGGTCCTGGCCGATGATGTAGCGGTCCAGCTCGGCGACGATCTGTCTGGGGGTCAGGTCGGACATCGGACGGGTCTGAGCTCCGCTGAGGGCCGTGCGGCGCCGGGACCGCCCCTTCGCGGCCCGGATCCCGGCACGATGCGCCCGCAACTCCGGATCTCCCGCGGCCGGCTTCAGAGGACCTCCACCGTCAGCCGGTCGTTGGTGTACACGCAGATCTCCGCGGCGATCTTCATCGCTTCGCGGACGATGTCGTCGGCCGGCAGCGCCGAATGCCGCAGCAATGCCCGGGCGGCCGCGGCCGCGTACATGCCGCCCGAGCCGATGCCGATGACGCCGTCGCCGGGCTCGATCACATTGCCGTCGCCGCTGATGATCAACGAGGTCTGGTCGTCGGCCGCGGCCAGCAGCGACTCCAGGCGCCGCAGCAGGCGGTCGGTCCGCCACTCCTTGGCCAGCTCGATGGCCGCCCGCCGCATGTTGCCCTTGAACTCCTCGAGCTTCTTCTCGAACCGCTCCAGCAGGGCGAACGCGTCGGCCGCCGAGCCGGCGAACCCGCACAGCACCTTTCCGCCCGACAGCCGGCGGATCTTGCAGGCGTCGTGCTTGAGGGCCGTCTGCCCGAGCGTCACCTGGCCGTCGCCGCCGATGGCGGTGCGGCCGTCGCGGCGGACCACCAGGATGGTCGTGCTGCGGATCGCTGGGCGACCGGGTCGCATCGCGGGCTCCTTCCGGCCGGCGGGGCCGGCGCAGAAGAAAAACGCTATCAGAACCGGCGCCTGACCGCAACCGCGGCGATGGCGTGGCGTCTGAACCTGCAGGGGCGTATCATCAACGGCGGCTGCAGCGGGGCCGTCCCCGGCGGGAGGAGCGGCATGCGACCCACATACGGCGACACCCGGCGAACGACGCTCGTGTTCATGGCCTCCTGGGCGGCGCTGGCCGGGCCGGGCGTCGGCGGCTGCTCGCGTTCGCCGCAGGATGAGCCGCTGAAGCAGCGGCCGGCGATCTCCACTACGGCGCCGGGCCCCGGCGGGGGCCTTACCGGAACCGCGGTTGAGCCGCCGTCCGGGCAGCGGCGAGATCAGCCCGCCTCGCGGCCGGCGAGCACGCTGCCGGCGTCGAGTTACGACCCGAATCCCCCGTACACCGTGCGGTTGAACGTCTCCTCTCCGGACGACGACCAGCCGGGCTGGCTGCGCATCCTGCAGATCGACGAGGGCCGGCCTGCGGCCTCGGCGACCGGCGTATTTCCCGAGCAGAACCTCATCGAGGTGGACACGCAGAACGTCAGGCGGATCCGCGTGCACGTGGCCCACCTGCCGCTGTCGGCCCACAGGCGGATCGTCCTGCGGATCGACGGCCAGGGCATGGAGCTGAGCCGTCGGCACGAGTTCCTGCAGCTGGAGCGGCTGAAAACCGGCGAGTGGACGGTCCTGAGGCAGGTTGACCGATCCGCCGACTGACCTGTCCCGGCCGCGGACCGCATCGCGGCGGACTCACAGGCGTTCGTCGGCGTCGCGCACTTCGGTTGCCTGCACATCGATCACGTCGTCGTCGCGCAACGGCCGGATCCCGGCATTCAGGAACTCCACAACGACGAACCGCGCCCCGAACCAGCGCTTCAGACGGGTGCGGACCATCGCCCGCGTCGGCGGAAGCAGCAGGAGCAGACCGGCGGCGTCGGTCAACAGCCCCGGGGTGATCAGCATCGTCCCGGCGACGAGGATGAGCAGGGCATCGATGAGGGCATCGGCCGGCATCTGCCCGGCGGCCAGGCGCCGCCGGACTTCCGCCCAGACGCGCAGGCCTTCGCGGCGGGCCAGGGCGGCCCCCAGCAGGCCGGTGCCGATCACCACCGCGATGGCGGTGCCGGAGCTGGTCGCCCGGCCGAGCCGGATCAGCAGGTAGAGTTCCACCAGCGGGAGAACGGTGAACAGCAGCAACAGGCGTCCGAGCATGGCATCTGCACCTTGCGCCCGTTTCCGGTGCCGCGGACCGGCACGGAACCGCGGGGCAACCTGCGGCGATCACACCTGCTGCGGGACGACGAACGGCTCGCGGTAGTGCCGGGTGAGCATCGCGTCGGCCTCGGCGTCGCCGACGAATCGTTCGGTTCGCGGATCGAACTCCAGTGTGCGCCTCAGCCGCAGAGCGATGTTGGCCAGGTGGCACAGGGCGCTGGAGTAGTGCCCTTCCTCGATGTCGGCGTTCAGATCCTTCGGCTCGCCGCGGCGCATGGCGGCGTGGAAGTTGTGGAAGTGATTGACGCCCTCACCCCTGCAGACGGGCCCGGGCTTGCCGTCCACGACGATCTCCACCGGGCCGTCGGTCCCCCGGATCGCCATGTAGCCCTTCGAGCCGTAGAACAGGTTGCCGATCGTGCAGCCCCACTCGTCGTTGGTCGGCCGGCCGCGAACCTCGATGACCATCAGCGTCCCGTTCTCGAACTGCAGCGTGGCCACCTGGGTGTTGGGCGTTTCGCCCTGGTCCCTGTACGTGTAGCGCCCGCCCATGCTGGCCACGCGGACCGGAAGCCTCTGCCCCAGGCCCCAGCGGGCGATGTCCACCTGGTGCACGCCCTGGTTGCCGATATCTCCGTTGCCGTAGTCCCAGTGCCAGTGCCAGTTGTAGTGGAAGCGATTGCGGTTGAACGGCCGCACGGGGGCCGGGCCGAGCCACAGATCGTAATGCACGCCCGGGGGCGGCGCGGGTTCGTCGGGTTCGATACCGATGGAGCCGCGGTTCTTGTAGCACAGTACGCGGGCCATGTAGACCTCGCCGATCACGCCCTCGCGGAGCATGCGGATCGCCTCGCGCACGTCGCCGGAGGAGCGCCCCTGGGTGCCGTGCTGCACGATGCGGCCGTAACGGCGGGCGGCTTCCACGGCCTTGCGGCCCTCGAAAATGTTGTGCGACGACGGCTTCTCGACGTACACGTCCTTGCCCGCCTGGCAGGCCCAGACGGTGGCCAGGGCGTGCCAGTGGTTGGGCGTGGCGATCGAGACGCAGTCGATGCTCCGGTCGTCGAGCACCCGGCGCAGGTCGGTTTCGACCGTCGGGGCGGGCCGTTCGAGCTTCTCCAGATCCTTCAGACGGGGCTCGAACTGGCTCTCATCGACGTCGCAGAGCACCGCGACGCGGACGCCGCGGGCCTGGGCGTGGTGCCGCACGTGGTTGCCGCCCTGCCCGCGGATGCCGATGCAGGCCACGCGGATCTCCTCATTGGGCCCGCGGCGGGGGGTCGTCGCGGCGACTGGCAGACGCGGCTCCTCGGCCGCCCGGGCGGCGGCGGAGAGCCCCGCGGCGGCGGCCACGGACTTCAGGAAGCTGCGGCGACGGGTCCGGAACATGTCTGCTCCTTGCGGTGATGAGCGGGGGGCTGAACGCAGCACATCCGACAGGTTAACGGGATCCGGCCGCCAGACCAAGACCCGACCGGACCGACGGGGATCGCCGGGGCGGTCACTCCACGCGCCGAAGGCGGCCTTCCCGCCGCAGCCGGTCTTCCTCCTCCTGCTTCTGGCGGATGGCCTCGCGGGCCACGTCCTCCGGGCGGCTGGTGACCTTGGAAGCCCGGAACTCGGCCATCCCCGGCGGTTCGGGGAACGCCCGGGCGACGTCGAGCCCGGCAGCCCTGCAGTGCTCGGTGATCACCGGCAGGGCGGCGTCGTAGGCCCGCCGGCGGATCTCTTCCTGCTCGCGGGCCCAGATCGTCAGCCGCATCGGCAGGGGGAAACCGGGGCTGGACAGGGCGTTGACCAGGGCGTCGGCGCGCATCTGCTCGAACGGCGGGAGCGTGCGGCGGGCCTCGCGGTCGTCGCGGTTCTCGCGCATGTAGTCCTCGTAGAGCTCGAAGGCGCTGCGCATGCGGTTGCGGAAGTCGTTGCCGTGCCCGGCGGCCAGCGAGAGGTAGGCGTCGTAGAACAGTGAGTGCAGGAACATGGTCGTCTCGCGCATGCTTCCGGCATGCTCGTCGATCAGGTCCTGGATGAAGACGCGGAAGGGCACCTGGTAGCGCTCGTTCATCTTGCCGGTGAACTGGTCGGGGTAGTGGACCGCCAGGTAGTCCCAGTATTTCACGGCCTCCTCCTCCCGGCCGGCCAGATACAGGGCCACGATGGCGGTCTCGAGGAAATTGATGTGTCCGCTGCGGAGGATCTCGGCCGTGCGGTTCTCGACCTTCTCGCCGGTCTCCGGGTCGGCGTAGATCGGCCCCATCTCGATGTACTTGCGGTGCATCGGCTCGATGTACCCGAAGTCCGGCATCATCGCCAGGAAGGATTCGTGCGGCACGTCCACGTTGTTGCGGAAGATGTAGCGCCCGTGGCGGGCGATGGTCGGCAGCGAGAACAGGATGATCCGGTCGGTGTTGAGCAGGTCGAACGGATCGAGCTTCCGGAGGGTGCGGACCTTGTCGGTGCCGTACATGCCCCAGTAGATCGCCTGAGACCACGGCGTGCGCCAGTCGATGGGCACGGGCTTCTCGGTACCCAACCTCCGGGTCAGCTGGTGCATGAACGCCGGGTCCATCTTGTACTGTTCGCGGAGCACCTTGGCCCGCAGAAACGCGAGCAGGGCCTGGAAATCCTCCGGCGCGGCCCGGTCGAAGAACTCGGCCAGCGGCGGGCGTTCCCCGCCGGGCGACGCGGCGACATACGTGGCCAGCTCGCGCTCCTGAAGGTACTTCGCATAAGGGCGGAAAAACGAAAGTTCCAGGGGATGGAAGACCCGCTGCGGACTTGTCGTGGCCCGGACGTCCACTCCCAGGCGGGCAAGTTCATCGACCAGCGACCCGACGCCCGGACGCGCGGCCAGGAGTTCCTCGAGCGTCGCCGGAGCCTCGGCCACGGGCTTCAGGAAGTCGGCGGCCTCGTCGTCCGGGACGCCCACCGGCGGCGGCCCCAGCAGCGTCTCCATGGTCGACGCCCAGGTGCGCTTGTAGTACATCTGGAAGTCGTCCATCATGTCCCCGACCTTGTGGAACCACGTCCAGGCCAGCTGGTGGTACAGCGAGACGACCTTTTCGTTGTTGGGGATGCCCTCGTCGCGCAGCAGGCGGATGCCGTTGTAGACCCACTGCCAGCGCTCCTGGCCGGTGTGGGTCGCCACCGAGATGTTGTAGGCCATGTTCCAGGACTGGAAGCTCCACACCGCCGCGAATCGCGGCTGCAGCGTGCAGATCCACTTGGCCAGCTGATGCGACTCGTAGTACTTGCCCTCCTCCTTGAGCCGGTCGGCCCGCACCCAGAGGTAATCGGCGGCCAGGCCGCGGAAGGTCCCGCCCGCGGCGCTGATCCAGGCGTATTTGGGAGGCAGCTCGGCGTAGATGTTGGACTGCAAGACCAGCTGCAGGTCCCGGCGCTGGCGGTTGATCGGCCCCTGGAGCATGGCCGCGCCCGCCACGCAGACCGCCGCCCCCGCCAGTGCGGCCAGCTGTACGAGGGTGGAGGATCTCCGGGCCTGCACCCGGGCGATCACGAACGCGCCGTGGTCGCGCATCTCGGTCACGCTGTCGTCACCTCGCCTCCCCGCCGCCGACCCGCACCGCGCCGGAACCCCCGCCGCGGACCGGATCGACCCCTTCGCGCCGGCCGCGCGGGTTCAGGCCGTGGGTCTGGCCACCTCGCGCCATGTCAGGATGACCGAGGCCAGCACCCCCAGAATCAGGCCCCGCACCAGCACCAGGTAGGCCGCCGCCTGGAACGTCCACACCAGGGGAATCAGCCGGCCGGAAGCCACGTTCCCCGTCGCGTCGTAGCGCGAGAAGTCCGGCACCAGCCGCACGAAGGTCCGCCCGATCCATCGCAGGGGCGGACCGAAGATCCACATCGGGTCGGCCTTGCCGGTCGTCCCCGGATCCACCCACTCCATCGCGTCCATCAGAAAGCCGCCGCTGGCGGAGACGAACAGCACCAGCATCATCGCCATGCAGGCCACCGGGAAGGACACGAAGCACGAGGCCGCCAGCCCGCCGGCCGCCAGGAACGCCAGCCGGCACCACAGGATCGCCAGGCAGCAGAACAGGTTCCAGTGGAACTGACCGATCCCGTAAAGCAGTTCCAGGCTGTCGTCGCCCTCGAACGTGATGGTGAAACCCCGGTCGGCGGAGGCGATTAGCACGTAGAAGACGCCCTCGCGGTTCACCGCCGCCAGGGGGATCGGCACCGTCTGGAAACGATCGACCAGGCACTCCATCTCGACCGGGGCCATCTGGGTATCGGGGTCTTCGGGGTCGCCGCAGTAGAGCCGCACCAGGGCGGCCACGTCCGAGAGCCCGCCGGGGTGCGTGGGTTTGAAGCGCAGGTGCAGGTAGCCCTCCTGCTCGCGATCGACCCGCAGGTTGCGGAAGATGAACTGCCGTCCCTGCCCCGGCGGAATCGAGCGCCAGCCGGCACGGTAGTTGTCCACCAGGCTTCGTCGCACGGCCTCGACGCCGTCGGGCGACACGTCCTGGAGGCGGTTCTCCTGCCGGAGGCGGCGGATCTCCTCCTCGGCCAGGGCCTGAAAGTCCGGCGGACTGGGCTTGACGCCGTGCCGCACGCTGAGGACCTCGAACTGCAGGGCCTCGCGGTCGCCCGGAACGCTGGTCGGCTGACGGGCGAGGTACCAGACCGCCGCCGAGACCGCCAGCAACGTGACGCCCAGCAGGGCGGCGTTCAGCAGCATGATGCCCAGCCACTTGCCGGCCACCAGCTTCCAGCGGGCCAGCGGCTTGCTGACCACGGTGAAGACCGTCTTGTTGCGGATCTCGTCGGCCACCGCCGCGCAGGACAGGAATACGGTCAGCAGGCTCAGCAGCAGCCCGACGGCCCCGAGGGCATAAGCCAGGCAGCTCTGCACCCGGCTGCGCAGCGTGACCCCGTCGCCCTCCACCACGAACGGCAGCACCGCCAGCAGGCCCAGCTGCACGGCGATGAAAACGATCGCGACCCGCCGGCGGATGCTCTCGGCGACCATGAGACGGGCGATGGCCCAGATGCCCTGCATCGCACGCTACTCCCCCGGGGCCCGACGTTCCTGGGCCCGGCGAACGAGATCGTCGATGACGCCGGTGTCCGCCTCGGCGGCCTGCGGCGCTGGAGACTCCTCCGGCGGCGAGCCTTCGGCGGACCGGCGGGCCCCGGCGACGAGTTCGTCGATGACCTCGCGGGCCGGCTCCTCCGGCGGCGGGGCTGGCGTTTCGGGAGTCGTCCCGGCCGGCGCGGGCCGCGTGGAGGCCGTGACCAGCGAGGCGATCAGCGCCTCGCCTTCGGCGCTCCCGGAGGCCAGGAAGTCGGCGATCTGGCCGCCCGAGGCCGCCCCGCTGGTCCGCAGACGGGCCTGGCGGGCCTCGCGCACGATGCGCAGGAAGAACGATTCGAGCTTGTCCGAGGGCGCGGTCACGCTCAGCACCGACTTGCCCTCCAGACGCTCGATGAGCCGTCGGATCTCCTCGATGGTCGAGGGTTCCAGTCGCTCCGTGGTGATCTGGGTCAGGTCCCGCTGGCTCAGCAGCTCGCGGATGTCGCCCATCGCCTGGCGCCGGCCGCCGTAGAGCACGGTCACCCGCTGGCAGACGTCCTCCACGTCGGCCAGGAGATGGCTGCACAGCAGGATGGTCTTGCGCTTCTCGCGGTTGAGAAACAGGATCAGGTCCTTGATCTCGCGCGTGCCGATGGGGTCCAGGCCGGTGGTCGGCTCGTCGAGGATCAGCAGCGCCGGGTCGTTGATCAGCGCCTGGGCCAGCCCGATGCGCCGGGCCATGCCCTTGGAATACTCCCCGATCCGGCGACGGGCCTCGCCGGCCAGGCCGACCATCTCCAGCAGCTGATCGACCCTGCGCCGCCGCTCGGGGCGCGGGATGCGGAACAGCCGGCCGTAGAAATCCAGCGTCTCCCGGGCGTTGAGAAAGCGGTAGAGGTAGGACTCCTCGGGCAGGTAGCCGATCCGGGCCTTGACCGCCACGTCGGTCGGCGGCCGGCCGAAAACGCCGATCCGCCCGCGCGTGGGGTACAGCAGCCCCAGCAGCATCTTGATGGTCGTGGTCTTGCCCGAGCCGTTGGGACCCAGCAGCCCGAAGACCTCGTTGGCGTGGATGTCCAGGTCCAGGCGATCGACGGCCAGGACCCGCTGGCGGTGCCAGAAGTCCTTGAACGCCTTGGTCAGCCCGACGGCCTGCACGACCGGAACGGCGGTAGCTACCATGAGGGACACCGCTGAATCATGACCGCCCGCGCGCCTCGGCGCGGAACCCTTCGTCGCGGCGGCCGCCCCGCGGCGGGCCGCGGCCCTGCCCGATCAGGCCCCGTGCCCGATCCGGCTTCCCGGGACTTCACGGCTTCTGCTCGCGCCGCTTGGCCTGTGCGGCCTTTTCTTCGGCCTCGATCTGCACCGGGTCCTTGCTCAGCCACAGGACCAGCTGCTTGGCCCCCTCGGGAAGAAGCCACTTGGTGACGCCGGTCTCGGCGTAGAGATTGTTCAGCGCGTTCTGCCTGAGCCGCCGACGCAGCAGGTCCGGGTTGCGCCGGTACTCCTCCAGCAGCATCTCGAACAGCCGCACCTCCGCCTGGGCGTCGGCAATGATCTTGTCCCGGCGGCTCTTGGCCAGCTGGATCCGGCCGCCGGCCTCGCCCTTGGCCCGGCTCAGGAGGATGTCGCCGATGGTCTGCACGATCGCGTCGCGCGCCGGACCGTCCTCCGCCTGGTCGAGCCGCTCGATCTCGCGGGCCAGGTCCTCCCAGGCCTCGCCGGCGGCGCCGTTGAGCTTCTTGTTCCGCGTGCTGCGGGCGGCGTTGATCGCGTTGATCTTGGCGTTCTCGGCGTCGGTGACGTTGAGAAAGGCGTCCTTGGCCTGCAGCGGGAAGTAGGACTTGTCCGCGGCCACGTTCTCGATGGTGATGCCGCTGCGGA
The DNA here is from genome assembly GCA_938005315.1 of uncultured Phycisphaerae bacterium. GTDB lineage: Bacteria > Planctomycetota > Phycisphaerae > UBA1845 > PWPN01 > CALLOB01. The sequence goes on from CALLOB010000029.1 coordinate 33,185, forward strand.
GCCGCTCGAGTGTCGCCTGGGCCCGCCGCTGCACCGCAGCGGCCACGCGGCCGGGGTCCTTCCAGACCACGTCGGCGGTCGTTCGAGCGGCCTCGGCCACGGCCGCGTTGCGCACCACCGCCTCCAGCAGCGCCCGTTCGTCCGACACGTTGTCCACGTAGTCCATCGGCTCGCTGATGCGGTACTGGACGTTCAGGCGCATGTGCATGATCGCCCGGTCGCCGGTGAGCAGGGCCCCATCCGTCGCCGGATCCAGGCCCAGCGTCTTGGAGCCCAGCTCGCTGAGTTCCCTGCTCTTGTCCTGCTCGCTGAGCCGCAGCCAGAACGCGTCGATGTCCATGCTGATCGGCGCGGTCGGGATCTTGATCACCTCGTCGATCGGGAAGGGCCAGGCGAAGTGCAGCCCGGGCGGACGCACCAGGTTGTCCCGCCGGCCGAAGGTCGAGACCACGGCCACTTCCTTCTGGTCCACGGTGAACACGCCGGTGCACAGGAAAAGCACCACCAGCAGCAGCATCACCGCCTTGAGCACCCGGAAGCTCGCCCGCAGGGCGTCCGCCAGCGACTGCTGCGCGGGGTCCAGCGGCGTTTCGGCCGCCGCCGGGCCGGCGTCGGCGCCGTGCCCGTGAACGTGATCATGGTGGTCGTGGTGATGGTGATGGTCGTGTGCCACGGTGCGCTACTCCCGCCGAACGCGCCCGGCGGTGCGGGAAGCCCCCCGCCGCCGGATCGGTCAGCGCGTGCTCTCCATCATCTGCGGCGTCGGCGCCAGCACGGGCGCCTGCGAGTCCAGCGTGCCCGATGCCGCGGACGGCCCGCCCGCCCCGCCGGTGTCCAGAAGCTGGTCGAACGGCGGGCTGGCGCCGTCCACGACGATCGTCGTGCGCTCCTTGAGCACCTTGGTCAGGTTGCTGATCGCCAGGAGGAACTCGGCCAGCCCCGGATCCTGCCGGAAGATCGCGTTGTACTGGGCCGCCCGCCGCTCGCCCTCGGCCACGATCTCGGCGGCCTTGCGGTCCGCGAAGGCCAGGATCGTCCCGGCGATGCTCTCGGCCGTGTCCTCGATCTGCTTGGCCATGGACTCGCCCTCGCTGATGTACTGGTCGGCCACCGCCTGCCGCTCCTTCTTCATCGCCTCGAATACCGTCTCCGTGATCCGCTGCGGCAGGGCCAGCTTCTCGATGCCGACGGACTCCACCCGGATGCCGTAAAGCTCCCTGGCCGCCGGACGCACCGCCTCGAGAATCTCCTGCTCGAGCCGGTCGTAGCGCAGCTCGCTCTCGTCGGTGGACACCAGGTTGGCGAAGTCGTAACGCGACAGAACCGTCTTCTGGTCGTTGCGGACCCGCGTCTGGAGCTTGCTCTGGGCGTCGGCCATGTCCGCGCACCGGATGCTGAACGTGTAGGGGTCGTCCACCCGCCAGCCGACCGCGGTGGTCACGATGACGTTCTTGTTGTCCCGCGTCGGGGCCTCCTCGCCGGTGGTCACCGTCAGCTGGATCCGCCTGTCGTAGAAGCTCACCCGCTGGATCGGCCAGGGCCATTTGAAGTACAGCCCCGGCTCCCTGCGGACGTCCTGCTCCGTGGCCCGGCCGAAGGTCCGGACCACCGCCACCTCGGTGAATCGCAGCTGGTAGGTGACCATGTAGGCCACCAGGATCAGCCCCAGCGCCGTTCCGGCGACCAGTGAGGGAATACTGCGGTTCATACGCTCGTCATCTCCCGGGGACGCCCGCCTCCCGCGGTCCGTCACCCTGTCGCCCGCCGTGCCGGGGCCCCGCGTCCGACGCGATGCCCCCTCCGGCCGGTCCGGAATGTCTCCCCGCCCCGGGGAGCGCCGCCTGCGGCGCGGCCGCGGGGTTCACTGCGACCGCTGGCTGAACCGCAGGTCGCTGGTCGAGGGATCCTGCAGGTTCAGCTGATACGTGTGCACGGCCTTGTCCCCGCCGGTGGCGATCACGTACTTGCGGATGTCGGCGATCGACTGCTCCAGGGCCTGCAGGTACTTCCGCATGCCGTACACCCGCGGTTCGGCGTTCTTGCCGGCGATCTCCTCCAGGAACAGCACCGCCTCGCCGTGGGCCTGGTTCTCCAGCCGCCAGCGCTTCGTGCGGGCCTCGCTGAGGATCCCCGCGGCCCGGCCGCCCACCGGCAGGATGCCGGAGGCGGCGTCGCCCAGCGCGAGGTCCGACACCTGCGCCTCGGCCTGCCGCACGGCCTCGGCGTCCACCTGGTCGGGCGGCAGCTTCTCCAGGTCGTTGAGCCGGCGGATCGCCTCGGCCAGGGCCTCGGCCCGTCCGACCTCGCCGGCGACCTCGGTCAGCCGCTTGCTGTACTTGGCCTGGGCGGAGCGGATCGCCGCGGTGCGCTTCTGCAGCGATCCGATGACGTCCTGGAAGCTCTCGGCGGTCTCCTCCGGCGGATGCACGCCCTGCAAACCCAGGAACACGATTTCGATCCCCAGGTGCCCGGCGTCGGCCGAGGCCTGGATCGTGCTTCGCAGTTCGCGTTCCAGACGCTCCCGCTCGCCGCCCAGCAGCCGCGGCACGTCGATGCTGGCGCAATAGCGCATGATCTCCCGCCGGGCGATCGCGTCGAGCATGCCCTCGGGATTCTCCAGCGTGGTCAACCAGTCCCAGGCGTCCAGAATGCGGTACTGGATGACCACCGAGACCCTCAACAGGCTCACCGGAACCGCCTCGCCGGTCTTGGCCCCGCCGGTCCCCTGCGGAACCGCAAGAGTCTCCGCGGCCTGAGGCCGGGTCGTCGGCCCCTTGGTCCCCCCGAGATACTCGGCCAGCTTGGGCGTGGCCACCAGCACCAGCAGGTGGGGATCCGCCTCGTGCTTGTTGGTCCAGAGGATCAGTTCCTCCTTGGTCTGATCGGTGGTCGGCGGCGGTTGATCGCCGATCTTCAGCTCGTGCAGCCGCTGGGTGGCCACCTTGTAAACCGCGTCGATCGGCCAGGGATACTTCAGATGCAGGCCCGGCTTGAGCGTGCCGTCGGGACTGCCCGGCCAGGCGATCCTGCGCCCGAAACGCTCGACCACCCCCTCCTCGTCGGCCTCGATGAACACCAGCGAACTGGCCGCGAACAGCGTCACCGCCGCGAAACCGATCAGCGGAACCAGGCTCCGCTGAATCAGCTTGTAGAACCAGGTGGAGGAAACCTCGAAGCCGAACTGGTAATTGATCGCCTCCGCGATCGAGCGGGCGATGCCGCCCGGCTCGGTGAACAACCCCAGCAGACGGCTTTCAAACGCCGGCCGCGGCTCCTCGCCCGGCGTCCGGGGGCGGTAGAAGTCCAGGATGAAGTTGAACAGCGTCTCGGCCGCCAGCACCAGCAGCAGAATCCGCAGAACGTAGGCCAGCACCCGCTCGGGAATCACCGCCTGCCCGTAGTGCAGGGGCGCCAGCGTGCCGCACACCGCCGCGGCCCCGAGCGTCAGCCCCATCAGCCACGAGGCCCCGCTCCGCAGCATCCGCCATTCGGTCTGCCGGGCCATCCCGGTCAGGTAGCGCGACAGCAGGAAAGTCAGGAACGCCGCCCCGCCCATGAACCAGATCACGATCGTGGCGTTCTGCACCGCCGGCCATTCCGGGGCGTTCAGCGGCCGGCCGATCGGCCACGACCAGCGCAGCAGGCCCCCGGCCGTCAGCGAACCGATGATCGCCAGGGTGAACGCCGGCAGCATCCAGCGGTACATGGCCTGCAGCCGACGGCGGGCCAGCAGCAGGGCCTCGCCCTCGACATCGAAAAGGGCCTCCCCCCCCAGCCCGGAGGCCTGCTCCCGCCGGAGTTCCTCGGTCTCGATGGCCTCGTCCTGGACCAGCACCCGCTGCTGGTAGATCAGCACCAGAAACAGCCAGATCTCCACCCCCACGGCCGCCATGACCGCCAGCGCCCGGATGGCCTCCGAGGCGCTCCAGACGGCCATGAGCGTCAGAAAAGCGGCCAGCAAAACCTCCATGCCGAGGCCGACAAGGGCAACGGTCCGGGCTCTGCGATCAGGCCTTTGAGTGATCATGCGGGTCCGTTCATGTAATCAGGTCGTGACCGGAGAGGCTGGAACTCCGGTCAGGGTCGAAACCGCAGGCTCTGCCTGCCCGCCCCCGATCTGATCTCTGGACGGGGGGGCAGCGTACTTTACAATAACACCCCACGGCTGCCAAGCGGCTCCGCCGGCCGTTGGGGGCAGTCCGAGCCGCGGGCCGGAGCCCGCCGGACCGGTCCGCTTCCTTGTCGCCCGGGCCGCAAGGCCATAGGAAAACCGATGTTCGCAAAGTTCTGGGGTATCGTCGCCAACTGCTTCACCGAAACGATCCGGCAGCCCATCTACGGCGTGCTCCTGCTGGTCACCACCGGGTTGCTGGTCCTGAACGTCGGTATCGCCGGCTATACCCTCGACGACGACAACAAACTCCTCAAAGACCTGGGACTTTCTACGCTTCTGCTGACCGGATTGTTCCTGGCAGCCTTCAGCGCCGCAGGAGTTCTCTCCCGGGAGATCGAGAACAAGACCGTCCTGACGGTCATCAGCAAGCCCGTCAGCCGGCCGGTCTTCCTGGCCGGCAAGTTCGCCGGGCTGGCCGGGGCTCTGGCCGTGGCGTTCTACCTCACCGGCATCGTGTTCCTCCTGACCATGCGGCATAAGGTCCTGGAGCGGGCCAGCCAGCACTTCGACATGCCGGTGATCATTTTCGGTGGATCGGCCCTGATGGGAGCCATCCTTATCGCCGCATTCTGTAACTATATGTACGACATGCAGTTCCCTTCGTTGTCGGTGGCCCTGGCCGTGCCGCTGATGACCCTGGCCCTGGTCATGGTCGCGCTGATCGATCCAGAATGGAAAATCCAGTCCTTCGGCAAGGATTTCATGGACGGCCAGTTGATCGGGGCGGCGGTTCTGGTCTTTGCGATGATCCTGATCCTCACCGCCGCGGCCGTGGCCGCTTCCACCCGTGCCGGCCAGGTGGCGACTCTGGTGATCTGCTCGGTCCTGCTGCTGGTGGGGCTGGTCTCGGACGCCTGGTTCGGCCAGTACCGCGACACCAGCATCCTCGCCCGGCTGGCTTACTGGTGCACGCCCAATCTGGCTTTCCTGTGGGTCACCGACGCCCTGACCCAGGACAACCATATCACCCTGGGGTACGTGGCTCTGGGCCTGAGCTACGCCGGACTGATCGTCCTGGCCTGGCTGCTCCTGGGCGTGGCCCTTTTCCAGAAACGCGAAGTCGGCTGACCGACAGCGGGTCTCCGATCAGCGGTGGATTCCGCCCCCACCGCCACCACTCCATGGATTGCCGGGTCGTGACGAGAGTTCGTCCGGCCCGTGGCGGCGGCGGATCAGGCGGACCCCGCGAGCGTGCGGCGACCTCATCCGGAGTTTCCCGGGAAACATTCGCCCGCACCCCCGGCTACCGGCGTCCGCAAGGCCCGTGCCCCGGGCCGGCCGGTGCACTCCGATGACCGCCCCGCGGATTACCGCTCGCCCAGCACCCGCTTGCGCACCGCGTGGTAGGCCGTCACCACCGGGTTGTTGCGCACGAACAGCGTCTCGAGGATGCGCTGCGGGGGCAGGAAACGCACCGACTCGTTCTCCAGCACACCCAGTTCGGTGCGGACCAGCGCCGTCTTGGTGAACAGCGGAATCCGCCCCTGACCGCTGTCGGCCCAGTAGCGGCTGTCGAAGTCCGCCAGGAAATCCAGACCCACCTCGTACTGCATCTGCCGATCCCGCGGGCCGGCCCCGGGCGCCGTGGCCGGTTCGTTGAAGCCGATCATGTAAAGGTTGTAGTACCGGCCCTGGAAGATCATCTGGTGGGTCTGCCGCCCGCTGGGCAGCTTGTCGAACCAGGCATGCATGAAGGTGAAATCGAAGCTCGCCAGGTCCAGCCCCGGAAAGACCTGCGTCAGCCACCTCGGGGCCGCCCGGCCGGAGATCGTTCCGCCTGAAATCATGAACTCGCCGGAGCCGCTCTCGTAGTTCGCTTCGCCCGGCGGCGGCCGGAGCCGCTGGTAGGTCTCATCGATCAGGGTGAGCGGACCGGCGGCCTTCATGCCCACGAAGCTCGCGGCCAGGTACGCGTCCACAAGCGGCCCCGGCTGGATGTCGCGGGCCTCGTACGCCAGGTAGAACATGGGATCTTCCACGTCCAGGTGGGTCTGGAGTTCGCCGGTGACGACGCCGCCGTCGATCAGGCCGGCGAACGTGAGGTTCAACGGGCCGTACTCCGAGGTCACGCGGGTGGTCAGCGCGTCGATCGTGGCCTCCACGCCACCCGGCAGCGGCGTCCGTACCTGCCCGGCGAAGCTCTCCAGCGTCAGACTCGCTCCGGCCAGCCGGCGAAGCCATCCGATCACGTCGTCGCCTTCGCCTGACGATTCCGCCCACCCCGTTCCGCCCAGCCCGGCGAAGATCGCTTCCCGGGCCCGCAGCAGGTCCGGCACGTCGATCCGACCCGCGTTGACCCCCACCCGCGCCCGCCACGCACCTGTTTCCGTCCGCGCATTGCCCGAAAACGCCCCGTATGAACTCCCCAGGCGGCAGGCAAGGTGCTCGACCGCCGCCTGCCCCGGGCCGATCTGAAGATCGCCGTCCAGGCAGACCGGCTCCCCGGCCAAAAGAAGACGCAACGCGTCCGCCCGGCACGCCAGACTGTTCAGGACCGTCTCCCCGGGTCCGGCCAGCCCCCGGGTTTCGACCTC
>CALLOB010000030.1 GCA_938005315.1 uncultured Phycisphaerae bacterium
CTGGTCGGCCCGGCGACCAACGCCACCACCATGGTCGTGGTGGCCCGCGAGCTGGGGCGGCGTTGCCTGCTGATCTATGTGGCCAGCATCGTCGCGGTGGCGCTGGCCTGCGGCCTGCTGACCGACCTGCTTCTGGCCCCCGCCGGCGGCGTCCTGGCGGCCGACCATTCCGGATGCCACGAACGCACTCCCGGGCACTGGCTGCCGGGGCTGGTCCTGACCGGCCTGATCCTCAACGGCATGCGGCGGCGGTTCGTCCCCCGCGGCACCGTCGCGACAGACATGCCGCCGGGCCCACTCACCGGCACTTCGCCCTGAAGCCGGGCGAGAAAGACACCGATCCGCGCCCCTAGGAACCGCCGTCGGCCCGTCGAGGGTCCAGAGGCGTTCAGGTGAACGGGCCGGGGCACGTCTTGCCATCCGGCTGTGCTTGCCGTCTAATAAGCCCTTTGGTCGCGGGCCCTGGTCAGGTGTGGTCTTCAACGATAGGGAGGATTCGCATGTCACAGCGTCGAACCGACGGCCGAACGAGAACCGCGAACGGCACCCGCATCGCCCGCCGGGCGTTTCTGGCCGGCACTTCCGCGGCGGCGTTCACCATCGTCAAGCCCTCGCAGGTCCGCGGCACCGACGCCAACTCGACGCTCACGTTCGGGCTGGTGGGTTGCGGAGGCCGCGGCAGCTGGATCGTTCCTCTGTTCCATCAGCATGGCCGGTACCGGCTGGTGGCGTGCGCGGACTATTACCCCGACCGCCTCGAGGCCGCGGGCACCAGGTTCGAGGTGCCCGAGAACCGCCGCTACGCCGGGCTGTCGGGCTACAAGAAGCTCGTCGAGGACAAGCTCGACGTCGTCGTGATCGAGACCCCTCCCTACTTCCACCCGGAGCAGGCCGCGGCGGCCGTCGATGCCGGCAAGCACGTGTACCTGGCCAAGCCGATCGCCGTGGACGTGCCGGGATGCCAGAGCATCGCCGAGTCCGGCCGCAAGGCCACCGAACGAAAGCTGGCCTTCCTGGTGGACTTCCAGACCCGGGCCGACGCCGACTACCGCGAGCTGGCCCGCCGGCTCCGCGCCGGCATGCTCGGCAAGCTGGTCAGCGGAGACGCCAAGTACCCCACCGGCCACCTGGGCATGACGGCGCCGCAGAGCCCCGAGGACCGCCTGCGCTACTGGTACTGTGTCAAGGCCCTGTCGGGGGACTTCATCGTCGAGCAGAGCATCCATTCCCTGGATGTGGCCACATGGTTCCTGGACGCCGCCCCGGTGCGCTGCTGGGCCCGCGGCGGAAGCCGGGGCCTGCGGACCTACGGCGACATCTGGGACTACTTCCAGGTGCTCTTCGAGTTCCCCGACGGCTTCCCGCTGACATTCCACTGCGTCCAGAACGTGCACGGCTCGCCCAACGAGATCCGCTGCCGGATTTACGGCGAGAAGGCCACGGTCGATTCGGACTACTTCACCGGCCTGTGGTGGCGCGGCCAGGACGCCTCGCTCAACATGGAGGCCGATTTCAAGAAGAGCTACGGCGACGTGGGGCTCTACACCGGCGGCACGATCGTCAACATCAAGGAATTCTACGAGTGCGTCACCGGCGGGCGGTTCGACAACCCCACGGTGACCCCGTCGGTGCGCAGCAATCTGACGGCCATCATGGGCCGGGATGCCGCCTACAGGGGCGAGCCGCTGACGTGGGAGCAGCTGATGAAGTCCGACGAGCGGCTGGTGCCCGACCTCAAGGGCCTGAAGGCCTGAGGGCGGGCGCCGTGGCTTCCCCGGGGCCGAGGCACGGCTACTCTGGCGGACGCCCGCGGCCGGTGCCGCGGGGCAAGCCGGGAACGCCGGAGGGCGCGTTTCAGCGGTGCCGGGCGTTGGCGGTATGGCCGGGGCAGCGAGAGACGCAGGAGCAGTAGAACCATGAGCACAGCCAGGCTTGCAGCCTGCACGTGGGTTCTGGCCGCGTCGGCGTGGTTGGCCGGCTGCGGCGGGGCCGAGTTCGGACCCGACCCGCGCGTCCCGTCCGAAAAGCGCTACATCCTGACGAGCGGCCCCGCGCCCGAGGGCCCCGTCTCGCTGCCGGCCTCAGGCCCGTTCAACATCCACCTCAAGAGCAGCAGCCAGAACCCCGGCTCCGGCGGCACGGCCCGGGGCGCCTCGGACGCCTTGCCCGAAGGTCGGGCGTTCTGCGCGGCCGAGGCCGCCGAGGGCGGAACGGCCCAGGCCGAATTCAAGATCGGACACCGGATCGAGAACCGCACCGGCGAGGTCCGCCGGGCTGTCGTGCAGGCGGACTGCACGGTCCGTCATCAGATCGAGACCTCGGCCGAGCCGGCCCCCGAGACGGTGGCCAAGGCCGACCTGCACCTGGTGGTGCTGGACCCGGTTCAGCGGGCGGTGGTGAAGATCGCCGTCCTGCAGGCCGACAGCGACGCCGCGGCCGGAGGCGGGAGCTTCTCCCTCAGCCGCGGCCTGACGATCGCGATGTCGCCGGGGACCAGCTACGACGTGGTGCTGTTCGCCAAGGCTCAGGCCTCGGCCGCTGCCGGCCAGGAGGCCCGCGTGCGCGTGGACCTGGACGAGCTGCGGATGAGTTTCACCTTCGGCGCCGCCGGCACCGCCACAAGCAACTGACCGGTACAGGGGGCGGCCTTTCAGCGGGTCCCGAGGCCGGGGAGCGGACGGAACCGTCCGGGGGCGGCACAGCCATGCCGGTCATCCAGATCCTGACGCCCACCGGGTCGCACAGCCTCGAGCTGCCCGAGGGCACGGTGACCGTAGGTCGGTCGGGCGAGTGCGACATCGTGATCGATGACGCCCGGGCCAGCCGCCGGCATTGCGCCCTGCAGCCGGTGGGCGGCGGCTACCTGCTGCGCGACCTCGGCTCGCGCAACGGCACCCGCGTGGACGGGCGCGAGGTGTCCGAGACCTTCCTGCGATTCGGCGACGCCTTCGTCATCGGCAAGACCGTCCTGCGGCTCTTCGAACAGTCGGTGCCTCCCGTGGAACCGGTGGACTCCGGCGAAACCGCCGCGGACCTGGAAGTACCGACCGGGCCGGCTCCGGTGGCCGAGGCCGTGCCCGACACCCGTCTGGGCGAGGAAGAGGCCCTGAGCCCCGAGGACCGGCTGCTGATGCAGGCCCGCAAGGACCTCAACAACCTCCGCACCGCCGGGGCGGATCCGGGCTTCCGGCTGGACGACGTGGTGCTGCTCAACTGCCACGGCAAGCCCATGCACGGCGGGGCCGAGAGCCAGTCCGAGGCCATCCGCACGCTCAAACTGCTGTTTTACGGCGCGTTCCGCATCCGGGCGACGGACATGCACTTCGATCCCGGCCCGGAGGGCTGCCAGGTGCGCTTCCGGATCGACGGCAAGATGCTCGCGGTGGTGGTGCTTCCGGCCGCGATCGGCAAGTCGCTGCTCAGCGCCGTCAAGGTGCTCTGCGAACTGGACATCGCGGGCCGGCGCACCATCCAGGACGGCAGCTTCAGCGTGAACGTCAAGCGCCGCGTCGACTGCCGCGTGTCGATTGCCCCGATCGCCCTGGGCGAGAAGCTGGTCATCCGCATTCTGGACACCGCCATCCTCCCGTCGACGATCGAGCAGCTCGGCCTGTCGGGGGTGATGCTCCGCCAGCTGAGGTCGGTCCTGGAACTCGACAGCGGGATGCTCATCGTCAGCGGGCCCACCGGCAGCGGCAAGACCACCACGCTGTATACCGCCCTGCGGTCGATCGACTGGAAGACGACCAACGTGGTGACCATCGAGGACCCCATCGAGTACCACCTCCAGGGCATCACCCAGATGCAGGTCGATACCCGCGGCGGCCTGACCTTCAGCGGGCTGCTCAAGTCGGTGCTCCGCCAGGACCCCGACGTGATCCTGGTCGGCGAGATCCGCGACGGCGATACCGCCCAGACGGCCATGCAGGCGGCCATGACCGGGCACCTGGTGTTTTCGACGCTGCACGCCCGCGACACCATCGGCTCGATCTTCCGGCTGCTGGACCTGGGGGTGGAGGCCTACCTGATCGCCAACGCGGTCTCGCTTTTCCTTGCCCAGCGGCTGATCCGCGTGCTGTGCCCGCACTGCAAGCGGGCCTTCCGGCCTCTGCCCAGCCAGCTGGTCCAGATGAAGGCCGAGAACGCAGCCGTCAGCCGGCTCTATACCCATGTCGGCTGCCGCCGCTGCATGAACGTGGGCTTCTGGGGCCGACAGGCGATCTTCGAGGTCCTCAGCTTCAATGACAACCTGCGCGATGCGCTTATGACCACGAAGCGCATCGCCGACATTCGCAAGGCCGCAGGAGAGTGGACCCACCAGACGCTGCTGGAGAGCGGCTACCGCAAGGTCATCGAAGGCGTCACCACGCTGGAGGAGGTCGCCCGCGTCGCGCAGCGCGATTGACGACCGCGACGCCCGGTTCCGTCCCCGGCCCCGGAGAACCCGTCCGATGAACACGGAAAAGACAATGGAAACGTTCCGCAGGCTGCGCCCGGGGCTGCTGGACGATCTGTTCGAGTTCCTGCGGTTCCCCACCGTCTCGGCCAGGCCGGAGCACAAGCCGGACATGGCACGGTGCGCCGCCTGGGTCCGTGACCGCCTGGCCGCCGCAGGCATGAATGCCCGCGTCGTCGAAACCGGCGGACACCCGGCCGTCCTTGCCGACAGCGGTCCTCCCGCCTCACCCGCCGCCCCCGCCCTGCTGGTCTACGGCCACTACGACGTGCAGCCGGTCGGCCGGGAGGACCTGTGGCACTCCCGGCCTTTCGAGCCGGTCGTCCGCGACGGAGCGGTCTACGCCCGCGGCAGCGCCGACGACAAGGGCCAGCTCATGATCCACCTGGCGGTGGCGAAAGTCCTTCGCGAAGCCGGTCTGCCGTGGCCTGTCAGGCTCAGGTTCCTCGTCGAAGGCGAGGAGGAGATCGGATCGCCCAGCCTTCCCGGCCTGCTGAGGGACCTGAAGGCCGAGCTGGCATGCGACTATGTGCTGATCTCCGACACCTCCAGGCATGATGCCCACACCCCGGCCCTGACCTGCGGCACTCGCGGGCTGGTCTACAAGGAAATCATCGTCACCGGGCCGTCACGCGACCTGCACAGCGGCCAGTTCGGCGGCACCGTGGCCAATCCCGCCAATGTCCTGGCGGCCATCGTCGCCGGACTGCACGACGGCGAAGGACGCGTGGCCGTTCCCGGCTTCTACGACGACGTCGCGCCCGTTCACGAGAGCGACAACTGGTTCGGTGGCCTCGCGGAGGTCACCGATGAGCAACTTCAGCAGGCCACCGGAAGCCCCCGGCCTTCCGGCGAACCAGGCTTCACCACCGCTCAGCGTCGCAGCATCCGCCCGACGCTGGACGTCAACGGCCTGCTGTCCGGATACACCGGCCAGGGAGCCGCGACCATCATCCCCGCCCAGGCCTCGGCCAAAATCTCCATGCGTCTGGTGCCCCACCAGGATCCCCAGCGGGTTTCGGAGGCATTCGACGGCGCCGTCCGGGCCCTCTGCCCCGATACCGTCAGGCTCCAGATCGTCACCCACCAGGGCTGCCGGGCCTACCGCCTGCCGCCAGGACTTTCAGTGCTGTCGCTGGCCGCCGAAGCGCTCGAGTTCGCGTATGGACGAAAACCCGTCATGTCTCTGGAGGGCGGAACGCTGCCAATACTTCCGTTGTTCAAGGAGGTTCTGGGGGCTGACAGCCTCATGCTCGGCTTCGCGGACCCCAACTGCAATCTTCACAGCCC
>CALLOB010000031.1 GCA_938005315.1 uncultured Phycisphaerae bacterium
CCTGTCGTCGAACTGCGGCCGCCCGGCCCGGCCGAACATCTGATGGGCGGCCGAGGCGGGGATGAGCTTCTTCTCGCCGGTCTTGCCCTTCAGCAGCGTGCTGAGCACCACCGACCGGGCCGGCAGATTGATGCCCGCCGCCAGCGTCTCGGTGCAGATCACGAAAGGCACCAGCTTGCGGTTGAACAGGTCCTCGACGATCTCCTTGTGCTTGGGCAGCACGCCGGCATGGTGCACGCCGACGCCGCGGATGAGCATCTGGCGCAGCTTGGGGCCGACGCCCTCGACCAGGTCGTCCCGCGCCTCCTCCAGCCGGGCCTCGATGGCCGCCCGGGCGGCCGGACCGATCAGCGACAGCCCCTTGAGCCGCTCGGCGACCTCCCAGCACTCGTCGCGGTTGAAGCAGAACACCAGCGCCGGCGTGCGGTTGGCGGCGTCGTCCTCCGAAACCATCTGCGGCAGATGCTCGGTGAGGAGCTGGTCGCCCACCCAGACGTACTCCAGAGGGACGCGCCGCTGCTCGGACAGCACGACCCGCAGGTCCCGCCCGTGCTGGCGTTTCAGCCAGATGGCGAACTCCTGGGGGTTGCCGACCGTGGCCGACAGCAGCAGCACCCGCACGTGGCGGGGCAGCAGCACCAGCGACAGCTCCCAGACGACGCCCCGCTCGGGGTCGTTGAAGCTGTGGAACTCGTCCATGACCACGGACGCGGTGTCCGAGAGGTCCGACAGTGCCGGATCCGGCGACAGCAGGTGGTTCAGCAGGATCTCGGCCACCACCACGCGCACGATCGCGTCGGGGTTCTCGCGGCGGTTGCCGGTGATCAGGCCGATGTCCCGGCGGGCGAAGCCCCAGCGTTCGGCCAGGTCCTGCATCTCGCGGAACTTCTGGTCGGTCAGGGCGATGAGCGGAGTGGTGTAGTAGAGCCGGCGGCGGGTGTGCAGGGCCTCGAACACCGCCGCCTCGGCGATCAGCGTCTTGCCCATGCCGGTCGGCGCGCAGACCATGACCCCGCCTGCGGCCTCGAACCACGCCAGCAGAGCCTCCTCCTGATACGGATACAGGTCGAAAGTCAGGGTCTCAAGGAACTTCGCGCACAGATCGCCCCGGTCCATCGCCCCAGCATGGCCGCAGACGGTCCAAAAGTCGAGCGCAACGGCAGGGCGGTGCACCGCAGCCGCCTGCCGGCCGGCGAACTTGGAACCTGAGCGCATAGGAAAGGCGGGTCGCTCCCGTGGAACCGACCCGCCTCACTGCATACCGGGGTGATGATCCGCCGACCGCTCGTGCGCCTGTGTACAGGCTGCGATCAGGCCGCGCGTCGCCGGAGGAAAAGCCCTCCCAGCAGGCCCAGCAACGCCGCGGCCGGCTCGGGGATGCAGACCTTGCTGGTCAAGTCGTAAGTACCGGCCTCCGACCCGACGTCCAGCGTGCCGGCAAACCAGCAGAAGCCGTTCTGGAAGCTCAACAGCTGGCCGTCGAGCTTGAACTCGATCGTGTTGGAGCTTGCCGGCGGCTGGGGATTGAAGCCGTCCAGAACCCCGTAGTTGAACACGCCGGGATTCAGGGGATCGGCGATGTGGTTGTGCTGCGCGAACGTCGCGAAATACGGGCCCGAACCGGCGAAGTTCCAGTGGCCGTCCAGCGCGATGTCGATCCCGGAGGTGTCCACGCCCTGAATCGGATACGGCAGGTAGTTGGTCTCCAGGTAGCTCCAGCCGCCGGGACCCTTGTCGATGTAGATGCCGTAGTTGCCGGCCCAGTTGTCGTTGGGGCCGATGCCCGAAGGCGCGTCCTTCAGCGTGATCCGGAAGTAGTGGTACGACCCGTCCCAGGCATACTCGGCCGAGAGGATCTCGCGAGCGGTCTTGGCCAGTCCGTCGTCCGGATCCGCGACGAACTGGCTGGCCAGCGGTGCGCCGGGCCAGGAGAACGATGTCGCCCCCAGGCCGACCGATGCCGTCATCAGCATCCCGGCCGTCACCGCGGCGATCAATAGGCGGTGGCGTTTCTTCATACTTCTTCTCCTCATCATCAAAGCCTTGCCCCACTCGCTCCTGAGAACACCTCGTGAGCGACGGACATGCATCAGCGCTCACATATGGTATCCGACTCAATGAGGCCGTTCAATCGCAGATCCGCCTGTGTTCCCTTTTTTTGCGTGATTTTTATTCGACCAGGACCTGGCGCGCGTTCCCGCGACATAGTGTGTCTGAAGCATGGCATTCATGATGGCAGCATCCGTCCCGAAACCAGGCGCCAGCATCGTTCAGCGGATCGCAATGACGGCACATCTGCACTGAAATCGAGCGCCTGACGAAGAGACGAACTGATACACGCCCCCATCAGGCGATCCAACAAAGCGAACAGTCCCGACGCTGATTGGGTTCGATAAAAGCACATGTGTCTCACAAACGGGTCGTCGCGCAGTTTCGGCCGTAATGCAGCGGGCATGGACCACATGTCCTCCCGCCCGCGACCTCCGCAGCAACCTCACGGCTGGGCAGAATGGCCCCGGCCAGACCGACCAAGGGCGGGCATTTTTCCCCTGCCCAGCGGGCCGGCACTTGGACAGCGAGGCCGGGCATCGCTGCCCAAACGCATGCAAATCTTCTTCTGGAAATGACTTAGAGATAATCAGATCCCGCCGGCGCGCAATGGCATGAGTCCTGCAAAAGATCTTGGTGGCCGCGACGCACGCCGGACGGCGGACGGAATCCGGGACACCCGGAGCCCGGCGCAGCCGGTTGCGGTCGCGGACGCCCTCATGCCTTCCCATTTCCTCACAACCGCGCCAGGGGTTCCGCCGCCAACCGGTGGCGAAACCCTGTTCGGACTTTCCCACCCCCGTCCGATAACCTGAAGTGCGATCGCCCGCCCCCGCCCGCCACGACGCCGCCGCAGGCGGTCCGACGGAAGGATGGACGTTCACAACCGGAACAGCATCTCCTCGACCGCCAGCCGGAAGGGCAGACGGAGCGGCGCGGTCGAGATGCCGGGCGCGCGGAGCATGACCTGCAGGTCGACATGGCCTGACGGGGCCGTGGGCGGTACGTCGAGGCGGTAGACGGCCACTGCGGCCCGCGGCGGCGAGACCCGCCGCGGGACCGGCCAGTCGAAGGGCAGCTCCCACGCCGTCGCCTCATGGGCGGGAGAGAACGTCAGCTCCACGGTCTGTCCAGGACCGACGCTGACCGCGTCATCGACGGCGCGTCCCTGAATCGTCAGCACCACGGGCGGCTCAACAGGATGAAGGACGAAGCCCGCCGGACCACGCAGGTACACCGGCATGCCGGTGTCCAGCGTGACAACCATCGCTCCGCCCGCATCGGTCGGCTCGACGACCGTACCGAAGGCATCCGTCACCCGCAGCGGGCGCTCCGCGCGGAAGGCCAGGAGGCTTCCGGCGTCCGGGGCACAGGCGGCCACGACGTCCTCCCGGCCGTCGGTGAACCGGAAGGCGTAACGGCCCGCACCGAGGTCCACAGGGCCGGCCGGGCGCATCGCCCCCAGGGTACGGGCCAGCGCGGCCAGCGTCCCGTAGCCCGGCTTGAGCCGCAGGTCGTGGCGCACCAGGCCGAAGTTGGCCTCGTTGTAGAACGGGTCGGCGCCGTCGTTGCGGAAGTCGTACCAGGAGACGTTCCGCACCGCCCCGCCGGCCAGGGCGCAGAGGTACACCCGCGCGACCAGCGAGGCCTGGCGGCGTTCGCTGTAGCCGTCGATGAGCTGGCTGGGAAACCCCATTTCGGTCAACCACACGTCGCGCCCCCCGACCAGCTCGCGCGCCGCCCGCAGCTCGTGGATGAACTCCAGGTCCTTCAGTTCGCCGCGGTAAGGGTGGATCGTCAGGGCGTCGAAGCGCCCGCCGGCGTTCATCACCTCGCGGATGAAGGCGGTATCGATTCCGGCAGTCGAGCAGCCCAGCACCACGGCCTGCGGGTCCTCGGCCTTGATGGCCTCGTAGGCCCGGTTGAGCAGCACCGGGTACAGCTCCCGGGGACCCGACCAGAAGAAGATGTTCGGCTCGTTCCAGATCTCCCAGTGGCGGATGCGGTCCTTGTAGCGGCGCACCGCGGCCGCGGCCCATGCCGCATAGTGCCGCGTCCCCTCATCGCTGTACACGTCCGTCCACGGGCTGCCGTAAGCCAGCAGGCCATAGACGCTGATGCCGTGACGGGCGGCGGTATCGACCAGCTCATCGTAGAACGTCCAGTCGAACTCGCCCTGCCGCGGCTCGGTGACATGCCATTGGATCTCCTCGCGCGTCCATTTGACGCCGGCCTGCGCCGCCAGGGCGGCCATGCGGTCCATCATCGCCGGGCGATCCGGGTGCGTGCGGAAGCGGTACAGGTACAGGCCCACGCCGATGGCACTGTCGGGGTCGGGCGGCGTCCGCTCCAGCTTCGGCGGCGGCGTACAGGTGCCGATAGAGACCGGCTGCGAGGTGAATCCCGGCTCGATCCACTGCCAGGTCCGCTCCATGAATCCATCCCCGCTGTCCGGCTCGATGAACTCCAGTTCCACCGGCCGACCGCCGGCCGGCAATTCGCAATCCCTGACCTGGCGATCCGTCCGGCCGGCCGGGCCGCCGCGATCGCAGACCAGCGTCCCGCGGACCGGAATGTTCCGGAGATTGACCGCCTGAAGGGTGAATTTCAGCCCTCTGCCGTCGTCGCGCACGTCCGGGATCAGCAGGACGAGCTGACCGGCCCGGGGCCCGGTGTCCACCTCGATCCGCCGGACGCGGATACTGCCGGAGGCCGGCCCATCGCCGCGGCGCAGCGTCAGGGCGATCAGCCGCAGCGGCAGGCGGGCCACGCCGTCGTTCTCGCCATAACCGTATTGCCAGCCGTGCATGTCGCCCAGAGGGACCTCGAACGTCTGCGGCCCCTCCTCGACCAGCCGGCCGAGAGTTCGCGTGAACTCCTGGAAATGCGAGCCGATCCTGACGCCCAGTGCGTGTCCACAGGAACGGCCTTCCACGACCACCCGCAGGCTCTGCGGTTCCCCGTACAGCGAATGATCCGCCGACAGCGACACCTCTTCGGCCGGACCGTTGAAGGCATAGTGCCAGCAGTCGCCCTCCAGCCGGTTGCCCGGCCCGCCGGAGGCCGAGGCCCGCCGCAGGTGGTCCGGCTCGTAAGTGCAACCCGGGATTTCCGCCGGCGTCACCGAGTCGGACAGAATCTCGATGTCGTCGATCAGCAGCACGCCCTCCCTGACGTCGCCGCTGTTCTCGATCAGCACGGCGAAATGGTCGAACGGCGGGCTCGGCCGGCCGTCGCCCGTGCCGCCCCAGCCGAACTCCCAGCGTGCCATGTCCACCTCGACCTGCTGCCAGTCGGTGCGGGCGTAGCGCAGACCCTTCTGAAACGTCCGCCCGGTGTGGTCCGTGGCCCGGAAGACGATGCGGTGCGCCCCCGGCTTACGCAGCCACAAGCGCACCCGGGCCGGGCTTCTCTCGGGCAGCCTCCAACCCGCCTGGACGTAGTTGCCGCCGCCGGTGAAGTCGAAATGCAGCCCCAGCGCGCCTCCGCCCGACCGGCCGGCTCCGGCCATCCAGGCGAGTTTCCCCGCCGCCCCCGGAAACTCCGGACCGTTGCTGAACGACCAGGCCGCCAGGCAGGATTCGGCGTCGAACCGCTCGGCGGCGACCACCTGGTCGGTCGCCGCGGCCACCGGCAACACCGGTAGAACCAGACCCGCCGTGATCAGAACATGCACGAGCTGCCCCCTGTCACTATCGTTTCGATGTCGACACGAATCGCACGCCCGGGCGTGTTGATATCGGCCGGAAGGACGTTTGGCAAGCTCGTGCCCTGCGTCACGGTATGAAGTAGAATGCGCGCTCGGGCCTGCCGCAGGAAGAGGCCCGGATCCGGGGCCGCTGGAGGTCCGATGCGCATTCTGGCACTGGAACCATACTACGGCGGCAGCCACAGGGCCTTTCTGGACGGCTGGGCGGCCCGCAGCCGGCACGCGTTCGACATCCTCGGCCTGCCGGCGCGCAAGTGGAAGTGGCGGATGCGTCACGCCGCGATCACGCTGGCCGAGGAGGTCCGTGCCCGGCAGGCCGCCGGGGCCCGCTGGGATCTGCTGTTCTGTTCCGACATGCTCAGCCTGGCGGAGTTTCTCGGTCTGGCGCCGGCGCCGGTCCGGGATCTGCCGGCCGTGGCCTACTTCCACGAGAATCAGCTCACCTACCCGGTGCGGTGCGAGCGGGAATGGGACTACCAGTTCGTGCTGACGAATCTGACCACCGCCCTGGCCGCCACGGAGGTGTGGTTCAACTCCGCCTGGCATCGCGACGCCTTTCTGGACGCCCTGCCGGGGTTCCTCAAGCCGATGGCGGACTTCGTGCCGCTGCAGGCCCCCGATCAGATTCGCCCCCGCTCTCGCGTTCATCCGCCCGGGATCGAACCGCTGCCGCCTGCCGCGCCGCGCACCCCCGGGCCTCTGCGGATCCTCTGGTCGGCCCGCTGGGAGCATGACAAGAATCCCGAGGAGTTCTTCGAGGCCCTGGCGCTTCTGGCGGACCGGGGGATTCCCTTCCGGCTGGGGGTCATCGGCCAGGAGTTCCGCGACCGGCCCGCGGTCTTCGAGACCGCCCGGCAGCGTTTCGCAGACCGGATCGATCACTGGGGATACAAGGCCGACCGTCAGGCGTACGGCGAGGTTCTGGCCTGGGCGGATGTCGTGGTTTCCACGGCGATGTTCGAGACGTTCGGCATCGGCGTGCTGGAGGCGGTTTCCGCCGGCGCTTTCCCGCTGTTGCCGCCGCGCCTCGCCTATCCGGAGATCTTCGGGCCCTCGGCGCCGGAGGGCTCCGCCGATTTCTTCTACGAGCCCGGCGCGGCGTCGCTGGCCCGGCGCCTGGCGGAACTGGCCGATCGGGCGGACCGGGGCGACCTTTGGAACGGCGACCCGCGGCGGGGCGTGCGTATCGCCGCCCGCTACGGCTGGAACGTCCTGACCGGGCCGATGGACGACGCCCTGGAGCGGCTGAATGGAGGCGGTCGATGATTCCGGCGGCACGAGGCGCTCCACCGCATGCCGGGCACATGGCCGGGCGGGCTCCGTCAGCGGAGGATGGGGTCGGCTTCGATCGCCCCGCGCAGCTTGATCAACGCGTTCCGCTGGATCTGCCGCACTCGCTCCTTGCTCAGGCCGATCGCCCGCCCGATCTCGCGGAAAGTCCGCGAACGGTCCTGACTGCGGGGAAACCGCATGTCCAAGACGCTGGTCTCCAGCCGGGTGAGGTGGCCCTCGTTCCGCTCGAGGATGCGTTGCAGGCACTCCAGGTAGAGGTCGGCGCCGGGATCCTCCTCGCGGAGCGGGCGCTCGCAGTCGCTGTCGTGCTGGACCGGAAAGAGGTTCCGGTGCAGGGCGTTGCGCTTCTTGCGCCGCATCAACGCCCGGTAGATGACGCTGCAGGCGTAGGTGCTGAAGCGATAGCCCTTGAACGGGTTGAACCGGTCCACCGACCGGATCAGGCTCAGCATCGCCTCGCTGGCCAAGTCCTCCCGGTCGAGCGGCTCCCGGCAGAAACGCGCCAGCGTCGAGTAGACCAGCCCGAGGTTATGCTCGATGATGTGGGCCCGGATGGCCTCGTAGCGGGCCATCCAGGACTGCCGCGTGCTGGGCAGCATGCGGCCCTTGCGGCAAACCCCCGCGGCGCGAAAGGCGCACGCGTGCAGGGCGATGAAAAGGTCCCGCTCGGTCAGGTCGGGCGGCAGGGCATGATGCCGAAGAAGGGCGTCGGCCAGTTCCGCCGCCCGTCTGGCGGTCGTTTCGCGGTACACGCTGGCGTGCGGGGCATACCAGATACGGCGCGGTCGCGCGCGTGCCGCCGGTCGCCGGGATGGAGCTGCTTTCGGTCTCATGGCATCCATCTGCGAACCAGACGTGGTATTGCTTCATGAGCTATATACCTCAGGATTCAGGCTGCGGCCAACGAAAAAGCCGCAAATCGCGGGCGCCGCGCCGATTTCCGGCTCCGCTCGGGTGTGTGACGCGTAGTCGTCAGAAGAGCAAGGCCGGCCTCGCCTCCCGGGCGTATGGGCCGGACGAAAAAAACCGGCCTGGCCACGGCCCGCCCGCCGGCTCGTCGCGGGGCCATCAAGGGGGAGATTGCATCGGATGATCTGAAGGCATTTGGATGTTCCTCCCAGGCAAGTCCCTCCCGGGCAACGGACTGCCTTCAACGTCGACAAGGAGAGGATCGCATGTTCAAGTCACATCGAGAAATCCTGGCGACTGCGACGGTCATCTGCTGTACGGCCTTCCGTCCGGCTGCCGGACAGCAGCCCGAATCCCGGAGCACCGCCACCCGGTTCCTCCAGGCCAAAACCTTCTTCCAGACCAACGCCGGCTATGACCCCCGTCTGGCGATCGCGGCGGACGCCGTGGTCGTCCACCGACACGGCGAAAGACTCCCCCAGCTGACTGGGGTGCTGGAATCCTGGGCCCGGCGGCAGGTGGCCGTGGGCCGCATGTTTTTCGCCGATTCCGACGCCGGCGACAGCTATTGGAAGGGGCGGTGGGACGGCCGCGAGCACCCCGACGAGGTCGAGCGATGGGCCGACGGGCAGGTGGTCATGTGCGCGGGCGTACGACCCTACATGCTCCCCACCGAGGGCTGGACCCGCCACCTGCAGGAGATGACCCGCCTGTCCATCGATGCCGGGGCCCAGGCCATCCTTCCCGAGGAGCCCTTGGGCCACCTGCACACCGGCTACGAGGCAGCCTTCAAACCGATCTGGGAAGCCCGGTACGGCCGCCCCTGGCAGCCGGAATCCGCCTCGCCCGAAGCGCTGTTTCTGACTGGCCGCCTCAAGGCCGAGCTCTACCTGGAGCTGGAACGCACGCTGGCCCGGACCGCCAAGGCTCACGCGGCCTCCCTGGGCCGGGAGGTGGCCGTGTGTCTGCCGGTCCACTCCATCTACAGCAATATCGCCGCGAAACTGGCGGCCCCGATGGGTTCGGCGGCCGGCGAGCCGGACATCGACGCCTATATCGGGCAGGTCTGGACCGGACCGGTCAACTGGTGTCTGGCCCATTATTCCTCGCCCGACAAAACCTTCTTTCTGTCGGCCTACGCCCTGTATGACTACTTCGACGCCCTGGCCGCCGGCAGCGGCAAGAAGCTCTGGATGCTGGTGGACCCGGTGGAGGACGACCCCAACCACACCTGGGAGGAGTTCCAGCAATGGTATCAGCATTGCCTGGTGGCCATGCTGCTGTTCCCCCGCGTGGCCTCATATGAGGTCATGCCCTGGCCGGAGCGCATCTTCCTCCCGGGCCACCAGACCGGGGGGGGAACCCCGGCCCCGGAGTCCTACCGGGTCGTGCTTCTCTCGACCATCCAGGCCATGCAGGACATGCCCCCGGGCGGCCAGTGGCGACAACCCGACGACGGCCGATCGCCGACCGGCACCACCAGCGGGATCGGCGTGGCGGTGGCCGACAGCGCCCTGTGGGAATCCGAACCCCCCGGGGCTCTGGACGGTCTGTTCGGCATGCTCCTTCCGCTGGTCCGCATCGGACTGCCCGCCACGGCCTGCGTCCTGGAACGCAGCACCGAACCGGGCTACCTCATGGGCTTCCGGGTGATCGCGCTCTCCTATGAGCATCTCAAGCCCGTGGATCCGCAGTACAACCGGGCTCTGGCCGCGTGGGTCGAGCAGGGCGGGAGCCTCTTGATGCTGGGGGCCGCCGAACCGCTGCGGGACGACCTGCTCTGGTGGACGCAAGCCGGTTACGACTCGCCTTTGCACCACCTCATGGCGCTGCTGAAAGTGCCCCTCGATCAGGAGGGTTGGGCTCAGGTGGGGCGGGGATGGGTCTTCCGGCGAACCGCGTCGCCCCGGGCGTTCGCGGACCCGGCGGTGGCGCGCGAAGTCTACCTGCCCCTGGTGGACGAAGCCGCCGTGCGAGCCGGCATCAAGGGCGGGCTGGCCCCGATGGGCGCGTACTGCCTGCGAAGGGGGCCCTACGTGATCGCCCATGCCTCCTCGCGGCCGGTGCAGGTGGTCGGATCGGTAATCGACGTGTTCGACCCGGAACTGGCCGTGCGGGAGGACGTCCGACTGCCGGTCGGAGCCAGCGGGCTGTTTCGCGACGTCTCCGAGGCTTTGGACGCGTCCCGCGGGCCGGCGGTCCTGCACTGCACCCACCGTCTGATCCGCCAGGAACACGATCCGGGGGGCTCCCGCGTCGTGATTCGCGGCCCGGCCGGCACGCCGGGCGTGGTCCGGCTGTTCACCGCCGGGCGCGAGCCGGCCGAGCTGACCGTCGCGGACCTCGGCGGCGGCCGGCAGCCGGTGGACACCCTTGCCGAGGGCCAGACGCTGCGTTTGCGGTTCGACAACCAGCCGGACGGGGCGACGATCGAGATACGCTGGCGCTGAGTTCGCCGCGCCGGAAGCATGGGGTATCCGCCCGGTCTTGCGGCCGGCGGCCCAGCGCGTATCATCAGCCGGCTGGTGGGGCGGGAGCCCCAACCTCTGCGGCAGGGAGGCTGGCGTGTCCGACACGGTGGTCTTCAACCATCTTCACGTTCACACCGATTACAGTCTTCTCGACGGCGCGGCCCGGATCCGGTCGCTGGTGGAAAAGGTCAGGGACCGTGGCGGGGAGGCGGTGGCCGTCACCGACCACGGCAATCTGTTCGGGGCCATCACGTTCTACCAGGCGGCGCTGAAGGCCGGCGTGAAGCCGATCATCGGCTGCGAGGTGTACATGGCCCCGGCCGACCGTCGCGAGCGCGACGCCCGGGGAATGAAGGAGGCCAGCTGCCATCTGCTGCTGCTGGCCCGCAATCTGACCGGTTACCGCAACCTTCTGCGGCTGACCAGCCTGGCCTGGCGCGAGGGCTTCTACTACAAGCCCCGGATCGACAAGCAGATCCTCCGGGAACACGCCGAGGGGCTCATCTGCACGAGCACCTGCCTGGGAGGGGAGATCCCGCAGGCCCTGCTGCGCGAGGATCGCCGGGCGGCCGAGGAGATCGCCAGGCAGTACCTGGAGATCTTCGGCGAGGAGCACTTCTTCATCGAGCTGCAGGACCACGGTCTCCAGGAGCAGAAACGGACCAATCCCGAGCTGGCGGACCTGGCCCGTCGGCTGGGCGTGGGGCTGGTCGCGACCAACGATGTGCACTACCTGGATCACGAGGATGTCGAAGCCCACGACGTGCTGTGCTGCATCAGCACCGGCAAGAGGCTCGACGATCCGGACCGCTTCCGCTTCGAGAGCGACCAGTTCTACCTCAAAAGCGCCGCGGAAATGGCGGCCCTCTTCCGGGACTGGCCCGAGGCCGTGGACAACACCCGGCGGATCGCCGATCTGTGCGACCTGCATCTGGACCTGGAGCGCCGCCACGCCCCGGTGTACCGGGTTCCGGGGGGGCGGTCGGCCGACGACTACCTCCGCGAGCTGGTGTACGAGGGAGCCCGCGAGAAGTACCCCGAGCTGACCGACGCGATCCGCGAGCGGATCGACTACGAACTGGAGGTGATCGCCTCCAAGAAGTTCTCCAGCTACTTCCTGATCGTCTGGGACTTCGTGAACTACGCCCGCTCGCGGGGCATTCCCTGCGGCGGCCGCGGCAGCGCCTGCTCGACGGTGGTCGGCTACTGCCTGGGACTGTCGGCGCCGGACCCCTTGCGTTACGAGCTGTACTTCGAGCGTTTCATGGATCCCGACCGCGACGAGATGCCCGACATCGACATGGACATCTGCCAGAACGGTCGCGAGGAGGTCATCGACTACGTCCGCCGCAAATACGGGCACGTGGCCCAGATCATCACCTTCGGGACGCTCAAGCCGCGGGCGGCGGTCAAGGACGTCGCCCGGGTGCTGGGGCTCGGGTTCGACGAGGCCAACGCCATCACGCGGCTGATCCCCGAGGACCTCAGGATCACCATCGACAAGGCCCTCGAGCAGGAGCCCGAGCTGCGACGGATGTGCAACGAGAACCCCCGCGTCCGACGGGTGATCGACATCAGCCGCCGGCTCGAGGGCCTGGCCCGGCACACCGGCGTGCACGCCGCCGCCGTGGTCATCGCCGATGAGCCGCTGGATCGCTTCGTGCCGCTTTACCAGCCGCCGGGTTCCGACCAGCTGATGACCCAGTACGACGGTCCGACCGTCGAGCTGTGCGGCCTGCTCAAGATGGACTTCCTGGGGCTGCGGACGCTCACGGTCATGGAGCGCGCCCGCCGGATGGCCGAGCAGCACCATGGCCGCAGCATCGATCTGGACCGGATCGATCTGGACGACCAGAGAGTGTTCGAGCTCTTCCGCCGGGGAGACACCAGGGGCGTCTTCCAGTTCGAATCCGCCGGCATGCGCGACGTGCTCATCCGCATGCGCCCCAACCGCATCGAGGACCTCATCGCCGCCAACGCCCTCTATCGCCCAGGCCCGATGGCCTACATCGATTCCTATATCGCCCGCAAGCACGGCGAGAAGTGGACCGCCCCCCACCCGATCATGGCCGAGGTGCTTCGCGAGACCCACGGCATCATGGTCTATCAGGAGCAGGTCTCGCGCCTGGTCAACCGCCTCGGCGGGATCGAGCTCAAGCGGGCCTTCCGGCTGGCCAAGGCCATCAGCAAGAAGAAGACCCAGATGATCGAGGCCGAAAAGGGCCCGTTCATCGAGGGCTGCGCGGCCAAGGGGGTCGCGCGCGAGACGGCCGAGCGGATTTTCGCCGACATCCTCCAGTTCGGCGGCTACGCGTTCAACAAGGCCCACTCCACCGGCTACGCTCTGGTGGCCTACAAGACGGCCTACCTCAAGACCTACTTTCCCACCGAGTACATGGCCGCCCTGCTGACCTTCGAAATGGGCGACACCGAGAAGGTCGTCGAGTACATCGAGGAGTGTCGGCGCATGGGCATTGGCGTGGCGCCGCCGGACATCAACTCCTCGGACAGGGACTTCACCGTGATTCCCGGCGGCCGCGACGGAAAGCCCCTGATCCGGTTCGGCCTCGGGGCCATCAAGGGACTGGGCGACAAGGCCGTTTCGGCCATCCTCGGCGCCCGCGAGAAGGGCGGCCCCTTCAGGTCCATCTTCGACTTCTGCGAGCGCGTCGATCCGGCCGCCGTCAACCGTGCGGTCCTCGAGGCCTTGATCAAGTGCGGCGCCTTCGATTCCACCGGCGCGATGCGCAAGGGACTCATGACCGTGCTGGACGACGCCATCGCCCAGGGCGCGTCCCTGGCCGCCGACCGCAAGGCCGGGCAGATGTCGCTGTTCGCCGGGCTGGCCCCCGAACAGATGGCCGCCTGCCGCCGCGCCGTGCCCCCGCTGCAGTGGTCCGAGTCGGAAATGCTGGCCCACGAGAAAGCCACCCTGGGCTTCTACGTCACCAGCCACCCCCTCTCGATGCACGCCGGCACCCTTGCACGCTATGCCACCGCCCGCACCGCCGACCTTGCACGGCTGCGCGACGGCACCGAAGTCACCCTCGGAGGGATGATCTCGAAGGTTCGGACGGTGGTGACCCGATCCGGCCGCAACGCCGGCTCGAAGATGGGCATCATCCTGCTGGAAGATCTCGCCGGGCAGGTCGAGGCCATTCTGTTTCCCAGAGATCTCGAACGCTTCCGGGACCGGCTGACCCCCGACGAGGTGGTCTTCCTCCGCGGACAGGTCGATCGCAAACGTGAACAGCCCTCCCTGCGGGTCTCGGAACTGGTGCCCCTCGACCAGGCCGACGAAACCCTCAGCACTGCTGTGGTCATCCGGCTCCGCGGCGGCCACGCCGACTCCCAACGCCTCCGCGACCTGCAGCGGATCCTCCGCGCTCATGCCGGCGACAAGCCCGTCTATCTGGAGCTCTGGACCTCCGGCCGGCTCAAGGTCACGCTTCGCGCCGGTCCCCGGGTGGCCGTCCGGCCGACCCCCGAGCTGCGCAAGGCGGTCGGAGACCTGTTAGGATCTGAGGCTCTGGAGATCCTCGGCCCCATCCGGGGTTTGCCACCGGCACCCGCTGCGGCCGAGTCCACTCATGACGGGAGAGATGTGCGCGTACCGCAAGGACGTCCGATGGCCTCTCACCTGACCTGAAGACTTCCTGTGGCCTGAGCAGCGGGCGGCCTCCCTGCCTATGATGCGGGCACGCCGCTCCCGGAAAAAGCTTTTGAAACCGATGGCAAAAGCCATTGAAGGCTGTGTTCTCTGGACCTCCAGCCTTATAATGCCTGGTACGAGCTCAGGGCAGGCCCGCCTCTGCCTAACCAGGCGGCGCTCTGATCAGAGGCTGCAGCGGAGCATCGCGCCTCGGAACCGGGATGGCCACGGCCATGTTCAAAGGTCGCCTGGATGACTGACCACCCGCCTTCGTCGAGGTCATGCGAACTGCCGTTCGATCTTCTGCGCTCGATCAGCCAGATCATGAGCAGCTCGCTGGATGTCCGAAGCGTCTTCGATCAGGTGATGCGTCTTCTGGCCAGCGAGGTCGGCATCGAGCGGGGACGGCTGGTGATCTTAGATGAGGTCAGCGGCTATCTTCGAATTGAAGCCGCCCACGGCCTGAGTCCCGAGATGCAGCGACAGGGCGTCTACGCGCCGGGAGAGGGCATCACCGGCCGGGTGTTCGAGACCGGCCGGCCGATCGTCGTGCCGGACGTCCGCGCCGAGCCGGCCTACCTGGACCGTACCGGCGGGCTGAAGTCTCGCGACCGTGCGTACAGCTTCCTGTGCCTGCCGATCCTCAGCGAGGGCCGCCCGGTCGGCGTGCTCAGCGTCGACAAGCCGGCCGAAACGCCGGAGGCCCTGGAACGTGACTTCAGTCTGCTGACGATGGTCGCCACCATGATCTCCCAGGCCATCCGCGTGCACTGGATGCTCCGCCGGGAAAAGGAGGAGCTGATCGACGAGGTCGCCCGGACGCGACGGGCATCGGGCGAACCATACCGCTTTTCGGACATGATCGCCGGCAGCCCGGCCATGATGGAGGTTTTCCAGGTCATCGAGCAGGTCGCCCGCACGCGGGCCACGGTGCTGCTGCTGGGTGAAACCGGAACCGGCAAGGAAATGATCGCCCGGGCGATCCACTTCAACAGCGACCGCCGCGACAAGCCCTTCGTGCGGGTCAACTGCGGGGCACTCAGCGGCACGCTTCTGGAAAGTGAGCTTTTCGGGCACGTCAAAGGGGCGTTCACCGGCGCGATCCGGGACAAGATCGGCCTGTTCCAGGCGGCCTACGGCGGAACGCTGTTTCTCGACGAGATCGCCACGCTGGACGTGCCGCTGCAGGTCAAGCTGTTGCGGGTGCTGCAGGAGCGCGAGTTCGAGCGGGTCGGCGACGTCCAGACCATCCGGACCGACGTGCGGATCGTGACCGCCGCCAACGTCGATCTGGAACGCGAGGTGCGCGAGCGCCGATTTCGCGAGGATCTTTTCTACCGCCTGAACGTCGTGGCCATCCGCGTTCCGCCGCTGCGCGAAAGGCGCGAGGACATCCCGCTGCTCATCGACCACTTTCTGGACAAGTACAACCGCGAGAACGGCCGCAACCTCCGTAAGCTGTCGCGCAACCTCGTCAACCTGCTGGTCCGCTATCCCTGGCCTGGAAACGTCCGCGAGCTGGAGAACGCCATCGAACGTGCGGTCGTCCTGTCACGCGACGAGCACTTCACCGAGGAACTGCTCCCGCCAACCATTCGGTCCGGCGGCTCCGCTTCGGCCTCCGGATCCGAACCGGAGACCGTCGAGGGCCTGGGCCGCCGACTGGTCGCCCGGGCGATCGACGAGGAACAGGAAGGCACCATCTGGGATCGGGTCACCCGTGGCCTGGAGCGCGAAATGATCATCCAGGCCCTGGCCCGGTGTGACGGCGTGAAGATCAGGGCCGCCGACTTCCTGGGCATCAACCGCAACACGCTGAACAAGAAGTACAATGAACTGGGCCTGGAAGACGGAGCCGCCGACGGAGGATCGACCCACTGACGCCCGCGAGCCGACGCCGATCCCAGCATTACCTGAGGTCAGGCTGCGACAGCCCCGGAGCCGACCGGCACTTGGAGCGCCCATTGCGCCGTCCGCAGTGCGGTCGATCGCCGACCAGCAGCATAGCCGCCGAATCGTCAAGCAGCCCATCCCGCCCGGGCATCGGGCCCGAGTGAAGGTTTCGCCCGGCTTCCGGCGGAGGCTCGAGACCCGTCAGGCTCCGGAACATCCTCGGATGGACCAGACGAACGCCTAACAGGGTGATCGCTCCCCAGGTGTGGCGGTCCACTGTCACCGGTCCCCGGGTCCTCGGCGGCCGGTCCGGAAACAATCCCGGTTTCGGCTCGGCGACCGCCAGCACGATTTCGACACTGGACTCGTCGGGCCTCAGGGCCAGAGGACGCATCGACCCGTCGGGCATTCGCTGCCCGCTGAAGCCTCCCGTGTCGCCGACCACCAGGTATTCGCCGTCTTCCCATCCCCTTTCGGGTTCGGCAGGCCGGCCGGTCAGTGCGTTCAGGCCGCCGACCACGGCCTTCACGCCGTTGGGTTTCCACCACCGGCCGGTCATGTCCACGATCATGCACTCCGACGGCCGAAGCGGCATGACCAGGACCTTTGTGCAGCTTGATCTTCCGGCACAGCATGTCGCGCCCGGCAGTTGCGATCCGTCGAAGACCGGCAGCGGAGGCAGGTCTGCCAGGGTTTGGGAGACTGCGGCCGGGCGCCGTGTCCCCCGCAGAAAACGGAGTGTAAGACTGGCTCCCAGATGGACTTCCGTCCTGTTGATCTCAGGCTCGAGCATGGTTGTCGCCCCTGTCTGGCGGCCGCTGAGCCGGAGGACCGCCTCCGGTGGGCAGAGGCCGCTACGAAAAACCTCTTCCCAAGCCTGACACAAGGGTACGACAACCCGTGTCGGACCCATGCGGAATCTCAAGTATTCACGTCGAGACCTGAGCGTTCCTGACTTTCGGGTTTCGTACAAAATTTGCGCGAAGACGGGTTTTCGGCTCCGTGCTGGAACCCGGACCGACCGCGACCGGCTATACCTGCGGGGATGTCACCGATGCAAAGGCCTCCGTGCCCAAAGCGCCAGGGTTTGCCCGCAGGGCGAAGATGGGTGTTTGCGAGATCGGCAGGGTGCTTCCCGCAGATCCGCCGTGCGAGGGCCCTCGGATCATACGTTGATCGGCTTTCTTTCCTTCAACGGGGCCGAGGCGAACCTCCTCATTCGCGGCGGCCACGATTCTGCGGCCGATTCCTGGTCAGGTCCCTCTTACCGTGTCCGAATCCCGGCCCGGCGGCCGCGTCCTGTGTCTGAAACGCGGTTGGCGGTCGCGTGCCATACCCCGTTCCGGCAGCACAAGTGCCGGGTCCGCGAGGGCGGGATCGCCATTCCCTGTATTCTGCACTGGCCGGCGGGGGGCTGGCTTGATCAGGCATCCAGCAAAACCGGAGCATTTCGCAAGCGTCGCACGCCACAACCTGTGCATAGCGCCGCCAGCGCCTGGCGCGACCCTGGGTCCGGTCCTCGCCTACCCAGGCGGCGGATTTCGTGCCGCCAGCGCCTGGCGCGACCCTGGGCCCAGCGGACCGCGGAGAACCACGCCGCCATCGTGCAGCTTGGGCGTGACGTAACCCGCATGCACGACTGTTGGCGGCCAAGTTGACCGCATCAGCGTGTTCCGAGGGGGTAAACTGGGGTGCTAGGGCTCGAACCTAGAACTTCCTGATCCAGAGTCAGGCGTGCTACCAATTGCACCACACCCCAGGAGCTCGGGCGCCTCGCCCGTGATGGTCCTGTCGGATGAATCCGGCAGGCCTTTGTCGGACAATTTCCTGGCCAGGTCCACTTTGCCGCGGGATTCCGGACCGCAGACCTTCCTCGCCACCGTCGGCCGGGGAGACCGGCCCAGCGACTGCGACTGTGGCTGTCTGCACGGACTGCCTGCCCGGCCTGCGACTCGATACTCCAGACAGTAACCCTGAAGGGGGCATGCTGGCTACCGATCGTGTATGTTCGGGCCATTGTCCGGATGTATGCTGCACTTGTCAAGCCATCATCCGCGTCGACCGTCTAAGGATATAAAGCACCTGAAAAAATAGACTTATAAAAGACTAAGCAAATTAGTTGTCAAGTCATGAGGTCATGATATAATGATACGACATGACCAGCGACACGCGTTCTCTGGAACTGCTGCCCATGGAACGGCTGGAGGCCGCGGCGGGGATGCTGCGGCTCATGGGGCATCCGCACCGTTTGCGGATCTGCGAACTGCTGATCGCCGGGCGGATGTGCGTGAATGCCTTGGCCCGCCACTTGGGGGCCCCGGCCAACGCCGTCAGCCAGCACCTGAACATGATGAAGGCCCATGGGATTCTGGCCAGCGAACGTGAAGGCAAGACGGTCTACTATCGGGTGGTGGACCCCCGGCCGGGGTGGTTGCTGGGCTGCATCCGGCAGCATCCGGGGCCCCAGGGCCCGCGTGGCACCGGCGATGATCAATCATCGCCGGCATAAGGAGCAACAGTCATGAGAAAGATTTCGGCGCATGAAGTGATCCAGTTTCGCGGTCGCATCATCGACGTTCGGTCGCCGGCTGAATACGCCGCCGAGCGTCTGGCCAGGGCCGAAAACGTGCCGCTGGACCGGCTCGCAGAGGTCGCCGCCGGCTGGGACCGCAACGACTCGCTGCTGGTCATGTGCAAAAGCGGCGTGCGCTCGACGGACGGCGCCCGCCGACTGGCGGAAATGGGGTTCACGAACGTGAATATGCTCGAGGGCGGTATCGACGCCTGCCGCAAGGCGGGCGTGGAGGTCCTCGGCCGGGGCGGCCACATTCCGATCGTGCGACAGGTCATGATCGGCGCGGGACTGATGCTGCTGGCCGGCCTGATCCTGGCGAAGCTGGTCAACTCCTGGTTCATCCTGTTGACCTGGTTCGTCGCGCTGGGCCTGCTCAACGCCGGCCTGACGGGCTGGTGCCCGATGGCCAGGTTGCTGGAAAAGATGCCCTGGAATCAGGTTCCGGATAACACCAAAGGCTGTTGCCCGGCCTGAACGGAGTCGGCATAGCGCGGCGCATCGCCAGGCGTGCGGCTGCGGCGTGCCCGCCCGGCCGTTGTGAGGAACGCCGTTTCTCGCCTCGCGGGCGGCAGACCGAGGAAGACAACATGGGAACTCTTCGTATCGTGATCGTCGGTGGCGTGGCCGCCGGGGCCAGTGCCGCGACCCGCGCTAGACGGATGAACGAGCAGGCGGAGATCGTCATCTTCGAGAAGGGCTCTGAGGTGTCATTCGCCAACTGCGGTCTGCCTTACTACATCGGTGGGCAGATCCGCCCGCGGGGAAAGCTTTTTCTGGCCACGCCGGAGTACTTCCGCCAGACGTTCAACATCCAGGTGCATACCCGCCACGAGGTGGCGCGGATCGATCGCGAGCAGCACGCCGTGGAGGTGATCGATCTCGACGCCGGCCGGTCGCGCCTCGAGCACTACGACAAGCTGATCCTGGCGCCCGGGGCCGCGCCGGTGATGCCGCCCTGGCCGGGAGCCGGTTGCGCGAATGTCTTCGTGCTTCGGGACGTGCCTGACAGCGATCGTATCAAGGCATGGATCGACGACCACGGTCCGCGCCGGGCGGTGATCGTCGGCGGCGGTTACATCGGCCTGGAGATGGCCGAGGTGCTTCGAGGCCGCGGGCTGGAGGTTTCGCTGGTCGAGCGGCTTCCGCGGGTCATGCCGTTGTTCGACGCGGTCATGGCCCGGGAGATTCAGCGGGTGCTGAGTGCCGAAGGCGTGACCTTGCACTGCGGACGCGGCGTGGAAAGCCTCGCCTGCCGCGACGGGCTGGCCGAGGCCGTCCGGCTGGCCGACGGGACGCTCCTGGACGCCGACATGGTCGTCGTCGCGGCCGGCGTCCGGCCGATGACGCAGCTGGCGGTCGCGGCCGGCCTGGCGATCGGCGCCAGCGGGGCCATCGCGGCGGACGCACAGGGCCGCACGAGCGATCCGGACATCTACGCGGTCGGCGACGCGGCCGAGGTGGTCCATGCGGTGCTTGGACGGCCGATGCAGGTGCCCCTGGCCGGTCCGGCGAACCGCAATGGCCGGCTGGCCGGTCAGCACGCGGCCACCGGGTCTGCACGGCCGGCGACGCCGGTGGCCGGCACGTCGATCGTGGGCTTCTTCGGGCACGCCGCGGGCATGACCGGCCTGAGTCTGGAGGCGGCGCGGGCGGCCGGTCGGGATGCGGCCTGCAGCTTCGCGATCCGCGGGCATCATGTCGGCTACTACCCCGGCGCCGAAAACATGGTGCTGATGCTGGTCTACGAGCGCGGCACGCGTAAGGTGCTGGGCGCGCAGGCCGTGGGGGGGGCGGGCGTGGACAAGCGGATCGACGTGGTCGCCACCGCCATTCACTTCGGCGGCACGATCGACGACCTGGCCGGCCTGGACCTGGCTTACGCCCCGCAGTTCGGTGCCGCAAAGGATCCGGTCCACATCGCGGCGTTCGCGGCCCAGAACCAGGAAGACGGGCTCGTCGAGCAGCTGCTCCCGGGCGATCCGCGGATCACCGGCCAGCTGGTGGACGTCCGCACGCCGGCCGAACACGCGGCCGGCACGCTGCTGGGGGCGATCAACATTCCGCTGGCCTCCCTGCGGGCGCGCCTCGAAGAACTCGACCGCTCCAAGCCGGTGTGCGTGTTCTGCGGCGTGGGTCAGCGGTCTTACAACGCCGCCCGAATCCTGAGCCAGCACGGCTTCCAGAAGGTCTACAACCTCGCCGGAGGATACACGCTGCATCGTCCGGGGTAGCCCGACCGGGACGGGATACCCATGGTGACTTCCCGCCGGCCGGGATTCCCGCAACAGGCGGTCATCGCCGCGGCGGCTCGCCGTTGTCGAACATGCCGGCCTCGGCGCGGACGACGAAGGTTTCCGCAACCCGCTTGAGCGTCTCCCAGTCGCGGCGGATGCGCACCGCCTCGGCCGGCTCGATGGCCCCGTCGTTGGCCACGGCGCGGCTGACCTCCTCGAGCATGTCGCTGAACTCCTTGACCAGCTGCTGGGTGGACTTGAGCAGCTCGGTCCCCAGATCGCGGGCGTCGATCGGGGGGTTGGGCGTGAAGAACCCCCCGGCCTGATGGCACAGCCAGTTGACCGGCCCGGGATCCTGTGTGATCCGCAGGATCTCGGCCAGGCGGTCCAGCGGATTGCGCGCGCCGCCGGCGTCGGGGTCGTCGGGTTCCCAGGGCTGGCACCACTTGTAGACCAGGGCGGCCGAGAGCTTCAGCTCAGTGGCCACGGCCTTGACGCCGACCTTCTCGATGGCCTCCTTGAGGACTTCATGGCTGGGTTGCATGTTCGGCAGTCTGGAGGAACCGTCGGGGAATGTAAAGTCCGCAGGCCTGCCGGCCGTTTGCACGTCACGTTGCCTGGGAAGCATAATCGCCGGCGGGCCGGCGAATGGTGGGCGTCTGCGGGTATCCCGGGTTCCCTGCGGGTTGCCGGCCGGGCCCGCGACCGGGCCGGGCCGCAGGGGTCGCACGGACCTGGAGAAAAGCCGCATGCCGCAGACCAGACGACAGATTCGGGCCCTGCTGGCCGGAGCCGGGCTTCGGCCGTTGAAACGCTACGGCCAGAACTTCCTGATCGACGGCAACCTGATCAGCCGCCTGGTCGAGGCGGCCGGCGTGACCGACCGCGACGTGGTACTGGAGGTCGGCGTCGGGACCGGCTCGCTGACGGAGATGCTGCTGGAGCGGGCCGGGCACGTGGTCGGCGTGGAGATCGACCGCGGGCTGCACGCTTTGGTGGCCGGGCTGCTGGGACACCATCCGCGGTTGTCGCTGCTGCACCGCGACGTGCTGGTTTCCAAGCACCGCCTCGCCGCGGAAGTGCTGGAGGAGCTCCAGCGACGCCGCGACGAACTGGGCGGCCGGATCATGCTGGTGGCCAACCTGCCTTACCAGGTGGCCACGCCGCTGATCGTGGATCTGCTGCTGGATCACGCCGACGTCGGCCCGCTGTGCTTCACCGTGCAGGCCGAAGTGGCCGACCGTTTCACGGCCGAACCCGGCGGCAGGGACTACGGGCCGATCGCGGTGTACGCCCGATTGCTGACCGTCGTGCGCCGGATCGCGCGGCTGGGGCCCGAATCGTTCTGGCCGGCACCCAGGGTCGATTCGGCCATGCTCCGGATGGAGCGGCACCCGGGCGGCCGGCCGCCGGAGGAGGTGCTGCAGGCCCTGGTCCGGCTCGTTCAGGGCTGTTTCGGGCAGCGGCGCAAGCAGATGCGCACGGTGCTTCAACGGCTGCTGGGCAAGGAAGCCCTGGCGCGGCTGGAGTCGGCGGGCATGCTGGACATGAGCGCCCGGCCGGAGCGGATCGGCGTCGAAGGCTGGCTGGCCCTGGCCCGATGGGTGGCCGGCCAGTCGGCCGGGGGAATGTGAACGGCGCGCGGCGCCGGCTTGCGGCCCCGGTCCCGAAGTCGTATACACACGGAGCATCCACCGGCCGTGGGGGGCGACTGGCCGACGGGAGGCGCCGTCCCCGGGCGCCGACCGCGATCAAGCCAGCCGAGCCGAGCGACCGGACTGACATGGAGGCTTGCATGCCGAATCTCGCACAAGTGATGAAGGCGGAGATCGCGCGCGTGGCCAGACGCACGCTGCGCAGGGAGTTCGGTGCCACCCGGCGGACGGCGGTACAGAATCGCCGGGACATCGCCGAACTCAAGCGCCAGGTCAAGGACCTGACTCGCCGGGTGGACTTCCTCGAGACTCAGGAGAAGAGGCGCGTGGCTCGGCCCGCGGCCGAGGCGCCGCCCCAAGGCGTGCGGTTCTCGCCGCGCTGGGTGAAAGCCCAGCGGGACCGTCTGGGGCTGTCGGCCGCCGAACTCGGCCGGCTGATGGGGGTGTCGACACTGACCGTCTACAACTGGGAAAGCGGCAAGTCGCGTCCCCGGCAGGAGGCGCTGGCGGCACTGGTGGCCGTTCGCCGCATGGGCCGCCGCGAGGCCCGCAAGCGGCTGGAAATGCTGAGTGAGTGAGTCTGGCGGACCATCCGCCGCGGTCAGGGGTCCGCGGAACGCTTCGCGACATTCTCGACCCGGCGTGCCCTGTGGTGCAGCGGTTCTCTACACCCGCGCAGAAAACGGGACGACCGGTGTCCTCGGCCATGGCCTGCAAGGCGCCTAATCGGCTCCGGAGGGCTGGGGAGGGCGATCCGCTCGCCCGCGTTTGGCCAGGATATCGGTCAGCGTGCGACAGACGCCGTCGATCTGGTCGGCGGTGAGCTCGGGGAACATCGGCAGGCTCAGGCAGCGGGCCGATAGCCTCTCGGCGCGGGGGAAGTCGCCGGCGGCGTGGCCGAGATGGCGGTAGGCCGGCTGGAGATGGACCGGCACGGGGTAGTGCAGGCCGGTCTGGATGCCGGCTTGCTGGAGCCGGGCGGCCACGGCGTCGCGATCGTCGAGCTCGACGACGAACAGGTGATAGACCCCCGGCCGGTCGGGAAACTCCCGAGGCAAGGTCAGGCCGGGGACGCCGGCCAGGCGGCGGGTGTACTCGGCCGCATGGGCCCGGCGGGCGGCGGTCCAGGCGTCCAGCCGGGCGAGCTTGATGCCCAGCACGGCGGCCTGGATGCCCTCCATGCGGTAGTTGTAGCCGATCTCCTCATGCACATAGCGGCGGCGCTGGCCGTGATCGCGCAGGGCCCGCGCCCGGGCGGCGATGTCCGGATCGTTCGTCACCAGGGCCCCGCCTTCGCCGAAAGCCCCGAGATTCTTGCCCGGATAGAAGCTGAAGCAGCCGATACGCCCCAGCCCGCCGACCCGACGGCCGTCGCAGGAGGCCCCGTGGGCCTGGGCAGCGTCCTCGATGACCGGCAGACCGCGGGACTCGGCGAACCGCAGGATCGCACGCATGTCCGCGGGTTGGCCGTAGAGGTGCACCGGGACGATCGCCCGCGTGCGCGGCGTGACGGCCGCGGCCAGACGCTGCGGATCCATGGTCCGCGAGGCCGGGTCGATGTCCACGAACACCGGCCGCGCCCCGACGTAGCTGATCGCCCATGCTGTCGCCACGAACGTCGCCGGCACGGTGATGACTTCGTCGCCCGGACCGATGTCCAGGCAGCGCATGGCCAGATGCAGGGCACTGGTTCCGCTGTTGACCGCGACGCAGTGGGCCGCGCCGCAGTATTCGGCGAAACGGGCCTCGAACGCCTCGACCGCCGGCCCGAGGCAGAAACGGGCCTCGCGGCAGACGTCCGCGATGGCGGTCAGCACTTCGTTTTCGAGGGTTCGGAACTGGGCCTTGAGATCGACGAAGGGTACCTTCACCTGCGCGGGCTGCGCGGCGGCAGGCGGGCATGCGGCGGGGGGGCATGCGGCAGGGGGGCAGGTCATGGCATTGTCGGTCACGGTCGCAGTGGTCATGTCGGAACTCCCGATGCGCCGACGGCGGCGCGCTGGACCGTTCGCCGGGGAACGGCCGGCAGGACGGGCATGGTGATCTGGCAGACGATATCGCCCTCGACCAGCTCGCAGCAGGCATCGGACAGATGGCGGGCATCGGCCAGCCCGCTGACTGCCAGAAAATGCCCGGGCGACTGGAAAAAGTGCAGGTGCAGGTCGAGCGTGTAGCGGTATGCCCGCTGGCAGGGCACGATGATGAACAGTTCGCGGCGGCACACGCGGCACAGCTCGGCCACGGCCTTTTCCAGCCGCCGCACGTGCTCCAGCGTGTGCAGGCAGGTCACCACGTCGAACGAGCGGTCGGCAAACGGCAGGTTTTCGACGCTGCCGGCGCGGAAGGCGATGTCCGGATCGTCGAAGCGGCGGACGAAGTCGCACCCGGTCACCCGCAGGCCGGCGCGGGCGCACTGCCGGGCCCAGAAGCCCCGGCCGCAGCCGACGTCCAGCAGGGTGCGGCAATCCGGCGGGATGCGTCCGGCGATCCAGGCCAGCCCGCCGGCGGTGGCGTCGGTCGGCCGGCGGTCGCCCCGGCACCGCAGCGTGGCGTACAGCCCGGCCATTTCATCGTCACTCAGCCGCCAGGCCCGCTCCTTGAACTCGATGACCGCGTCCGGATCGGGCGTGCCGGCGAACCACCACCTCAGCAGCGGCCGCATCAGCCGGCGGTTGTCGCGCAGCACCGGCGGCAGCCAGTCGTCCAGCAGGCGGCGGGCGAGGTTGGTCCGTCGCCGGTTCACGTCGTCGGTCCTCCGGCCGTGCGCGGCCCGGCGCCGGGGGGACGGATGGCCTCGCGCCAGAGGATCCAGCGCAGACGCAGCGTTTCCGCAAGGGTGTGCAGCACTCGGGCCGGCGTGATGGTGCTGGATCCGGCCCGGCGGGGGTGATAGTCGGCGGTCATGGCGGCCACGCGATAGCCGGCGCGGCGGGCACGAAAGATCAGCTCGGCGGTGACCGTGCTGACGCCGCGCGACCGCACCGGCAGGGCGGTCAACACCTCGCGGCGGAAGAACTGCACGAAGTTGTGGTCGTTCAACGGGCTGGCGAAGAGCGCCTTGAGCGTCAGAACGTTCGCCCAGCTGATGAGCCGACGCACCACGCCGTAGGCCGAGCGGTCGCGTCGCTCCACGACGACGACATCGGCGCCCGCGTCGATCAGGTCCAGCACCCTCGGTACATCGCCCGGATCGAAGGGCAGGTCCGTGCCGTTCCAGCCGATCACGCGTCCGCGCGCCCGGGCGAAGCCGTGCAGGAACGCGGCCGACTGCCCGCGGTTGACGGCGTGGTGGATGACCCGCACCCGCCGGTCCCGGGCCGCGTGGGCCTCGGCCAGCTCGCCGGTGCGATCGGTGGAGCCGTCGTTGACCACGATGATCTCGTGATCGGTCAGGCCGGCGTGCTCCAGACTCTCGGCACACCGGCGCAGGGCCTGCGGCAGAGAGGCCTCCTCGTTGAAGGCCGGCAGTACCAGCGTCAGGCGTGGCTCGATGCCGGACAACGCTGTCTCCGTGCTCATGGCGACGGCCCGTACGGCGGCGATACACCGGCGGGCCCCGGATCATGCCGTTTTCATGGCCGCCCGGCGACGCGGACCGCACGCACGGGCGGATGAGCCGCCGCGCGGGGCCTGCTCATGACTCTCGCCGGCACGCCGGCGACCACAGCGCCGGCCGGCACGTCGCGGGTGACCACCGCGCCTGCGCCGATGACCGCTCCTTCGCCGATGGTCACGCCGCACAGGATCACCGCCCCCGAGCCGATCGACGCCCGCCGGCACACCCGCGTCGGCACCACCCTCCAGTCCCGCTCGCCCTGGGGAAGGCCTTCGTCGGTCACCGCCCGGGGGTAGCGGTCGTTGATGAAGATCACCCCGTGCCCGATGAAGCACTCGTCCTCGATGGTCACGCCCTCGCAGATGAAGGTGTGGCTGGAGATCTTGCACCGCCGGCCCACCGTTGCGTTCTTCTGGATCTCCACGAACGTGCCGATGCGGGTGTCGTCGCCGATGCTGCAGCCGTAGAGATTGACGAAGGCGTGAACGGCCACGTTCTCGCCGAGACGCACGTCCGGGGCGATGCGGGCGAAGTCGGCGACGGCGCTCATAGCGTGATCCTGCCTCCCTGGGCCTTGATGCTGTGCTGGGCGGCCTCGAGGATCCGCACGACCTCCAGACCGGCCCGGCCGTCGGTCAGCGGCCGCGTTCCGTTCTGCACGCATTCGATGAAGTGCGCGGCCATGATCCGCAACGGCTCGGCCTGCGGTATGTGCGGCACCCAGATGTCGCCGGTGCGGTACTCGATCAGCTGACGCCGGCGGCCCTCCAGGTCGTCCTGGCGGACCTCGATGCCGCTGTCGTAGACCTTCACCTTCTCGACGGGGTCCAGATCGTTGTAGATCAGGCTGCGGCGGCGGCCGCCGACGACGGTGTGGCGGATCTTCACCGGGCTGAGCCAGTTGACGTGGAAGTTGGCGATCAGACCGTCGCCGAAGTCGAGGTTCAGATAGGCGATGCTTTCCAGGTCGTTGCCGCCGTGAGCGGCGCCGAAGGCCGAAAGGCTCCGCGGCGGCCGGCCGACCAGGTACAGCACGATCGACAGGTCGTGCGGGGCCAGGTCCCAGACCACGTTCACGTCGCGCTGGAACAGTCCGAGATTGATGCGGATGCTGTCGATGAACAGCAGGTCGCCCAGCTGGCCCTCCTCGATGATCTGCCGGATCCTGCGGACCGCCGGGTTGTAGACGAAGGTGTGATCGACCATCAGCACCCGGCCGCGCCGTTCGGCCAGTTCGACCAGCTCGCGGGCCTGCTCGACCGATGAGCACATCGGCTTCTCGATCAGCACCGACTTGCCGGCCTCCAGTGCCGCACGGGCCAGCGCGTAGTGGGTATCGACGGGCGTGGCTATGGCCACGGCGTCGATGTCGTCGTCGGTCAGCACCGCCTGGATGTCCTCGGTGAACCGCAGGCCGGGATAGCCGCGGATCACGGATCGGCCCCGGTCGGGCTGCAGGTCGCAGCAGCAGCGCAGGTTTTCGCCCAGCAGGGCGTGGAAGTTGCGGACCAGGTTCGGCCCCCAGTAGCCCAGCCCGATCACCGCCACGCGCGGCGCCGCGGGGGTCTGCGACTGCTGTCCGGCGGGCGAGGGACGGTTCCCGGGGCGGGCCGGCGCGGGGCCGCCGGTCGAAAACCGGGCCGGCTTGCGGATGGCTTCCAGGGACTCCACGTTCGCCAGGGCAGTCCCGCCCGTCGGCTCGGGCGTCCCGGCGGCGCGGACGCGTACCGTCTTGGTGCAGGTCCTCATGGTCACTTTCCGGCTCCCCCAAAAAAGGGGGCCGGTCTTATCGTCGTCTTATCGGGCGAAGGACTTAAGCTATCGGGCCTGCGATCGAACCTGTCCCGGCGTTCCGGCGTGCCGATCGCTTCAGGAGGCTCCCGCGGCGACCGATAACCTCAGGGTGAGCACCGCCGGCACGCTGTTTCTGCCGCAGGAGGACCGGCTCGCCGGCGCACGCGTCGCCCGGCCCGCGGCCGCAGTCCCGGCCGCCCTGTTCCTGGCCGTACTGGCCGTCTCGCTGAGCCGCAACCTCTTCGACCCCCCCGGCTTCGACCAGGCCTATTACCTGTACGTCACCGAACGGGTCATGGCCGGCGACGTCCGGCACGCGCTGTTCTGGTCGATGAACGCCATGGGCGCCTACGTGCCCCATGCGCTCTCGATCCTGCTGTTCGGCACGGAGCCCTGGTCCCTGCGGGCGTTCGATGCCTGCTGGCAGGCGGCCACCCTGGCGGTGCTCATCGGGTTCATGGGGCGTGTCTCGGGGCGCTGGACCGCGGCCTGGACCGGCGCGGCCTTGTATGCCGCCGTCTATTACGGCGGCGGGTATATCCACACCGCGCAGCGCGAAGGATTCGCGGTGCTGCCGCTGCTGGTGATGGCCTGGGCCGTGGTCGCGGCCGGGCCGGCGGTCGTCTCAGGCGGTGCCGGCTCTGAATCGATGGATTCGCGCCGCCGGGTTCCGCTTCACCTGCTGGCCGGGACGGCCGGCTTCTTTGCCTTCTCCATGAAGCCCACCCTGGGCCTGTGCTACGGCGTCCTCTGGCTGCTCCTGCTGGTCGAAGGGTGGACCGCCCGGCGGACCGCGGCTGGGGCGTTCGTTTCGCTGGCGGCGCTGTCCGTCGGCTTCGTCGGCGCTGCGGCCGGCGGTGCAGCCCTGCTGCTGTACGCCGGGATGTGGACGAGCCTGGGTGGGGCGATGACCCTCGGAGCCCAGGTTCCCGGCGGCTACGTGCAGGGGGCGGCCCTGGCCCGGAGCCTGTTCGCGCCGCTCGTGGCGGTCTTGCTGCCGGCGGCGCTGCTGGGCTGGTGGCTGTCGGGTTTGGGACGGCCTTCGGCCGGCACAGGGCGAACCGGGCGGATGCGGCGGTGTGCTCGCATAACCGTTGGGGCGGCCGCGGTCGCGGGTTTGCTGCTGCTGACCAGGCGCTGGCCGGAGGCCCGTGAGCCGCTGTGGTCGATGGCCGGCCTGCTGGTCCCGGCCGTCGGCGCGATCGTGCGTGATGCGGGCGGTGCGTCATCCCGGGGACGTCGGGTATGCGTGCTGGTGGCTGCCGCGAATTTCGCCGGGGTTTGTGTTCAGGGATGGTTCTTCCTGTACCACATGCTGCCGCTGATGGCGTTCGCCGCGTGCCTGACGGCCCTGGAGCTTGATGAAGGCTTTCAACGGGCGCGGATCGGGGAGGGAAGGATCTCCGGCTGGTGGATCGCCTGTTGCGGCGCCGTCCTGTACCTGCTGATCGGATTCTGGGGCGGCACGATGACCAGGTTTTCCGACAGGTTCTTCGTGCTGGCGGGCACGGACCTCGTCGGGCACTATGAGCGCGTGACCCGCCCCAAGACGCGCTACCCGCACTACGGCACCAGCATGCGCGTGGCCGAGCGCATCCGCGCGCTGACGGGCCCCGACGAGCCGATCGCCCTGCTGTTCCGCGAGCCGCGCATCTATCACCTTGCCCGCCGGCCGCCGACGCATCCCCTGCTGGTCATCAACGAGTGGACGGCGCCGCTGTTCGGGGATTTTCTGCAGGCGATCGCCGATCGCCGCCCGCGGGTGGTCGTCGCCCGCGTGCCCGAGTCGGCCCGCGGGCTCCAGGATGCCGCCGCAGTGCAGGAAGCCCTGTTCGCGGATGCCGAGGCGTTCTTCGGCCCGCCGGGCCGGATCATCCGCCAGGCTTACCGGCTCAGCGAGGTCATCGACGACGTCGCGATTCTGCGGCCGACCGGCGCGATGGTTCGATAAGGCCGCCAACGTGCCCGGAGCGGCGACTCACCGTTTCTCGCGGGCGTACGCCCCGGCCATGGCGATCCGTTTGGACAGCGCGGGGTGGTCGTCGAACAGGATTTCCTCCCATCGCGGCGGATCGGGGTCGGCGAGGTTCTGGCGGCTGAGACGCTCGAAGGCGCCGCGGAAGGCCTCCGGATCGCCGGTGCGCTCGAGGGCATAGCGGTCGGCCTGGCGCTCGAACCGCCGGCTGACCGCGCAGGTCGCCGGCCCGACCAGCAGGTTGTACACCGCGGTCAGCAGCATGACGCCGGGGAACGCGGCCACCGCCGCCGGCCAGGCCTCCGGGGGCCCTCCGGCGTGGGGCGCCAGCAACCGGCAGATCAGGGCGACCAGCACCGACGAGGCCGCCGCAATCATGACGATGCGTTTGATCACGTGCCGGTGGACGTGGTGCCCCAGCTCGTGGGCGAAAACCACGCCGATCTCACGCTCGTCGAAGCTCTCCAGCAGCGTGTCGGAGAGATAGACGCGGCGCGTGGAACCCAGCCCGGCCAGCATGGCGTTGGCTTTCCTGGTTTCGGCGCTGAGCCCGAGATCGAAGACCCCGGCCAGCCGGATGCCGCTGCCGGCGGCCAGCGCGGTCAGTCGTTCGACCAGCGCCGGCCGGTCCAGCGGCCGGGAGGGGTAGAACAGCGGCAGGATCACCAGCGGTACCAGCTTGGCCAGCACGACGCTCAGAAGCATCGCCCCGGCCCACAGCCATACCCCCCAGAACCGCCCCCCGTACCAAAGCGTGCCGTACAGCAGGCTCAGAAGGATCGCTCCGATGACCGCCCCGACCAGCCAGCCCGTCGCCTGGAAACGCAGCCACTTGCGGAAGTTCTGGTTGCTCAGTCCGAAGCGGTGCTCGACGACGAAACCGTCGTAATAATCCAGCGGCAGATGCACCAGCACGCTTCCGCCCACGGCCAGCAGCCCGAACAGCAGCAGGCCGCCCCAGCGGCCGGGATCCAGCCCGGCGATGAGTTCCGCCGCCGGACGGCCGATGATGCACCAGGCCGCCCAGTAGGCCAGCGACAGCGGGATGCCGGCCAGATGCAGCGCGAGCTTCTGGCGGTGGTACGCCTTGATGCGCGCCAGATCGTTGCGAAGGTCCCCGGCATCCGGTGCCGGTGGGGGAGACGCGACCTGCGGCGGATGCGGATCGTCGGCCATGAAACCTCCGGACGGCCGGCCTACTTCGGGCCGCGCGTATTCGGTGAAGCCGGCGCCGCCGGCACCGGACGGTACCGCTCCTGCACCTCGCGGACGCGCCTGGCATAGCGGTCTTCCACGTGCTGCCGGTCGGTGAGCACCATCTCCAGCGGGCCGGCGGTCATGCGCAGCAGCTGACCGCGGGCATCCACGTCGATCTCGTTGACCGGCGGCACCAGCCCCTCGCTGTCCTCGATGCGGAAGGCGTTCGTACGCCCCCCGCCCAGGGGAACCTCACGCGATCCGACCACCTCGAACGTCCGCAGCGACAGCCCCTTGCGCTGCGTGTCGTACCACGAGAAGGCGAAGACGGCCGGCTCCCGGAGATTCACCAGCCGCGGCAGCAGCAGCAGCCAGATCGGCGAGCCGAACGTGCGGTCGGTCTGGATCACCCGGTCTTTCTCGTCGGCCGAACTGATCCGCGCGGGGTAGTCGACCACCAGTTTGTCGTTCTTCCGCAGGGCCTGCTCGTACTCCACCGCCGGCGGGGACGCGGGTTTGCCGGCCTGGGCGGGCGCGGCGACCTCCTGGCGGTTCTCCCAGCGCTCGTAGCTGAGGTCCTGCGACAGGAACATGTTCTGCTGGAGGAAGCTCACCGACCCGTCCTCCGGGAACAGCCAGCTCTGCTGCACGATCTGGATACCCTCGTGGCCGTCGATGGTGAAGGCCCGCTCCTCGGTGGCGAGAAAGCCGATCTCGACGCCCTGCCGGAGGATGCGGTGCCAAGCGGGCGGGGCGGCCAGGTCCGCCAGCCGGACCTCGCCCTGGCGCACCCGGGCCAGCAGCCGCGAGGT
This sequence comes from uncultured Phycisphaerae bacterium, assembly GCA_938005315.1. Lineage (GTDB taxonomy): Bacteria > Planctomycetota > Phycisphaerae > UBA1845 > PWPN01 > CALLOB01. The sequence continues at coordinate 31,775 of CALLOB010000031.1, forward strand.
GTTCAGGAGGGCGGCCTCGATCCGGGCCTGCAGGGCCTCGCTGCGCAGCAGGCGGAGGCTGCCGGCTACGCGATCGAACAGCGAAACCAGCCGCCGGCGATCCCCGTCCGGCGTCAGGAAGACCACTCGCAACAACTCGTCGGACAGGTACCGGACGACAAGCTGCTGCTGCAGGAAGCGGCCGGCGTCGGATTCGAACGCCGCCGCGTGCCGCAAGGCCTGATGCCCCTCGACCTCGGCGGGCTCCGAACGCAGCACCTCCACTTTCTGCCGGCTGGCCGAAAGAGCGGAGGACAGTTCCTCGGCCATGGCCTCGGCGTTCCATGGACGCCTAGCGGCCAGGATCTGGACGGACAGCGAAAACGCATCCCCGGCCTCGCCGCGGTGCGTGAAGCGGCACACTTCCACCGCCTCGTCGATGGTCTGCTTTTCCCGCTGAATCCGGGATCCCGCCGGCGGGCGGATGGAGAAGCCGAAGCTCCCGTCCGTGTAGGCCGGAGCCAGATCCCGATCCAGCCAGTCGCCCTGAGAGGCCGCGGTGGTCTGGGCGCGCACCGGCATGATGACGCCCAGGACCGCCGCCAGCACCCGGCACGCAAGCCCGTGGGGCCTTGCCAGAAAATGCAGGTCGTTCATATCGAGTCTTCCACAGCGGTCACATCCCGTCGGCGATCCGGGGCCGAGGCCGGTTCGTCGGGCCGCTTCCTGATCCGGCTCGGCGGTTCGGGTTGCGCCTCGGCGGGTTCATTGTCCGCCGGCTCCTGCCATGTGCCGTCGTCGAGGGTCACCGCCGCCAGCCGGCCGTCGGGCTCGAACAGCAACGTCAGAGCCGCCGGATTGTAATCGCGAATCACGCGTATCGCGCGGCGACGTCCGCCCGACCGATCCCCCGGCAGTGGCTGTTCGCCCCAGGGCAGAAGGAACCACGCAGCCGGCCCGGCCGTGCGACTGCAGGCCGAGGTGAAGGCCATCGGTGTCGCCGCCGGATCGGCCGACATCTCCGCGGCCGCCAGCAGGATCACCGGCTCGCTGGCATAGGTCTCGTCGATCGCCGATTCGTCTTCCCGGCTGCGGACCCCCGCCTGCAGGCGCCGGCGCACGGGACCTTCCGGGTCGCGGCGCTCCTCCTCATATCGCAATAATTCTCGCCCGGCCGCCTCCAGCCGCATGGCGATCTCATGGCGGTTCGCGTCGTGGGCCAGGCGCACCGTCTCGGTCGTTCGGATCCTCGCTCCACGGCCGGCCTTCTGCTCCGATCGGGAGCGCAGGATGTAGGAGGGTGGAGTTTCCGCGGTCGGTCGGCAGGATGCGTCCTCCATGCCGATGATCATGGCCGGCGACCGCAACAGAAACCGTTGATCTCCGCACATCGCGTCCGTCAGTCGGCGGCTCAGCCCCTCGGCGCGAAGACCGGTCAGCCAGTGAACGGCGGAATCGCGGGCACGCGACACATCCACGAGATCCTCGATGCCGCGCACCTCCGCGATCCGGGCCAGCGAGCGGCAGCGCTCCAGCAGGTCGGCCTTTCCGTCGTGCGGGCATCGTCCGGCCATCACCAGGGCGGTCGCGGCGTTCACCTGCGCGGCGCACAGCAGCACCGGCGCGGCATCGGAGGAAGCCGGCTCCGCCCAGGCGTGGACGAACGGGCGGCCGTTCTCCTCGGAATGCTCGACCTCGGGACGCGTGAGGCTCCGTGGCGTGTACTGGCGGACCAGGTCCGCCGTCACCGCCTCGATCGTCCGCGACGCCAGAAGGGGCACCCGGTAGAGATCCAGAAACCAGCAGCTGGTTTCGTCCTGGGCCATCATCCGCAGCATGTAATCCCGCCCGGCCTCGTAGGCGACGAACCGGGCCTCGGGAGGCGGCACGAAACGGATGCCCGCGCCGGTCATCAGGTCGTCGGCGCCGTCCGCCACCTGCGCGTCCTGCAACACCAGCGTCTCGCAGATGCGATCCAGCAGCCGCAACTCGCGCCGCCGCAGGGGAGCGTCGCACACCAGCAGAACGCCGACCGCCTGCCCGCCCGGTGCCACGGCCGCGCGTCCGAGGCAGTGGTTCTGGACTGCCGGGCGAAAAGGCGACACCAGCGTCAATGCCACCGACCACCCCGGCAGCTGTCCGACCCCGCCGGGGCCCAGCGACTTGACCTCCTTCGGAATACCCGAAGCCAGCGCCGCGGCCATCCGCGTGATTATCTCGGGCGCCGCTCCCTCAGGCATGGACCAGGGTCTGGGCTCGGCGCGAAAGACATAAAGCCGACGGGCCGGGCCACCGGATTCGTCGCTTTCGCCCAGGGCGACCACCAGCCCCTCTGGTGGGTCTTCAGGCGTCACGGCATCCCAGCTGCGGGGCGCGCGAAACGAGAGGTGGCCGACCGGGTAAAGTGAAGCTTCAGAGAGGACGATCTGGTCCGAGGTGGTCTTGCGATGCCCGACATATGTGGCCAGAGCGAGGGTCAGCAGCAGCACCACAGAGCAGGCCGTGCTCGATCTGAAAGGACTGCAGTAGCGCCGAATTGAATCTGCTTCTTCCATGTGCGGACATCTTACGCGCCTCTTGCTGTTTTGCCATGCCCGCCTCAGTTACCTCCGGCTGTTTGGCTGTGACCGTCCGATGCGCGCCTGCACTGCCTGGCGACGGCCGTCTGACCCCCATCCCCGATGTTTCGTCAAGGTCTTTGCAGACAATATGTTGCGCTTCGCCAAGGGAGTCGAGATCCCGGTGTGCCTGCCTTCACACGGCTGCCGAACCGTCGGCGTGCTCCCATCCCGGCCCACCGTGCCAATCGCACGCAACCTCAGCCGCCAGCAGCCCTTGACGCACCTTCGCGGATGCCTTACAGTCTGGCCGGCATCAGTTGCCTGGCTCCTATTGCCCGGATGCGGCGCGGCGGCCATCACCGAACAACATCATCCCGGCGCGCCGGGAGTGCGGAACAGCGGTTTTGGATGCTGGTGTCTTGTATCCGGCGGTATGCCGACCGGCGGGCGACGTCTTCCGCGGGGCTGCGGCGAACCGCCGGGCCGTCGCATCGTGCGGGTGTACCGGGGCGTCAACGGCGCGGACTGTCTGCGGCGGGGATCGCGGACCTGCCGGGGCACACTCATGGCAAGGCCTGCGACGGCCAGGGGCGGCTTTCCCGACGATATTTCGAAGGAGGCTCGGCTTTGCACTTCACCCTGACGGGGCGGCACATTGAGATCACCGAAAGCATGCGTCAATATGCCCAGGAGAAGTCCGTCAAGCTGGCCAGATTCTATGATCGGCTGGAATCGATCGACATGATCCTGGACCGCGAGCCGACCAAGTTCCGCATCGAGATGGTGGCGAGGGCCGACCACCGGCACACGTTCGTGGCCCAGGTGGACGCGGATGACTATTACGAGACGGTTGACCTGGTGACGGAAAAGCTGGAAGCCCAGCTTCGCCGGCACAAGGAGAAAGTGCGCAATCGCAAACACGCCGGCAAGGGCGAAGAGGGCGAGGCGGAGGCGCGGGAGCCCCGAGCGGCGCCTGACGGCGGGGGGGAGGCTGACGGAGGGGGGGAGGCTGACGGACGTTCCGGGGCGTGAGAACAGGTCCGGGGATGGTGGCCGGGAGCGGCGTGTGGCCGGATGTTCCGGCCGGTTTGCCCCGGAGACAAGGGTCTAAGCATGAAGCTCTCCGATTTCATTGTGGCGGATGCGGTGATTTCCGAACTCAGCGCGGTGGATCGCAATGGCGTGATTCGCGAGATGGTGGACGCGCTGGCCAAGTGCATCGGGCTGAGCGAGAAGGACGCGGCCACGGTCGCCCGAGAGGCGATTCAGCGCGAGAACAAGGGCAGCACGGGCTTCGGAAAAGGCGTGGCGGTTCCGCACGTGAAGCATGAGAGCATCAAGCGTATCGCGGCGACGATCGGGCGGTCCAGCGCCGGCGTGGACTTCGCGGCCCTGGACCGCGCCCCGGTCTATATCGTGGTGTTGCTATTGAGTCCCCCGGACAACGCGGACCAGCATCTGGCCTGCATGGAGAACATCTTCCGACACCTCCAGCGGGACAACTTTCGGCGTTTTCTGCGCCAGGCGGCCTCGAAAGAGGAGATCATCGAACTGATTCGCGAGGCCGACGAGCTGCCGGCGGGCTGACGGCGGGTCCGACCGCCGCCGCATCCGCCGGGCGGGCGTCCGGCGGCGTACCCGCGGGGCCGTCCGCAAGACGTCGGGAAGTACGTTGACCAGCGAGGTGCGAACTGTCGTTGTGCCGAATTCGCAGGGCCTGCACGCCCGGCCGGTGATGCGTTTCGTCGATCTGGCGAACAGGTTCACCTCCCGGGTGCAGGTCCGCAAGGGTGAGTTCGCCGTCGACGGCAAGAATCCGATGGAAATGATGCTCCTGGAGGCTTCCTGCGGCACCCGCCTGGACGTGACGGCCGAGGGCCCGGACGCCGCCGACGCCGTCGAGGCCCTGGCCAGGCTTGTCGAGAGCGGCTTCGGCGAGACCTGATGGCGGGCACACCCCGGCCGATGGCGCCGGGGCAGGACGGACGGCATGGAGATCAAGAAGGGCATCGCGGTCTCGCCCGGCGTGGTGATCGCCGAGGCGGTGGTCCTGGACGCGGAGGACTACCGGATTCCGCGCAAGACCGTCGAGGCCGGCGAGGTGGAAGGCGAACTGGAGCGGCTGGCCGAGGCGTTCGAGACCTCGATCCGCGAACTGGACTCGTTGCGCGACGCCACCGCCCATCAGCTCGGCAAGGACATCGCCTCGATCTTCGATTTTCATCACGGGGTTCTGACCCAGCAAAGCATCCGGGAGCAGATCCGGGGCATGGTCCGCGAACGGTACTGTTCGGCCGCGCAGGCGGTGCACGAGGTGCTGCAGGGCTACCAGCGGCGCTTTCTCAAGATGAAGGACGCGCTGCTGCGGGAGCGGGTCAAGGACGTGCGCGATATCGAGCGGCGGCTGCTTCGCCACCTGGTGGGCAACGTCGGAGAGGATCTTTCCCGCCTCGAGGAGCCGGCGATTTTGATTGCCCACGACCTGACGCCTTCGCAGAGCGCCAACCTGGCCAAGACCCGGATTCTCGGGCTGGCGATGGACGTCGGCGGCCTGACGACTCACACGGCCATCGTAGTCCGATCGATGGGCATTCCCGCGGTCATGGGCCTGACGGACATCTCCGGCGTGGTCTCCGGCGGCGACACGGTCATCCTGGACGGCACCAAGGGGCTGGTGGTGGTGCGGCCGGACGAGACCATGCTTGCCGAGTACCGGCAGGAGAAGGAACGGATCCAGGTCGCGGTGCTGGGGCTCAACGAGCTGAAGGACAAGCCGGCGGTCACCCGCGATGGGGTGGAGGTGTCGCTGGTCGCGAACATCGAGTTCCCGTACGAGGCCCGCAAGGCGATCGAGAAGGGGGCCCAGGGCATCGGTCTGTACCGCACGGAGTTCCTGTACCTCCGCAGCGAGGTCGAGCCTACCGAACAGGAGCACGTGGACGCCTACCGGGAGGTGATCCATGCCGTGGGCGGCTGGCCGGTGGTCATCCGGACGCTGGACCTGGGGGCGGACAAGTACACCCAGTCGCAGAGCCTGGAGCCGGAGCGCAACCCGTTCCTGGGGCTGCGGTCGATCCGTTACTGCCTGCAGAACCTCGAGCCGTTCAAAGTCCAGCTGCGGGCCATTCTGCGGACCTCGCTGGAGGGGGACGTGCGGATCATGTTTCCGCTGATTTCCAGCCTCATGGAGCTTCGCCAGGCGAAAATGGCCCTGGGGGATGCCATGGAGGATCTGGAGGAAACGGGTATCCCCTTCAGGCGGGAGATGCCGATCGGTATAATGGTGGAAACGCCGGCGGCGGGCCTGATGATCCGCGAGCTGCTGCGTGAAGTCGACTTCGTGAGCCTGGGAACCAACGACCTGATTCAATACACCGTCGCCGTGGACCGTAGCAATGAGAAAGTCGCCTCGCTGTACACCGCATCGCATCCGGCGGTGCTGCGGCTGCTGCGGGACGTGGTCCGCGAATGCAACCGGGCGGGGGTGCCGTGCAGCCTGTGCGGCGAGATGGCTGGCGAGCCGATGTACACCCTGTTCCTGATGGGCATCGGACTCAAGCAGTTCTCCATGGCTCCCGGGGACATCCCGGAGATCAAGAAGATCATCCGCTCGACGACGATGGCCCATGCCACGAAGGTGGCCAAGCGGGTTCTGGGCTTCGATACCGACCGGCAGGTAACCAACTATCTCCGCGACGAGACGCGCAAGATCGCTCCGGAGGCCTTGTGACCGGACAATGCGCGACGGCGGGCCGTCGCGTCATCGAACTCGTGCCCCTCGGGGCCGAACGCGGCATGGGGCCGGGCCGTGCGTGACGGACCCGGCGGACAGTGGATCCATCGAGGAATTCATAAAGCAGTTTGAGGAACTGAAGATCGAGTCGCGGTACAGGGTGGCGGTTCGCTTCGCAGTTCAGGGAGACCTGAGATTCATCTCGCATCACGACACGATGCGAATGTTCGAGAGGGCCTTGGTGCGAGCCGGCCTGCCGCTTCGCTATTCCGGCGGGTTCAACCCCCGTCCCAGGATATCGCTTCCAGTGCCCCGCCCGGTCGGCGTGGCCACGGAGGCCGACATTCTGGTGCTGGAGCTGGCCGAGCCCGTCGATCCCGTGGACGTGGTGTCGTCGCTCGCAGCGCAGCTGCCGCGGGGCGTGCGTCTGATAGGGGCCTGGGAGATCCGAAGCGGTCGAGGATATCGTATCGATGCCGTGGAATACGCGGTCGAGCCGGCACTGGATCTGGCCACGCGTGCGGAACCCGCCCTGAAGCGTCTCCTGGAATCAGAGACTTGGATCGTAAGCCGCAAGGCTCGTGACCGGGAGGGAGCCCGGCCGACGGACGTGCGCCCCTGCCTGGTGGATGCCGGCATACACGGCGGCGTCATCCGTTGGCGTGTGCGCGTGGAAGGCGGCTCCATCCGTCCGGGCGAGTTCCTGGCGGCGATCGGCCTGGACCCCGCCGCATGGCGGCACCGCGTGACGCGCACGGGCATCATCGGTGGCCAGTGCGATACGGACGGGGGCCAGGACCCATCGGCCCCGCCAGAATCCTGATTCTCGGAACCCCAAGCCTCACACCGCGGCTGGCGACATGGAGGTCGAGAAAGCCCAGCATCATGACACCATCGAAACAACCCAGGACATCGGACGTACCCAAGCCCAGACATGCCCGCAGTCGCCGATCCCGGCGGCCGGCCGGGGTTGAGGCGGAGGCCCCGCCGCTTCTCGAGCCGCCCGCGGCCGAGCCGCAGCTGGAGCAGGCCGGACCGGCGGCCGTGACGGAGATTCCGGCCGCGGCGTCCGCGCATCAGCCATCAGAAGGCGGCAGCGCGGAGGACACGCCGCGTTCGGCGGTGGCGGAAACGCCGCCGCGAGAAAAACGGCGCGGTTCGCGTCGCGGACGTCGTGGCGGGCGGGCCAGCCCGGCCGAGACGGTTGCAGCTCCCCCGCCGGCCGGACCATCTGCGGGAATCGATGCGCCGCCCCGGGAGCCGGAGGAACGCGCGTTTTCTGTCCCCCTGGCCGCGACGTCGGAGGAGTTCGGGTTCGGCTGGGGTATTCTGGAAGAACCGGCGATTCCATCGGCTCCCCCGCCGCAGGAGCCGGTTGCACGGCCGGCGGATCAGGCGCAGGAAGACCCGATTTCCCCTACTCAGCCGCACGCGGCGGACGGGGCCCAGGGGCAAGCCGCGCCCGCCGATTCCGGTGGTCGGCCGCCGATTCAGAACGGGGTCGAGGCGGCGGTCAGTCCGGTCGAAACGACCGAGGCTGTCCCGCCCACCGGCGAGGGGCGCCGGAGACGGCGTCGTCGGCGGCGGGGGCGTCGTCGTCGCAACGGTGACGGGGTGAACGCGGACGGCAGCCGCGTGGAGGCGACGTCCTCTCCGGCGCCGGTGGCGGCCGCGGCCGCGCTGGCGGCCGGGATGCCGGCGGACGGGGAGGAGCCGGCGCCGGAACTGGGGACCGGCGAACGGACGATGCTGATCAACGTCGCCGACGGCGACGAGTGCCGGATCGCGATTCTCCACCAGGGGCGGCTGGAGGAGCTGTTCATCGAGCGGGCCAGCACGGAGTCGCACGTCGGCAACATCTACAAGGGCCGTGTGGTCAATGTGGAGCCCAGCATCCAGGCGGCGTTCATCGACTTCGGGCTCCCGAAGAACGGCTTCCTGCACGTTTCGGACCTGCAGCCCCAGTATTTCCCCGAGAGCATGCGCCACGTGGAGGACGTGGGGCGCAAGACCCCGCGGCGGGAGCGTCCGCCCATCCAGCGGTGCCTGCGTCGCGGTCAGGAGATCATCGTCCAGGTGATCAAGGAGGGGATCGGCACCAAGGGCCCGACCCTCAGCAGCTACATCTCCATCCCCGGCCGATACCTGGTGATGATGCCCGGCATGAGCCGCCTGGGCGTGTCCCGGCGAATCGAGGACGAGGAGACCCGGCGCAAGATGCGGCGGATCCTCGACGAGCTCGATCTGCCCAAGGACATGGGCTTCATCCTGCGGACGGCGGGTATCGATCAGACCAAGCGCGAGCTGCAACGGGATCTCAACTACCTGCAGAGGCTCTGGAAGGTGGTGGCCGACCGGATCCGCACTGAGCGGGCGCCGTGCGAGCTGTACCAGGAATCGGACCTGGTGATCCGCACGATCCGGGACGTGTACTCCTCTGACTTCGGCAAGATCATCGTGGATGACGAGGCCACGGCCCGCAAGGCCCGCGAGTTTCTGGCCATCGCCATGCCGCGGGTGAATCCGCCGGTGGAGTTCTACAAGGGCGCTACGCCGCTGTTCCACCACTATGGCATCGAGGCCGAGATCGAGCGCATCAATTCCCGTCACGTGCCGCTGCCCTCGGGCGGGTCGCTGGTCATCGAGTCGACCGAAGCGCTGGTGGCCATCGACGTGAACAGCGGACGCTACCGGGAGCACGATGACGCCGAGGAGACCGCCTACCGGATCAACCTGGAGGCGGCGGAGGAGATCGCCCGACAGCTGCGGCTTCGCGATCTGGGGGGCCTGATCCTGTGCGACTTCATCGACATGCGGATGGAGAAGCACCGGCGCGGCGTGGAGCGGGCTCTGCGCGACGCGCTCAAGAAGCACAAGGAGCGGGCCAAGTGCCTGCGGATGAGCCAGTTCGGCATCGTCGAGATGACCCGGCAGCGGACGCGTCCGTCCATCAAGCGGAGCATCTACCAGGACTGCCCGTACTGCCGGGGTGCCGGGCTGGTCAAGAACCCCGAGTCGATGGTGCTGGAGGTGATGAGGCTGCTGCGCCTGGCAGTGCATCACGAGCAGGTGGACCGCGTGGAGGTGCGGGTGTCCCGCGACGTGGCCCACCTGTTGCAGAACCGCAAGCGGGCGGCGATCCATGAACTGGAACAGCAGACCGGGCGCCGGATCATGATCCGCGCGGACGGGAACCTCGGGCCGGATCAGTACGCCTTCGAGGTCATCGATCGTCGCGGCGGCACGATCCCGCTGATCGCCCCCACGTCGACGGCCCGGACGCCCCTGCCGACGTCCAAGCGAGCAATGCCCGCGCCGGAGTTTGGCGAGGACTCCGAGCAGGACGAGATGCCGTCGGTGTTCGAGTGAACCGGTGCGGAGGGCGGCGGCGGAACGGTCGGAATGGCGAGCGGCAGGCGGCGGCCGGAGTCGCGGACGACCGCCGTCCAGGCCAAGGGTGCGCAGCCGATTCAGAGTCGCATCAGCCCGCCGACACCGGTGAGAAAATCGGTCAGCAGGCCGCCGATGTCGTCTGCTCCCAGACCGCTCTGCCCGCCGGTGACCCACTGGTAGATGCCGGTGCGCACCGAATCCTTGAGCATCGGACCGCACTGAACCTCGTTGAGCACGCCGCCGGCCAGGCCTGTGGCCATCAGCAGGCGAACCCAATGGCTGGCTTTCATGTCAGGCTCCAGGTCGCGCGGGCCCTTGCGGCTCAGGGCGCCGTGCGGGCATGTGCTTCGGGCGGCGGAGAACCGCCTCGGGCATGATTATAGCAGGGCCCTTCGCCGGCCGCCAGCCGGTGAACGTTCACGAACGGCCTCGGGTGGTCCCGGGGGTTTACCCGGGGGCCGCGGCGGCCAGATAGACGTCGTACCGCACCGATCGGGCGTCGAAATGCAACTGCGGGCGGGGCCATGGTCCCCGGTCGTGCAACCGGCGCTTGACCACCACGCGGCGGCGGGCCGCTCCAATCGCCGCCTCGAGCAGCGAAGCGGCGTCCTCATCGGCACCGGTAACCAGCCGGCAGACGCGCATCTCCTTCCCGGCCAGGGCGGACTTCGAGCGGGGCGGGAACATGGTGTCGATGTAGACGACATCCGGTCTCTGATGCTCCGCGAGGGCGGCTATGAGCTCGCGGGCATCGCCCTCGACCAGGCAGAGCCGCGGCCTGAGCCACGATCCCACCGCCGGGTCCTCCCCGGCCCGCCGGAGGGCGTCGCGAAGCATGGCCGCGATGACCGGGTTGCGTTCCACGGCAGTCACGCGGCAGCCGGCCGCGGCCATGACGAAGGCGTCCCGGGCCAGGCCGGCGGTCGCGTCGATGACTTCCAGCGGCTGCCCGCGGAATCCGACGGCCCGCAGCAGCGGCTGCCGGCCGGCGCGGACGGAGGCCCGGCGGCGCATCCGGGGGCTCAGAAAATCAGGCCGGACGCCCAAAACACGGGGTTGCGACGGGTCGCGAAGTTCCAGTCCGCGCGGCGTGACCACCAGCAGGGCGGCTGCGCAGCCAACTTGCGCCGGCTCGAGGCGCGGCACACTCAGCCGGGCGGCCAGGTCGTCGGCGGCGGCGCGCAGCGCAGGTTCATCGGGGTCGGCAGTCACGGCAACAACGGCTGGAACCAAAGCGGGTCTCCGCATGCCTCCCGGGCGCACTCAGGACGGCGCCGAAGCGGCGGCGGGCCCGGGAACGTCCGACAGAGGGGGCAGCCATTGGGCACGCTTGTCGCGGATCCAGATCTCCCATCGGGCGGCCTGGTCGGGTTTGAGGGTCTCGGCGATTTCACGCTGGATCTGGTCCAGCTCGGATTCCAGACGCGGCCGGAACTCCCGGCGGATTTCCTGCAGCGCGGCATGCCGCCGGCGGAGGATGCTTTCCACCGCCTGGACCTGCCCGGGGGTGAGATCCAGCACCCGCCGCAGCCTTCCGGCGGCCGCGGCCGGGAAGGTCTCCGGGTGGGTGAAGCCGTACTGGAAACGTTTGACGATCACGATGGTGGCCAGCCCGGCGCCGATGGCCGCTCCGCTGAGCAGCAGGCTCAGAGCCAGAAGGACCGACGGCCAGCGGCGCCGCCGGGGCGGGGCGTGGGCCGGGGGATGGCCAATGGTCTCGATGTTGTCGCTCATGGCCTCACCACATTGATATCGATCGAGCACAACAGGCCGGTCATCGGGTCGGTCATGCCCGACCACGCGCGCGCGGCCACGAAAACCAGGCCTACGGCCGCCGCCGCGGACAGCGAGGCGGCCACGGCCAGCGGCCGCAGGCTTTCGTTGGCCGGACGTGCGATCCGCGCGAGCACGGCGGCGCGGACGTCCATCTCCGGCGCGGCTTGGCGGCGGGCCAGACGGACCAGTTCCAGGAACCACTCCTGTTTCGCGTCGTTCATGTGACACGCTCCCCCGCATTCAGCAGGCGGCGCAGGCGGCCGCGGGCCCGGTGGGCCTGCACCTTGACCATGGTGACACTCCAGCCGGTCAGGCGGGCGATTTCAGCGGGCGTTCGTTCCTCGAGGTACATCAGCGTGAGCACCAGCCGGTCGCGCGGCCTGAGGCGGGCCAGCAAGGCCTGCACGATTTCACGGGCCTCCTGGGGGTCCGTCGGGGAGTCCTGTTGCCCGGTCGCCGGCGGGATCGCGGCGGTCTCGAGGCGGCACTCGGACCGGGTGCTGCGCCGGCGTTTCCAGTGACGGTAGACCACCCGCGTGGCGATGCGCTTGAGCCAGTGGGCGAGAGCCGCCCGGCCCCTGAAGCTTTCCAGGCTGAAGTAGGCCTCCACAAAGACGTCCTGCATGAGTTCCTCGCACTCCCCGCGGGAGCGCGCAAACCGCCAGAGGTATCGACCGATCTCTCCCTGATAGCGGCTCACCAGGCGGGCGTAGGCCTGGCCGTCGCCGCCGAGAGCGGCCCGGATGTCCGCGGCGTCCTCGAGGCTGACGGAGCTGGCCGGCACCGGCGGGCACTCCCGATCGACCTGCTGGAACACCAGGGTTCCGGCGAAACTTCCCGCCAGCCCCCGGCGAGTCATCCGGGCATCGAAAACCAGGGTACTCATTCGCCCGAGAACCTGTCCAGAAGCTCATCCAGCGCCGCCCGGCGGTCCGGCCGGAACTCCCGCAGGGTGTCCAGCTGCTCGGCGGTGATCAGGGGCCGGATCTCGCCGGCGACCTCCGAAGCCTTCACCGCCAGGTCGCCGATCGCCTGTCCGAGGCTTTCGGCGGCCGAGCGGATCGCCTGCTCGTCGGGGTTCTCGGCCAGCACGGCTTCGCGCACGTCGTCACGGCGGTCGGCCACCGCCCGGATCAGGGGAACCAGCTCCCGGCGGTGAGCCTTGAGCGTCTCTTTGATGTCCTGCCGCTGCCGGTCGGACAGGGCCAGATCGTCCTTGAGCACCCGCAGCCGGGCGAGGCGCTGGCGGATGAGGGCTCCCGGCGGCCGGCCGCTGGAACCGGGTTGCCAGCCCCCGATCCGGGCTGCCGAGGCGGCCTGGCCGGCCACGGCCGCGGCTCCCAGTGAGAGCAGGGACAATCCCGAGAGCACGACGATTCCGGCGATCAGCGGTTTGCGAAGGGTCATGGGGGTAACCTCCCTGGGCGGCTCGAGTTCCACGGCTTTTCCCGGACCGCACGCGCGGCCCGGGCAGTCTCATAGTGGAGGACTCCATGCTTGTGGTTACAGGGCAGCAAGGCCGGTCCGGCCGGGCCCGCTTGACCGGTCGGGCGGGGGCGGTTCTATTCCGCACTGGGTGGCGTCGGACCGATCGGAATCGGGACGGGTCTTGCGAGCTCCGGCCGGCTTTTTGAGGCCATGCCGTCGCCGCCGGGCCGGGTGTACCAGGCATGCAGACGATCCTCGAGTGGCTGAACCTCCACCCGCTGTTCTGGCCGGTGTTCATCTTCTTCGCCCGGATCACGGACGTCTCCATCGGCACCCTGCGGACCGTCCTGCTGGTGCGCGGCTCGCGGGTGCTGGCCCCGGTGCTGGGCTTCTTCGAGGTGCTGATCTGGGTGACGGCCATCTCCGGCGTGTTGACCCACCTGTCGCAGTGGTACAACGTCGTGTCCTACGCGGCGGGGTTCGCGACCGGGAACGCCGTCGGCATGTGGATCGAGCGTCGCCTGGCGCTGGGCATGCAGGCGGTGCAGATGATCTCGCGCACGCGCAGCGCCGCCGTGGCCGAGGGTCTGCGTCTGGCCGGTTACGGGGTTACCGAGCTCAAAGGGCGGGGGATGTCGGGTGAGGTGTCGGTGTCCCTGGTGGTCGTGCCGCGCCGGGACACCCGCACGGCGATCAGCGTCGCCCAGAGCATCGACCCCGAGGTTTGCTGCACGGTGGAGGACGTGCGCTCCACCAATATCCACACCTACCGCGGGTCGGCGACCACGACCGGCCGGCGGGCTTTCCTGAAGCGCAAGTGATCCGCCCCGGGGGCATTCGCGGCGGCCGGGCGGGGCGGCGGACATTGGACGGGGAACTGCTTGCCGCGTCAGCCCGTCCGCGGAGGCGAAGCCGGTGAGGCGGGGCTTTCCGCGGCCTTCCGGCAGGCGTCGGCCACACTCTCCAGGCGGTGGCGGAGTTCATCCGTTTCGGCGCGTGCGTCGATGGCCTCTTCGAGGCGGCGGGCGGCCTCGGTGATGTCCCGGAAACCGTAGCTGCCCGAGGCACCCTTGAGCTTGTGGCTCAGATCCCGCAGTGTCTGAAGATTCCCCGCCCTCAGAGCCTGCTCCATCTCTTCGATGCGGCCCCGGAGTCGTCCGAGGAAGCGGGTTACCAGCGCGGCCATTTCCTCATCCATGCCGCGTCCGCCAATCGGGGAAGAAGCCGGGCTTGGCGGCCTGTCGGCACCGGAGGAAGGGCGGTCGGGCAGGAAGCGGGCCAGCGTCGCGCACAGCCGGTCCGGATCGACCGGTTTGCTGAGGTACTCGTCGCAGCCGGCGGCCAGGCACTGCTCCCGGTCGGCGGCCAGCGCATGGGCGGTCAGCGCGATGATCGGCACGGTCAGGCCGAAGCGGCGCAGCCGGCGCGTGGCTTCATACCCGTCCACCACCGGCATCTGCATATCCATCAGGATGGCGTGGTGGGGCCGGCCGGTGTCTCCCGTGCGGCAGCGAGCCGCGGCCATCGCCTTCTCGACGCCCTCCCGGCCGTCGACGGCGACCTCCACCTCCGCCCCGGCCCGGGTGAGCACCGCGACGAGGTAGTCGCGGTTGTCCTCGCCGTCCTCGACCAGCAGGATTCGTGCGCCGTGGAGAGCCGGCGCCTTCGTCGGTGGGGCGTCAGAAGCAGCCGACTGCTCCGGCCGAGCATAGGTTTCGATCATCTGAGCGCCGTCGATCGGGCCGGCGGCCACGGTAAGCAGCACATCGGTGCCTTTCGCCGGTTCGGTGCGGACGATGCGGACGTCGCCGCCCAGCAGGCGGGCCAGGCGGCGGCTGATGGTCAGCCCCAGGCCGGTTCCGCCGTAGCGGCGCGTGATGCTGCCGTCGGCCTGGGCGAAGGGCTCGAAAACGCGTTCGGCGTCGTCGGGCGACATGCCGACGCCGGTGTCCCGGACCAGCAGCGACAGCGTCGCTCCGGAATCCGAACGGTTGCAGGACACGCGGACCTCGATGCGTCCCCGCGGCGTGAACTTGACCGCGTTGCCGATCAGATTCACGAGGATCTGGCGCAGCCGCGTGGGATCGGTGTGGATGGTGGCCGGCACCGGCCCGTCGAAGATCACCTGCAGCGACAGCCCGCGTTGGTGGATTCGGTCGGAGAAGAGCGAAACGGCCTCGTGGATGATCCGGCACACCTCGCAGCGGACCGACTCCAGCTCCAGCCGGCCGGCCTCGATCTTGGAAAGATCCAGGATGTCGTTGATGAGCGTCAGCAGGTGCCGGCCGTTGCGTTCGATGGTCCGCAGGGCCTGCAAGTGACCGCCGGTGGAGTTTTGAAAGGCGGGTTCCTCCAGAAGCAGGCGGGCATAGCCGAGAATGGCCGTCAGGGGTGTGCGGATCTCGTGGCTCATGTTGGCCAGAAACTCGCTCTTGGCCCGGTTGGCGGTCTCAGCCGCGCGGACCGCCCCGGCCAGCTCGCGCGTGGCGGCCTCCAGCCGCATGGCCGCCTGACGTTCGCGATCCAGAGCGGCCAGGGCGGCCGCGTGGCTCTGCCTCAGCTGGCGCTCGATGCGGTTGCGTTCGCCGTTGGCCAACGTCTGGGCGACCTGGTCGGCGAGCTCGCCGATGAAGCGGATCTCGTCGGAGTGCCAGGAGCGTCGGGGGCCGACGTGGGCGGCGAAGACGATACCCACCATCCGGTTCCCCATGCGGACGGCGCCGGCCAGCAGCGACGAGATGCGGTTGGGACGCAGGTGGGACTCGACCACGTCCTTGAGGCGTTCGTCGGCGACGGCGTCGGCGGATTCGATGATCCGCGTGGTCTCCAGAGTTCTCAGCAGATCCGCGACCTGTTCTGCGGGAAGGACCTCGCCCTGAGAATGCCGCCCCGGAGGATCCTGATACAGCTCGCAGCAGCGCAGCTCCCGCCGGTCGGGGCCGAGCAGCCAGATCGAGAGCCGTGCGACCTGCAGGCACGCGGCGGCCCGTTCCGCGACGAGAGGCAGGACTCGCGCCAGGTCGCCGCCGGCCACCGAGGGATCGCAGCTGATTTCGGCCAGCACCGACTGCTGACGCTGGAGCCTGGCCAGACGGTCGTTCTGTTCGCTTTCGATGCGTTTGCGGTCGCGAATGTCGACGAAGCTTTCCAGCAGGACCGGTCGGCCGTGAAGCGCGACCGGCACGACCGTCTTGATGATCGGCACCGTCTCGCCGCCGGCCGTCAGCAGGATCCGCTCGGAGGTATCGATCCGTTGCCCCAGGTCGGTGATCGGGCAGCGGCCCTCGGTGGCCGGGCAGACGAACGAGTGGCAGACGCGACCGACGATGCTCCCGGCCGGCAGCCCGATCCAGCGGGCGGCGACGGGATTGACTTCGAGAATGCGATGCGTTTCGGCATCCACAAGGATGATGCCGGCCTGCACGTGGTCGACAATCGCACGGAGGCGGGCTTCGTTTTCGCGGATGCGCTGCTCGTTTTCACGCCGGGCGGTCACGTCGATGTCCGTGCCGGCCATGCGGAGCGGCCGCCCGTCGGCGTCTCGCCGGAGCACGCGGCCGTGGGCGTGCGTCCAGACCCAGGTGCCGTCCTTGCGTCGCATGCGGTGTTCGGAGTCGAACACCGGCGTTCGACCCTCCAGATGGTCCTGCAGCTTCTCCAGCACCGCCGGGCGGTCGTCGGGATGGACCAGCTGTTCCCAGGTCGTGTAGTGCGGCGGCAGATCGCGGAGTTCGCACCCGAGTATCCGTGCATGCCGTTCGCTGAATCGCACATGACCGCTGACGACATCCCAGACCCACTCGGCCGCTCCGGAGGCCTCGATCGCCAGGATGTAGGCCTCGGGATCCCGGCCGCCGACGTCCGGTTCGGCGGGGATTCCATGGACAGCTGGAGGTTCCTCGTGCATGAGCTGTTCCTACCGGGCGCCGACCGGCACGGCTCCGATTCCGGCGGCGGCCCTGGGGGCGGTGGGGCGGTTGGGCTGGTAGAAGACCGCGCGACAGTGGTGCTGGGGGGTGAACCGCGGCCCCAGGTCGGTCAGGGACTCGGAGGACCCCACGAAGAGATAGCCGTCAGGCGAGAGCTCGGCGCACAGGCGGTTAAACAGGTCGGCCCGGGCCTCGCGGGTGAAATAGATGGCCACATTGCGGCAGAAGATGATGTCGAACGGTCCGATTCCGCGGAAAGGCTCCAGCAGGTTGAGTCGACGGTAGCTGATCATCGCCCGGATGGCGTCCTGGACCTTCCATCCGTCGCCCTGGCGGGTGAAGTAGCGATCCAGCATCTCCTGGCGCATGCCCCGCCTGATGTCCGACTCGCGATAGAAGCCCAGGCTGGCCTGTCGGATCGCGGCGTCCGAGATGTCCGTGGCGAGGATCCTGATATCCCAGGAGGCGATGTTGGGAATCAGCTCGGACAGGATGATCGCCACGCTGTAGGGCTCCTGCCCGGTGCTGCAGGCCGCCGACCAGATCCGAAGGCGGCGCGGGGCGGCCGTCTTCTCGCGGGCGTCGATCAGCTCCGGCAGGACCTTGTGCTGCAGGGCCTCGAACGGCGAGTTGTCGCGGAAGAAGAGCGTCTCGTGGGTGGTGATCGCATCGATGATCTTCGACTGGATGGTCTTGTCGTTCTCGTAGCGGGCCTTGTAGTACAGCTCGCTGAAGCTCTTGCAGCCGGCCTCCTCGGCGACGCTCGAAAGGCGGCTCTCGACGAGGTAGCCCTTCGACTCGTCGATGACCACGCCGCAGAGGTCGTCCACCAGTCGCGACAGCACCTTGAGGTCCTCGGCCGTCACCTGCATACCGGGGCTCCTTTGCCGACCAGACGGACGATTTCCGGGGCGATGCGGTTCAGCGGCGCGACGATGTCGGACAGGCCTTCCTCGGCCGGGGCCCGGGGCATGCCGTAGACCACGCAGGTGGCCTCGTCCTGGGTGATGATGGTCGCCCCGCGGCGCTTCAGCAGACGGCAGCCCAGCGTCCCGTCGCTGCCCATGCCGGTCATGATCACTCCCACGGCCTGCCCCCCGAACTCGTGGGCCACCGAGCGGAACAGGTAGTCCACCGACGGCCGGCAACTGTTCTCCGGCGGATCATCGGTGATCCGCACCACCGGCAGATTCTCCGACCGCTCGATCCGCATCTGCGAGCCGCCCGGCGCGATGACCACCTCGCCCGGCGAGACCGTCTGCCCCTCCCGGCCCTCGCTGACGCTCAGCGAGCAGCGGGCGTTCAGGTCCTCCGCCAGGCTCCGGGTGAACTTCGGGGGCATGTGCTGGACGATCAATACCGGCACGGCCAGATCTGCCGGGAGCATGGGCAGCATCGCGGTGAGGGCCTGCGGGCCTCCGGTGGAGATGCCGATGGCCACTACCAGCGGTCGTCCGACAGGCCCGGGCATGATCGGCCGGGGAGGAGGAGGCGCCACCGGCGTCGGCCGGGGCTGAGGCGGCGTCTTGAGCGCGCCGCGAACCGGGCGGGAGCGGGCGAAGGCCTCCAGCTTGGGCTGCAGCTCGCGACGCAGGGCCTCGGTGCTTTCGGTCATGCTGCCGGTGGCCGGCTTGAGCACGAAGTCGAAGGCCCCCAGCTTCAGCGCCGCGATGGTCGCGTCCGCTCCGGCGGTGGTGAAGGCGCTCAGCATGATCGCTCCCACCGGCCGGCGGCTCTCCTGAAGATGTCGCAGCACCCCCAGCCCGTCGAGTTCCGGCATCTCCAGGTCCAGCGTCAGCAGGTCCGGACAAAGCTGATCGATCTTCTGCAGCGCGATCCGGCCGTTGGCGGCCACGCCGACGACCTCCACGCCGGGAATCTGCGTCAGGATGTCGGTGATCACCTTGCGGTAGACCACCGTGTCGTCGACTACCAGTACCCGGATCGGATCTGGGTTCACGATGTCACCTGCTTCCGTCCTGTCCCGGGCCGATCAGCCGGCACACGCTGCCTTCTCCACCCCCAGCCACCGCGCCCAGCGGTTGGCCCGGGCCAGCGCCTGCCGGATCGGATCGACCATTTGCGGGAAATCGCCCTTGGCGAAAAAGTCGATCGCCCCGCGGTCCATGGCGTCGATCAGCCTTCCCACCGAGGCGTCGGCGGTGAGCATGATCACCTGCACCAGCGGGCTGATCCGCTTGAGGGCCGAAATCAGCTCCACGCCGTCCATCCCCGGCATATGGATGTCGGCCACGACCACCTGGTAGAGGTTCTGCCGCATCATCTCCAGGGCGGCCTCGGCCGATCCGGCCGTGTCGCAGGGAATCGACTCGCGTTCCAGGCGCAGACGGATCATGTCGGTCACGTCCACGTCGTCGTCCACCAGCAGCACTCTGCATCGCGACATAAAGACCTACCTCGTTTCGATCCTGCGTCCGTCACACCTTGAACTGTCCGACGAGGCCCTGGAGGGTCTCGGCCAGTCGGGACAGTTCCTGCCCGGCGGTCTGGGTCTGGGCGGCGCCCTGGGCGGTCTGCCGGGCGGCGGCGTCCACGCCGGCGATGTTCCGGGTGATC